>NZ_VJVX01000069.1:0-40116 GCF_008033685.1 Microbispora sp. CSR-4
CCTGCCGCGTGAGGCCGGCGCCCGGTTGATGGCGTTGTTGCAGGCGTACGCCAAGCTGAGGGCACAGGGGGATGACCGCCCGCTGACGGTACGCCAGGCCGACGCGCTGATCGCCCTGCTGGAGCAGAAGATCGTCACCGAGCTCCTCGTCGTGGTCAGCGCCGAATCCCTCCCCACCGACCCCGAAACCACCGCAGACCCCGAAACCACCGACGACCCATACCCCGCCGACCCGGCCACCCAAGACACCGCCGCCGACAACGCGAGCGACCCCGCTCCTGGCGAGGCCGACGGCCCTGCTGACAGCGAGGCCGGGGCAGATGCCGGTGCGGAGATTACCGATGACACCGGCGACCCTGCGCCCGCCGAGGCCGAAGACACCAGCGACTACTCCCACGACGCCACTGGAAGCGCCGAGACCCTGAGCAAGACTGCGGATGGCACCGACGACTCCGACGCCCTGGACGAGCTTGACGCTGCCGATGCGGATACCGGTGCAGGAAGCGATGCCGCTGCCGACGGCGCTGCGGACACCGGTGCCGATGAAGATGCAGCCGCCGACGACGCTTGCGCTACCGCAGACGCCGGCATCGGTGACGTGCGCGAAGCCGAGGCCGACCCTGCCACCAATCCCGCCACCGCCCCTCCCCCTGCCCCTGCCCCTGGATCCGGTAACGCCACGGCCGGACTTCCCGTTGAGGAGTCTCGCGGCTGCGGGATCGATAAGCGCGGGACCGGTGAGCGGCGGCCCGGTGAGTGCGTGCCGCGCGACACCGCGAGCACCGCCTCTGCCGACTGCGACATAGCACCCTCGGAGGCGGCGCAGCCGGATCCTCCTCCTGAGGACGCCTCCACACGCCACACCCACGCCGGGCCTCGGCCTGCGGGGGACTGCCGGCATGGCCAGGGCACGTGCCCGTGCGACGGCCAGGCGCGCTGCTCGCGTGCGACGCCGACACCGGGGGCACCGGGGCCATCGGGAACGGCGCCCGGCGGGCCGGGACCGGAGCCGGAGACACCACCCGGGAGGGCATCGGGAACAGCACCGGGAGCCGGGCGAGGGACACCGGGGACGGCCCAAGAAGCGGCGCAAGGAGCGGCGCCGGGTGCAGCTCCGGGAGCGTCGGCAGGCATGCCGCCCGGGGCGTCGCTGAGGCCAGCGTTGGGGGCATCGTTGGGGATGGTGCCGGGGTTGTTGCTGGCGACCGGGCAGGTGCTGCCCGTCTCCAGCGTGCACCGGCTCGCCCGCACCAGTACGTTGGTGCGGATCGTCATGAACGCCGACGGGCAGGTGCTGGACTTGGGCCGAAAGGTCCGCCTGGCCACCCCCGCCCAACGCCGGGCCATCTTCGCCCGGTACGCCACGTGCTGGATCGACGGCTGCCCCCTCCCGGCGACCATGTGCCAGATCGACCACGCCGACAACTGGAGCACCGGCGGCCTGACGGACCTGAAGCTCCTCGGCCCGGCCTGCCAGTTCCACAACCGAGACCGCTACCAGCACCCCGACCGCTACCCCCGCCGCAAAGAAGGCACCGACCGCTGGGCCTTCACCTACCACCGGATCGGGAGCAGGCGGCCGCGCGAGTGAGGCGGGGGCACGGAGAGGTGGGCCGACGTGCGGACAGGGCCCGGGCGGCTGCGGGAGTGAGGCGGGAGGCACGGTAGGCACCGCGCAGGCAGGCTCGGGCACCGCGCAGACAGGTCGCGTCGGACTGCAGGCGCGGGAGGCACAGGGGGCGACGCACAGGCAGGTCCGGGGTGGCGTTGCGAATAGCCGCCCGGGGAAGCTCAGGCGTCGAGGCGGTGGTCGCTGACCAGCGATGCCGTCCTCGCTGTAGAGCCACGCGCCCGGGACGAAGGTCACGTCGCCGAAGCTCACGGGGACGTCGATCTCTCCCTGGCCGGTCTTGGCGCTCCTGCGCGCGTTGGCGCCGAGCGCCTTGATGCCGAGATCGAGACCGGCTAGGGCGGCCGTGTCCCGTACCGTGCCCTCGACCCCCAGCACCCGGCCCCCTCTGTGCACGGCCCAGGCACGCGCTCATGCTCGACTGCCGCGGCGGGCTCTCGTCCCAGGTGCCGTTCGACCCGACCGCCGCCGGGCTGAGCCTCCTGGTGGTCGACACGCGCGCCTCGCAGCCCTGACGGGCGGCGAGTACGGCCGGCGACGCGCCGAATGCGAGGAGGCCGCGTCCGTGGTGGGCGTGGCCGCGCTGCGCGACGTCAAGGACCTGGCCGCCGCGCTGGCGGCGGTGCGCGACCCGATGCTGCGCCGCCGCGTTCGTCCCGTCCGACGACGCCCGCCGCATCACGCCCTCTGATGCCCCGAGCCCCGGGTGCGGGCGGCGCCGCACCCTTGACTCTCTATATTCTCTACTGGTTTAGTATAGAAATACAGCGCCCTTGACCGCCGATACGGCCGTCTTCTGCTGCGATCATCGTCGATCCGCTGCCGTCCATTGCCCTCGATCCGTCACCACGTCCGTGCTGACAGTCACCGGAGATTGCTTCAGATGTCACAGGCACTGCAGACCACCGATCCCCTCCCGCTCGCGGACCCGGGCGTCACCGCGGCGCGGGACGCACTGCTCGGCGCGGTGCGGAACCTCTTCACCTCCGACGTCATGTCCAAGAGCGGGCACGGGAACGCGAGCGTCCGCCTGCCGGGCGACCCCGGCCACATCCTGCTGACCTCCCGCGGACTGCTCCGTGACCTGGGGACGGAGGAGTTCGCCGTGGTCACCCTGGACGGAGACCTCGTCGCGGGGTGGCTGGCCCCCGAGAATGAGGAGATCGTCCGGATGCACACCGAGGTCTACCGGGCCCGGCCCGGCACAGGCTCGGTCATCCACACCCACTCGCCGTTCGCGACCGCATACGCCGTCGCGGGACGGGCGCTGCCGGCGCGGTACGAGTCGCTGCTGCGCGCGGGGCAGTCCGAGGACGTCCCCGTCGCCCCCTACGGTGCCCGGGGCAGCGGCCGGGCTGTCTCCAACATCGTCGACACGTTCACCGCGCACCCGCGCAGCGGCGCCGTCCTGCTGGCCAACCACGGCGTGCTGGCGACCGGCGCCGACGCCGCCGGGGCGAGCAGGCTCGCGGTCGCGCTAGAGGAGACCGCGCAGGTCACGCTGGGCGCGACGGCGCTCGGCGGCGCCATCGCGATCGAGGACGGCTCCCGGTGACCACTGGACCCGACACCGGCGCCTACGAGGAGACCTATCTGACGTTGTTCGGCCACGTCCCCGACGCCGTCCGGGACCGGTGGACGTTCAGCGCCGAGCACGGCCGCTTCACCGCCCCCGGCCTCCTGGAGGAGCTGCGCCGAGAGGTCATCACCCGCAGCCCGCTCGGGCTGAAGGTCCAGCAACTCGTCCAGTTCGCGCAGCTCGTGGCGCTCGCCCGCGCCCTCGTCCGCACGCCCGACCTGCTGCTGCTCGATGAGCCGTTCGCCGCGCTGGACGCCCTGACGCGCCTGAAGATGCAGCGCCAGGTCGCCGGGCTGTGGCGGCGCCACGAGATCACCACACTGATGGTCACGCATGACGTCGAGGAGGCGTTGCTGCTGGCCGACCGGGTGCTGCTGGTCGACGGCGGCCGGATCGCCGACGAGATCCGCGTCGGCCTCCCCCGCCCACGCGACCCACGCGACCCCGAGTTCGCCGCGCTGCGGTACCGCCTCCTGCTGAGCCTCGGCGTTGACCTATCCGGCGGGACCGGCGCCGAGCCTCGGCCGGGCGCCGAACCGGACAACGCGCCCACGCTGGCCGCCGTCACCGGCAGGCCCGACCACGCCGACACCCGCGCCTGAAAGGAGCGACCGATGGAATTCCACTGGTTCCTGCCGACCTACGGGGACGGTCGCAACATCGTCAGCACCGACCGCTCCGGGCGGACCGCCGAGGAAGGGCTCTACGCGCGCGTCCGCGAGTCCGACCCGTACTACCTCGTCCAGCTCGGCCGCGCGGCCGAGCAGGCCGGCTTCTCCGGCGTCCTCCTACCGACGGGATTCAGCAGCGAGGACACCTTCGTCACCACCGCGAGCGTCGCCCAGGAGACGCGCACGCTGGAGTTCATCGTCGCGTTCCGCGCCGGCCTGACCCTGCCGGCAATCACCGCGCAGATGACCGGGACGCTGCAGCGCGCCACCCGCGGGCGCGTCCGGCTGAACATCACCACTGGCGGCAGCCCCGCCGACCAGCGCGCGTACGGCGACTTCCTCGACCATGACGACCGCTACCGGCGGACTGACGACTTCCTCACCGTCCTCGACCTGCTGTGGCGCGGCGAGCCGTTCGTCCACGAGGGCCCGTACTTCCGCAACGCCGTCGAGAAGCCCGCCGACTTCGGCCTCCGACCGCCGATCTACTTCGCGGGCTCCTCCGACGTCGCGAAGGACGTCGCGGCACGCCACGCCGACGTGTACCTCATGTACGGGGAGCCGCCGCCAGCGATCCGCACGCGCGTGGACGAGATGCGCGAGCGCGCCGCCGCATATGGCCGGACTCTCAGGTTCGGCGTGTTCATGCACGTCATCACGCGGGAGACGGAACGGGAGGCCTACGCGGAGGCCGCCCGCCACCTCGCCACCATGACCCCGGAGGCGGTCGCCGCGACACAGCGGGCCCTTAAGGCCATGGACTCGGTGGGCCAGGCGCGCGTCCGTGGCCTGCATGGCGGCAGGCACGGCGCCGTCGAGGACCTACTCGTCCACCCGAACGTGTGGGCCGGGATCGGGCTCGTGCGCGGCGGCGGCGGGACGGCGCTGCTCGGCAGCCACGCGCAGGTTGCCGAGCGCATCGAGGAGTACGCCGACGCCGGGCTCGACACCCTGATCCTCAACGGCTACCCGGCACTGGAGGAGGCGTACCGCGTGGGCGAGCTCGTCCTGCCGCGCGTCGGGGGCGCCGCCCGGCGGGACGTCCCCGCCCACGCCGCGTCCTGACCGCCCAGATCCGCAAGGAGCACCATGTCACGAACCATCGACGACTCCCCGCGCGCCACCGCGCCGGAAACGGCGCGGTGGGCGCCGGGCGGCCCCTCTCGGGGCACCGTCGTCCTCCTGCACGGCCGCGGCGAGCACCCCCGGCTGTACGACCGGCTCGGCAAGCGCCTGAGCGGCGACGGCTACACCGTCGTCGCCCCCGCCCTGGACGCGGGGCCGCCCGACCTCAGCGCCCTGTTCGGGCCGGACGACACGGCCCCGCGCGTCCTCGCTGGCTCCGACAGCGGCGCCCTCGCGGCGGCGCGGCTCGCCGAGCACCGCCCGGCCGCGATCGCCGGGCTCATCCTGGCGGGCCTCCCGCTCGGCCCGCCGGACCGCCCGCCCCTCGACCAGGACGCCGAGCTCACCGCCCGGACCGCGTGCGGGGTGCACACCGCCCTGCTGTCCCGCGACCCGGGGTTCCGCTGGGGCGCCCTGGACGAACCGCTCGACCCGCCGCCGCCCGCGTGGCGGCTCCCGCGGCTGCCGACCCTGGTGCTGCACGGCGAGGCCGACATGATCGCGCCCGTCCGCCCCGTGAAGGCGCTCGTCCGGCGGCACCCGTCCGCGACCCTGGTGGTCACCCCGGGCGGCGCGCACGACGTGCTGAACGACAAGGACCACCGCAGCGTCGCGGCCCGCATCGTCCTGTTCCTCGAATCGCTGGGCGGGCGAAGCACCCCCGCCCAGCGCCCCCAGCGCGCCGCGTCGGGCGCGTGGCGTCCGAGCGTCATGAATATCTCCGCCCGTTCCGACTACGCCGTCCGCGCCGCGATCCACCTCGCGGGGACGGGCGACACCCCGACCAAGTGCGAGACGATCGCCAGGGCCCAGGACATCCCGCTCACCTTCCTCAACGGCTTGCTCGGCTCGCTGCGCCAGGCAGGGCTCGTCCACAGCCAGCGCGGATGCGAGGGCGGCTACTGGCTGGCGCGCCCCGCCGAGTCGATCTCGGTCGCCGACGTGATGCGGGCGGTGGAGGGCCCGCTGGCGGCCGTCCAGGGCGGCGCCCCCGGCGACCTCGCCTACACCGGCGACGCCCGACCGCTGCGGGACGTCTGGGTCGCCCTCCAGCGGAGCCTCGAATCGATGCTGGAGCAGGTCACCCTCCGCCACCTGCTGGACGGCGACCTGCCGGACGACCTCCTCCGACACATAAAGGGCGCCCCCTAGGCGCACGGGGCAGAGCCTCGGACCGGCGCGGTCCGGGGCTCGTGCCGCCGCTTCAGTTCCCTTCGAGCGCCGACCTGATGTCGGCGTGCAGACGGGCGGCCTCTTCGGCGGCGTCGATCTCGTCGAGGGTGGTGAAGCCGTCCGCGGCGTCGTCGTCCAGGCCCGGCAGCGCCTCCTCGGCGGCCTCCAGATGGTGGCCTGTGGACAGGTACACCGCGGCCAGGTCCACCCGCAGGTGGACGGCCTGATGGTGCCGATGGCCGTGTTTCCCCGAGCAACCGTTGCGTCAGGGCAGCGTACGGCCCCCGCCCCGGTGCGCTGTGGGCCTGCGTCGCCACCCGTTCCCGCGGGTAGGAGTTCCAGGACGGGAATGGGAGGCGTATGACCGAGATCAGCGCGCTGCTCGACGCGCTCATCGACGCGATCAGCTCCCAGGACGAGGAGCGAGTGCTTCGCTGCTACAGCCCGGGGGCCGTGTTCGTCACGCCCGCGGGGGTGCTGGAGGGGCACGAGCAGATCGGCTGGTACTACCAGCAGCTCTTCACGGCGTTCCCCGACACGCACAACGAGACCACCTCGCGGGCCGCCCTCGGCGACACCATCATCACAGAGTGGACGTTCAGTGGCACCCACACCGGGGTGCTGCAACTGCCGGGCGGCGCGGAGGTCATGGGCACCGGCCGCCGCGTGATCCTCCAGGCGGCGGCCGCCTACACGCTCGACGACGACGGCCTGTTCGCCAGCGGGCGGATCTACTACGACCAGCTGGCGTTCTACCGTCAGACGGGCTGCCACCTGCGTCTGCGCAAGACCGCCTGATCTCCCCATACTGGAGCGTGGACTCCGGCCCGCCGCTGCGCGACATCGGCTGCTTCGCCCTCGTCGCCCGGCATCTCAGCTTCTCCCGCGCCGCCGCCGAGCTGGGCGTCTCCCAGCCCGCCGCGAGCCAGGCCGTCGGCCGTCTCGAACGCGCGCTCGGGGTCCGCCTGTTCGAGCGGACCAGCCGGGAGGTCCGCCTGTCACCGGCCGGCAAGGCGCTGCTGCCGTACGCCGAGGCGCTGCTGGAGTCGGTTGCGGCCTTCTCGGCCGAGGCGAGGCGGCTCGCGTCGCCGGAGGGCGCCGCCGTCCGCCTGGCCTATCCCCCGCCGGCCGGCGGCCTCGCGGCGCGGATCGCCCGCCGGATGGCACGCCATGATCCCCCGGCCGAGGTGGAGCTGCGCCCGGCCGGCCGGGCCGCCGCCCTGGCCGCCCTCGCCGCCGGCGAGGTGACCGCGGCCATAATCGCCGCTCCCTTCCCGCGCGAGCTGACCACCGCCGCCCGTTTCCACGTGCCCGTCGGGCATCTGGCCGTGCCGGCCGGGGACCGGCTCGCCGGCCTGCCCCGCCTGCAGCCCGAACGGCTCGCGCGCCACCGCGTCCTGCTGCCGCGTGAACGCCCGCCCGGCGGGATGTGGGCGCGGCTCGCCGCCCGGATCGGACCGCACCGGCAGCACGTGGTGGCCGACGAGATCGACGACTTCGCCGCCGCGCTCGACCTCGTCGCGGCGGGCGTCGGCCTGCTGCCCACGCCCTCCCTGGTCGTGGCGTCCGTCCGCAGGGACGACGTCGCCTTCGTCCCTCTGGACGCGGGCGACCTGCGCCTGACGTACGCGCTCGCGTGGCGGGGCGAACGGCTGTCGGCCGGGTTGATGGCACTCGTGCGCACGGCGCAGGAGTGCCTCTGGACGAGGTAGCGCCGACGGGTTCCCGGCGGATGCGAGAAAGTTTCATGCCGCCTCTCGCAGCCGGACCGTCCGCGTGCCCGGAGAACCGGCAGGTGACCGGGGTGGCGTCGCGGGTTCGACCACATGCTGTCGCCGTTTCCTGACAGAGGATTACTTGAACTCTTGACTTGTCAGATCCCGGTCAGCATTCTTGGGACTGCGCCGCCAGCGCGTATTCGCCGTTGAATAAGCGTGGCGCGGCCACGTGGCCCACGGGCGAACCGCCGAAGCCGTCAGCGACGACGCTGCTTATCTCGGCCTTTTTACCAGCGGTTCTGGGTCCTTTGCTCGCACAACCGCGCGGCTTCGCGCTGCCGGACGTCCAATCCGCCGACAATGTGAGCCACGGAACGCAGGAAATACCGGCCTATTTACTTCGCCATGACTGCGAATAGGCGGCGGCCGGAGTTTCCCCTTTCCCTTTCGCCGGGTCCCGGTTTTCCGGCGCGTTCCCGTCGGCCGGCCGGATCACGTCCGCGCGCATGCGGCGCGGCCCGTACGGCCGACACGACAAGAAGGTGATCAGATGAAAACGGACCAGTTCAGGGGACCAGTCCTCTCGCTTTTCCGCATCGTGATGGGACTGCTGTTCGTCTGCCACGGCGTGGCGACGATCTTCGGTGTGCTGGGCGGCAACCGCGGCACCGGTCAGGCCCTGGCGTTCGGCACGTGGCCGGGCTGGTGGGCGGCGGCGATCCAGCTGGTCTTCGGGACGCTCGTCATCGTCGGGCTGCTCACCCGCGTCAGCGCGCTGCTGTGCTCCGGCTCGATGGCGTACGCGTATTTCGTCGTCCACGCGCCGCAGGGCCTGTTCCCGATCCTGAACGGCGGCGAGGCGGCGGCGATGTTCTGCTGGTCGTTCTTCCTCATCGTGATCTTCGGACCCGGCGCCTGGGCGCTGGACACGCTGATCCACCGGATGCGGCACCAGGAGACCGAGACGTACGCCCCCGCACCGGCGCAGGCCCAGGCGTAGCCGCTTCGCGCCACCGCCCGTAGGGCGAACTCGACGCGCCGGGTCCCGGCACGACCCGCGTGCGTGATCACTCGCGGCCGGATGTCACGCAGGCGTCCGGCCGCGACGGCGTGAACCTGCCTGGCCTCTCGTCCGACTGTGCAGTAAGACGGGAGGACGAGATGACCGACGAGCTGCTGGTGGTGCGTGCCCAACTGGGCGAGCGCGCGGCCCTGGCCGAGCTGGTGGCCCGCTGGCGGATGCCCGTGTGGACCTACGTGCGGCGCATGCTCGACGCCGAGCGGGCCGACGACGTGACCCAGGAGATCTGGCTGGCCGTGATCCGCGGCCTGCCCCGGTTGCGGGAACCCGCCCGGTTCGCGCCCTGGCTGTTCACCATCGCGCGCCGATCGGTCACCGACCGCCTGCGCGGCCAGTACGCCAGGGAACACGAGCACGCGCACGAGGCCCTGGCGGCCGGCGACGTGATCGTCGACGACCCCGTGGACGCCGCGGTGGACCGCGCCGAGCTGGTGAGCCTGCTGTCGGGCCTGCCCATGCCGGAGCGGGAGATCCTCGTCCTGTTCTACCTGCAGGACCTCTCGGTGGAGGACTGCGCGCAGATCTGCGAGATCCCCGCCGGGACGGTCAAGTCGCGGCTCAATCGCGCCCGTCGCCTGTTGCGCGCGCACCTGGAGGAGAAGGGATACCGGCCATGACCGAGGAGCCGCGGCTGTCGGCCCGGGAGCTGATCGAGCGACTCGAACCCGCGTTGTCCCCCGCCAGGCGCATCCGCGCGGTGACGGCGCTGCTGACCGGGCTGTCCGGCACGGTCTTCATGGCCGTCCTGTGGGGCGGCGAACCCGGCCCGCTGCCCGGCCGTACGCAGGCGATGTTCGCCCTTCTCACCGTCGTATGCCTGGCCTGGGCGGTCTACGGCGGATGGCTGCTCACGCGCCGGGTGCCGCTGTTCGCCACCGACCGGGTGATCGCCGCGTGGATCGCCCTGGCCGCCTCACTGGTCCCCACCGCCGCACTCGCCGCGCTGGCGGTGCGGCGCGGCACCGGCCTGGCCTCCGTGCTGTCGGTCGGGGGCCTGTTCGTGGCGACCGCTCTGGTGCTGGCCGTACGCGCCCATGCCCGCCGGGCGGCGCTGCTGCGCCGTGCCCGCGAACTCCGGACACACACGTCGGAAGACTGACCCGACGAGGCGAAAGGCGCTCTCCATGGCACACAACCCGAAACTGATCCGCCGCCGGTTCGGCAGCACCGCGTTGCTCGTGGTGACCCTGGTCGTCGCCGCGATCCTCCTCGTGGGGGTGCTCATGCTGCTGCTGTGAACGCACAGCGCGAATGAAAGCGAGGCGGGTGAGAGCGAGGCGGAGCCGAAAAGCGGCGCGGGGCCTGAAATTTTCAGCGCCGCGACCTGCCGCGACCCTCCTGAACTGGACATATCACTCCGTGACCGGAGCGTGCTTGGATCGCGCCACTTCGCGTACGCACCATCCGGGCGGGAGCTCTCCCGAGATCGTCCCGCCCGTCTCCGGGGCGGCCCCGCACGGCGGGGCCGGCCCGTCGTCCTTTTCCGAGGGGCACGTGATGCGACTACCGCGACGGCTGCTGAGCGCGAGCACGGCGACCGCACTGGCCGGCGCCCTGCTGGCCGTCACCTCGACTTCCACCCCCGTTGCCGCCGCCTCCTTCAACTACGGTGAGGCGCTGCAGAAGTCGTTCCTGTTCTACGAGGCGCAGGAGTCGGGGCACCTCCCTTCCACCAACCGGGTGACCTGGCGGGCCGACTCGACCGTCAACGACGGCAAGTCCGCCGGGGTGGACCTGTCCGGCGGCTTCTACGACGCGGGCGACCACGTGAAGTTCGGCTTCCCGATGGCGGCCATGACCACCACGCTGGCCTGGGGCGGCGCGGACTACCGGTCGGCCTACGAGCGCTCGGGCCAGCTTCCCTACCTGCTGAACACGCTCCGGCAGGCGGGCGACTACTTCATCAACGCCCATCCCGAGCCGAACGTCCTGTACGTCCAGGTCGGCGATGGCGGCGAGGACCACTCCTACTGGGGCGCACCGGAGACCGTCGAGGCCAAGGGCCACAAGCGGCCGGTCTACAAGATCACCGCGTCGTGCCCGGGCACCGACGTCGCCGCCGAGACCGCCGCCGCGATGGCCGCCTCCTCGATCGTCTTCCGGCCCACCGACCCCTCGTACGCCGACACGCTGCTCACCCACGCCAAGCAGTTGTTCACGTTCGCCGACACGACCAAGGGGACGAACGGCCGCGACACGGCGTACGTGAACTGCGTCAGCGCCGCGCAGGGGTTCTACAACTCCACGGGCGAGGGCGGGCAGGTCGAGGGCGCCACGAAGATGTACTGGGACGAGCTGGCCTGGGCCTCCGTCTGGCTCTACCGGGCCACCGGCACCACGAGCTACCTCGACCGGGCGCGTGAGTTCTACCCGAAGATGGGCACCCAGGAGGACCCGGGCAGCAACGGGCAGCAGGTGCCGGTCTTCAACTTCGGCTTCGGCTGGAACGACAAGCAGTACGCCGTCTACGAGCAGATGGCCGAGCTGACCGGCGAGCAGAAGTACAAGGACGACGTCCAGCGCTATCTCGACTACTGGACGGTCGGATACAAGGGCAAGAAGGGCACGATCACGCCCGGCGGCCTGGCGTACATCTTCTACTGGGCCTCGCTGCGCATGGCCGCCAACACGGCCTTCGTCGCGCTGAAGTACGCCGACTTCCTCGGCTCCGGCGACCCGCTGTACTCCCGCTATCACGACTTCGGCAAGCGGCAGATCGACTACGCGCTGGGCGACAACCCGCGCCACTCCAGCTACATGATCGGCTTCGGGACCAACCCGCCGCGCAACCCGCACCACCGCGGCGCGCACGGCTCCTGGACCAACGCCGGTCCCGACGGCGAGCCCGCCGTCAGCAGGCACATCCTGTACGGCGCGCTGGTCGGCGGCCCCGACGGCGCCGACGCCTACACCGACAGCCGCGGCGACTACGTGAAGAACGAGGTCGCGCTCGACTTCAACTCCGGCATCACCAGCTCGCTCGCCGTGCTCTACGGCGAGTACGGCGGCACGCCCCTGGCCACGCTGCCCACCGAGACGCCCGACGGCCCGGAGTTCTACCTGGAGCCGACCATCACCCACACGAGCCGGGAGACGGCGGCCAAGACGTTCGTCATCAACAAGTCGGCCTGGCCGGCGACCGTGCTCGACAAGGCGAAGTTCCGCTACTACTTCACCCTGGACGGCTCGACCACGGCGAGCCAGGTCACGGTGAGCACGTCCTACACCCAGTGCAAGCAGCCCACCGGGCCGCACCTGCTTGAGGGACGCACCTACTACGCCGAGGTCGACTGCACCGGCACGCTCATCTTCCCCGGCGGCCAGTCGGAGTATCGCCGCGAGGTGCAGCTCCGCATCAGCGTGGCCGACGGCGCGACGTGGGACCCGTCCAACGACTGGTCGGCCAAGGGCGCGGACCACATGACGCTGTACGGCAACGACGGCCGCCTCATCTGGGGCACGGCGCCCGGCGTCGAGCCCTCCCCCAGCCCGTCGCCGTCCGCCTCGCCGTCGGTCTCCCCGTCTCCGTCCCCGTCGGCGTCCCCCTCCGCGTCCCCCTCCGCGTCCCCCTCGGCGTCCCCCTCCGCGTCGCCGTCGCCGTCGCCCAGCCCGTCCGCCTCGCCAAGCCCGTCGCCGTCGCCGTCCCCCTCGCCGTCTCCCTCGGCCGGGGGCGCGTGCAGGGTGTCGTACACGACCAACGACTGGGGCGGCGGGTTCACCGTGACCGTCACGATCACCAACATCGGCACGACGCCGCTCGACGGCTGGACCCTGAGGTTCACCTTCCCCGGCAACCAGCGGGTCACCCAGGGCTGGTCGGCCACCTGGACCCAGAGCGGAGCGAACGTGACCGCCGCCAACCTCGACTGGAACAGGACCATCAACCCCGGGCAGTCCATCCAGATCGGCTTCCAGGGCACCTACACCGGATCCAACGTCAGCCCGGCCGTCTTCACCGTCAACGGCATCACCTGCTCCTGAGACGAGGCCATCCATGAGACTCCTGTCCCTGGGCGGGGTGGCCGCTATTCTGGCCGCCCTGCTCGTCCCGGGCCCGGCGCCCGCCCAAGCGGCGAGCACGTACAACTACACCGAGGCCCTGCAGAAGTCGATCTACTTCTACGAGGCGCAGCAGTCGGGCAGAAAGCCCGACTGGAGCCGGGTGGAGTGGCGCGGCGACCGCACGCTGAACGACGGGAAGGCCGCCGGGGTCGACCTGTCCGGCGGCTGGTACGACGCGGGCGACCACGTCAAGTTCGGCTTCCCGATGGCGTTCACCACCACGATGCTGGCCTGGGGCCTGGTCGAGAACCGCACCGGCTACGGAACCCAGCTCACGCCCATGCTGAACAACCTCAAGTGGGCCACCGACTACCTGATCGCCGCCCATCCCGAACCTGAGACGCTGTACGTCCAGGTGGGCGACGGCAGTGTGGACCACGCCTACTGGGGCCCGCCCGAGGTGATCGACATCAAGGGCATGGCGCGGCCGGTCTACAAGATCACGCCGACGTGCAAGGGCACCGACGTCGTCGCCGAGACGGCTGCGGCCATGGCGGCCTCCTCGATGGCCTTCCGGCCGGCCGACCCGTCGTACGCCGACACGCTGCTCACCCACGCCAAGCAGCTGTTCACGTTCGCCGACACGACCAAGGGCTCCAACGGCCAGGACACGGCGTACACGAGTTGCGTGCCGGGCATCTCCGGCTACTACAACTCGACCTGGGAGGGCGGCGCCGACCACCCGGGCGCGACCAAGATGTACTGGGACGAGCTGGCCTGGGCGGCCGTGTGGCTCTACCGGGCCACCGGCACCGGGAGCTATCTCGACAAGGCCCGCGAGTTCTATCCCAAGATGGGCAGCGAGCCAGACGTGGGCCAGGGCGCGGGCGGGACCACGGTGCCCGCCTACACCTTCGGCCTCGGCTGGAACGACAAGGAATACGGCGTCTACGCGCTGATGGCCACCCTGACGGGCGACCAGCAGTACAAGGACGACGTCCAGCGCTACCTCGACTACTGGACGGTCGGATACAAGGGCAAGAAGGGGCCGGTCACCCCCGGCGGCCTGGCGTACATCTTCAACTGGGCGTCGCTGCGCATGGCGCTGAACACCGCGTGGGTGGCCCTCGTGTACGCCGACCACCTCGGGCCCGACGACCCGCTCTACGCCCGCTATCACGACTTCGCCAAGCGGCAGGTCGACTACGCCCTCGGGGACAATCCCCGCCATTCCAGCTACATGGTCGGTTTCGGGACCAACCCGCCGACCCACGTCCACCACCGGGCGGCCAGCGGCCAGTATCTCGGCTACATGAGCGACACCACCGGCCCGAACCTGCACGTCCTGTACGGCGCGCTCGCCGGCGGCCCGGACCAGACCGACGCCTACACCGACAGCCGTACGGACTACGTGCGCAACGAGGTGGCCATCGACTACAACTCCGGCATCACCAACGTGCTCGCGCGATTCGCCAAGGAGTACGGCGGGACGCCGGTGGCGAACTTCCCCGCCCCGGAGGAGAAGTACGACGAGATCCGCGCCGAGACCGGCAACGTCTACACCGGTGTGGACGGAACCTCGATGACCGTCACCATCACCAACACGTCGAACTGGCCGCCGCGCGTCCTCCAGTCGGGCAAGGCGCGCTACTACTTCACGCTCGACGGCTCCACCTCCGCCTCCCAGGTGAAAGTGACCGGCGGGGACAGCAACGGCTGTGCCGTGACCGGGCCGACGCTCGCGCAGGACCGCACCTACTACGCCGAGGTCGACTGCACGGGCAAGCCCATCTATCCCGGCGACGCCCAGCTCTACAAGCGCGGCACGCAACTGCGGATCTCGGTGCCGAACGGCGCGACCTGGGACCCGTCCAACGACTGGTCGGCGTCGGCGGCGTCGCACGTGCCGGTGTACGACGGGAACACGCTGGTGTGGGGCACCCCGCCCGGCGGCACGCCGTCGCCGTCCCCCTCGCCGTCCCCCTCGCCGTCGCCGTCGCCGTCGCCTTCGGGGTCGGCGGACACCACGCCGCCGAGCGCGCCGACCGGGCTGTGGGTCTGCGGAGCGGACTTCCAGAACGCGGTGCCGATGTGCTGGACCGCCTCGACCGACGACACCGGGGTCGCGGCCTATGACGTGTACATGAAGCAGGGCGCCGACTTCGTCAAGATCGGCTCGACGACCAGGACCCTCTACATCGCGGAGGGGCTGGTCGCCGGCACCAGCTACACGTTCTACGTGGTGGCAAGAGACGCCGCCGGCAACACCAGCGAACCCTCCAACACGCTCACCGCCACCGCCCAGTCGGGCCTGCCCACCCCCAGCCCCTCACCGTCCCCGTCCCCCTCGCCCAGCCCATCACCGTCCCCGTCGCCGTCTCCCGGCGGCGGCTGCAAGGTGACGTACGCGCCCAACGACTGGGGCGGCGGGTTCACCGCGACCGTCACGATCGCCAACACCGGCACCACCGCGATCAACGGCTGGACGCTGGCGTTCGCCTTCGCCGGCAACCAGAAGATCAGCCCGCCCGGCTGGTCGGCCACCTGGACGCAGAGCGGCGCGAACGTCACCGCCACCAACCTCGACTGGAACAGGACCATCAACCCGGGCCAGTCCGTCGAGATCGGTTTCCAGGGCACCTACACCGGATCGAACCCCACGCCCACCGCCTTCACCCTCAACGGCACCACCTGCTCGTGATCCCCGATCCGTGGTCCGGCGCACCCCGGTGCGCCGGACCACTTCTCACAGAGAGGTGCACTTCCATGTCCGTCCGAGGACTCCCCAAAGCCGGAGCCGTAAGAGCCGGACTCCTGGGAGCCGGTCTCCTGGGGGCCGGCCTCGCCCTCGCCGCGTCGACCCTCCCGCCGGCCTTCGCGGCCGCCTCCGCAGTGGCCGGGGACACCAGCCCGCCCAGCGCTCCAGGAACGCTGTATCACTGCCCGCTGCCCGCCCCGCCCGGAGCGGATTTCGGCATCGGCGTCTCGCTGTGCTGGGGCGCCGCGACCGACGACGTCGGCGTAACCGGCTACGACATCCAGGTGAAGCAGGACGGCGCCTTCACCACCATTCGCACCACGACCGGCACGGGTCTCCCCATCAGCGGCCTCACCCTGGGGCAGTCGTACACGTTCCGGGTTATCGCCAGGGACGCGGCGGGGAACGCGGGCCCGCCGTCCAACGAGGTGACGCAGACCGCGAACTATCTCAGCGGCGCGCCGCCGACCAGTCCTCCGCCCAGCCCGACGCCGATCGACCGGACCCCGCCGACCCGTCCGGAGGGGCTGGGGCCGTACAACGTCTACCTCAACGGCGCCGCCGGCCTGACGTGGACCCGCTCGACCGACAACGTGGCGGTCACCGGCTACGACGTGTACGCCTGGATCGACGGCGCCTTCCGTAAGGTGCCGGCCCAGGTCTCCGACCGGCCCGACGGCAGCGTCCTCGCGATCGTGGGCGACCTCACTCCCGGACGCGACTACCTGTTCTACGTGGTGGCGAAGGACGCCGCGGGCAACCTCAGCGCACCCTCCGACCTGGTCCGCCAGCGTGCCATGGTCGAGCCCCCCTCGCCCAGCCCGAGCCCCGGAACCGGAACGGACACCATCCCGCCCGGCACCCCGACCGGGCTGACCGCCGCGAGCGGGATGCCCATCCCCGGCGGGATCTTCCTGACCTGGAACGCCGTCAGCGACGACAGCCGCATCCCGCCGAAATACGACCTGTTCCGGCGGACCGACCACGGCTACGCCTACGAAGGCGAGAACGCCACTCCCCGCGACATCGTCGTCGGCCTCGAAGGCGGCAAGTCGTACACCTTCCAGGTCGTCGCCCGCGACGCCGCCGGCAACCTGAGCAACCCGTCGGCGCCGTACACCGCCGTCGCGACGCCCGACGGAACCTCCTCGCCCAGCCCGTCGCCGTCGCCTTCGGCTTCGGGGTCGGCGGACACCACGCCGCCGAGCGCGCCGACCGGGCTGTGGGTCTGCGGAGCGGACTTCCAGAACGCGGTGCCGATGTGCTGGACCGCCTCGACCGACGACACCGGGGTCGCGGCCTATGACGTGTACATGAAGCAGGGCGCCGACTTCGTCAAGATCGGCTCGACGACCAGTACCCTCTACATCGCGGAGGGGCTGGTCGCCGGCACCAGCTACACGTTCTACGTGGTGGCAAGAGACGCCGCCGGCAACACCAGCGAACCCTCCAACACGCTCACCGCCACCGCCCAGTCGGGCCTGCCCACCTTCAGCCCCTCGCCGAGCCCCTCGGTGTCTCCCTCGTCCGGCATCCGGTGCAAGGTGACGTACGCGGCCAACGACTGGGGCACCGGGTTCACCACGAACATAACGATCAACAACACCGGCACGACCACGATCAACGGCTGGACACTGGCGTTCACCTTCGCCGGCAACCAGAAGATCAGCCCGCCCGGCTGGTCGGCCACCTGGACCCAGACCGGAAACAGCGTCACCGCCGCCAACTTCGACTGGAACAAGACCATCAAACCCGGCGAGTCCGTCCAGATCGGTTTCCAGGGCACCTACACCGGATCGAACCCCACGCCCACCGCCTTCACCCTCAACGGCACCACCTGCTCCTGAGCCACCCCGAGCGGCCCGGCCGTCCAGCGGACGCGCCGGGCCGCGTGCGCATGTCTTACCACGCGTAGCGGCCGACGGGGCGGCGGGTGCCTGGGATGATACGGGGATGACCGACGCCTTGCCCGGGCTTGAGCCCGGTTCCGAATCCCGCACCACGCCCGTGGCGTCCCCGAGGCGGGTGGCCGGATACGAGATCGAGGACGAGCTGCGTGCCGCGGGGGCGGTCCACATCGCGGGCGTGGACGAGGTGGGCCGCGGCGCGTGGGCGGGCCCGGTGGTGGTCTGCGCGGCCGTCACCGCCTTCGGCCCGCCGCCCGAGCTGCCGGGACGCGGGGAGCGCACGATCAAGCTGACCGACTCCAAGCTGCTCGGCCCGGCCCAGCGGGAGGCGTTCGCGGCGGTCCTGCCGGAGTGGCTCATCTGTCACGCGTACGGCGAGTCGAGCCCCGAGGAGATCGACGAGGCCGGCATGACCGAGGCGCTGCGCCGGGCCGCGTGCCGGGCGCTGGAGGCCCTGCCGCTGCGGCCCGACGTGGTGCTCCTCGACGGCGCGCACGACTTCCTCGGCCGGCCGTGGCGGGTGCGGTGCGAGGTCAAGGCCGACCAGCGCTCGGTGTCGGTGGCCGCCGCGTCGGTGCTGGCCAAGGTGCACCGCGACCGCATGATGGCGGAGATCGGCGAGGAGCACCCGGCGTACGGCTTCGCCGCCAACGCGGGCTACCCCTCCCCCGTCCACCAGCAGGCGCTGGCGGAGACGGGGCCGACCCCGCACCACCGGCTCTCCTGGTCGTACCTCGACGACCTCCCTCAGTGGCGGCACCTGCGCAAGCACCGCGACCCCCTCGCAGGCTCCGGCCAGATGACCCTCCTCTGACACCCTGGCACCGGGCCCACGAGCTATCGAGCGGGAGAGGCGGCGCTCTCGGTGGCGGCGCTCTCGGTGGCGGCGATCGTGCGGCGCAGCAGGTCGCGGGCGTCGGCCAGCTCGGCCGTACGACGGTCGAGGACGTCGAGCTGGGCACGCAGCAGGTCGAGGACGCCGGGACACGGGCGCAGACCGGTGCGGCCGTCGGCGCACGGGAGCACCTGGCGGATGACCCGCGTGGGAAGGCCGGCGGCGAGCAGGGCCCGCACCCGCCCCACCGTCTCGACGGTCGCGTCGGCGTAGTCGCGGTAGCCGTTGGGGAGCCGTTCCGAGCGGATCAGCCCGATGCGCTCGTAATAGCGCAGAAGGCGTTCGCTGACCCCTGTCCTGCGTGCCAGCTCCCCGATCAGCATGGCGTCCGTCTCCTCCTGGTTTGACCTTCCAACGGTGTCAACCGCAACAGTGAAGCGCGCTGGTCACATTCCGGACCGCTCTAAGGAGACAACGTGATCATCGATGCGCACAGCCATGTCCACGACCCGGTCGCGGACCACATCGCACTGCTCGACGACGCCGGAGTCGATCGCGCGGTGCTGTTCCCCACGCGGACGCACCCGGAGCGGGCCACCGACCTGGAGTCGCTGCGCGGGGAGATGGCCGCTCTCGACGAGGCGATCGGGGGCCGCGCCAACGGACCCGGCCGATACCAGGCCGCCTACAGGGAGTTGGACGCGGCGCTCGCCGCTCACCCCGACCGGTTCATCGGTTTCCTGAGCGTGCCGCTGGATCTGCCGCCGGAGCACATCGCCGAGTGGATCGACCGGGAGGTGGCGGGGCGTGGCCTGCGAGGGATCGGGGAGCTGACGCCCCCGCCGGGGCAGGCCGGCCTGATCGAGCCCGTGCTGCGCGGGGCGGCCGACCACGGCGGGCTGCCCGTGGTCGTCCACGGCTTCGCGCCGACCACGGCGGACGACCTGCGGACGCTGGCGGAGCTGGCACGCGCCTATCCCTCCGTGCCCCTGGTGATCAGCCAGCTCGGGGGTCTCCATTGGATGGACGCGATCGCGCTGGTCCGGGACACGCCCAGCATGTTCCTGGAGCTGTCCACGGCATACCTGATCTTCGCCGTACGGCTGGCCATCGCGGAGATCCCCGACCGCACGCTCTTCGGCTCGGACGCCCCGTACGGCGACCCCGCCCTCGCCCGCGCGACCGTGGAGCGGGTCACCGCACCCGGGGAGCTACGTGACCGGGTGCTCGGAGGAACGGCCGCCCGGCTTCTCGGCCTCGCCTGACGTATCCCCAGCGCGGCGGGACGGCGGAGCGGCGGGCGATCAGCTCTATGGGCCCGTCGAGCACCTCGGCGACGCTAGCGACGAAGACCGTGGTCCGGCGGCTCGGGTGCGGCGAGCACCCCGGCCCTCCGCACCCGGCCTTCCCACTCGGGCGGGGTGTAGCGCGTGAACATCTCCGTACGGTCCTGGAGCGCGTCCTGGACGGCCTCCTCGTACCCCGGGCGCGCGTAAGCGATCGCGCGCAGCCGCCACTGACGCAACAACGCCTGCACCTGCTTGAGGCGGGCCAAGTCGTGTGCGGCGTCCAAAGCCTCGTCGTACTCCGCCCGGAACCAGGCGCGGGGGGACGGCGGGAGCGCCTCGAAGATCGCGGACGGGTCCTCAGGCTGCGCGGTCATGTCAGGTGGTGGAGGGTGGAGTGAGGTCGCCGGGGGTGAGGCCCATGCCGTCGGGGACGGCGGCGGGGTCGGAGCCGACGTGCAGCGGCTTGTTGTCCTTGTCGACGAAGACGACGCGTGGCTTGAGCGCCTTGACCTCGTCCTCGGCGACCAGCGCGTACGCGATGATGATCACGAGGTCGCCGACGGAGATGAGCCGGGCGGCGGCGCCGTTGATGCCGATGACGCCCGAGCCCGCCGGGCCCTCGATGACGTAGGTGGACAGGCGGTTGCCGTTGTCGATGTCGACGATGTCGACCTTCTCACCCTCGACGAGGTCGGCCTCGGCCATCAGGTCCGCGTCGATCGTCACCGAGCCGACGTAGTGCAGGTCGGCCTGCGTGACGGTCGCGCGGTGGATCTTCGACTTCATCAACGTGCGGAACATGGTCTCCCACCGGGGTGCGGACTGCCCTCCTTATGAGCGCCCTCGATGCTATGTCACACACCTGACCGGCAGGACCGCGGCCCGGCTACAGCGATCAATGACCGCCGCGGCCGGGCCGTTCCGGCGCCCGTGTCAGGCCGCGGGCCCGACGTATTCGACCGACGCGTCGAGCAGCCATTCCGCGACGTATCCGGCGAAGGACGAGCGGACCAGCAGGCGGAAGCCGTCCGCACCGGCGACCAGGACGACTCCGGCCCTGGCCAGCGTGGTCTGGGCGCAGCGGCCCGGGCCGAAGACCCGGGGGTGCAGGTCCAGCGTGCAGCCGTGGGCCAGGACGTCCCGCGCCCGGTCACCGGCCACCACCAGGGTGGTGCGCTGGGCCGACACGTCGACGACCGAGACGTGCTCGCCGCCTGCCGCCTCGGTGAGACGCGCCACCAGGCCGGGTGCGGCGCCGTCCGGGGCGAGAAGCACCCACTCGTCCGGCCCGAGCCAGAGCACTTCGAGGTCGCCGCCGCCCGCGACCGTGCCGGGCTCCACCGGCAGCGGCACGCCGATCGCGGTGCCGATGCGCTCGGCCGCCGGGCTCTTGGGGTCCACCCGGAGGTTGATCTGGGTCAGGAACGGGATCTCGGCCAGGCGCAGGCCGCCGCCCGCGCTCGCCGCCTCGAACCTCGCCGCGAACGCCGCGGCCGGACTCCTGCGCACAACCGTCGGCTCAGCCATCGCGGCGCGCTCCTTCCGGGTCGTACAGAACGTGGGAGGTCACGGTGACGGGCACCAGGTCCGCCCCGACCGGCGCGAACAGCCGCTCGCCGATCCGCTCGCGCCCGCCGCTCACCAGCGCGAGCGCGAACGTACGGCCCAGCGCGGCGCTGCGGTAGCTGGAGGTGACGAAGCCGAGCGTCGGCACCGGCGGCTCGGGCAGCGCCGAGGTCGCCACGAGGTGGGCGCCCTCGGGCAGCAGCACGCCGGGGTCCTCGGGCAGCAGGCCGACCAGGTGTTTGCGGTCGGGCCGGGAGGTGTCCGCCCGGGCGAAGGACCGCTTGCCGACGAAGTCGGCCTTCTTCTTCGAGACGATCCACTCCATGCCGAGGTCCTGCGGGGTGACCGTGCCGTCGGTGTCCTGGCCGACGATGGGGAACCCCTTCTCGGCGCGCAGCACGTGCATGGTCTCGGTGCCGTACGGCGTGACCTCGCCGGACGCCATGACCGCCTCCCACAGGGCGAGCCCGAACCAGGACGAGACGTTGATCTCGTAGGCCAGCTCGCCGGAGAAGCTGATCCGGCAGACGCGCGCCTCGATCCCGGCGACCTCGGCGTCCCGCCAGGTCATGAACGGGAAGCTGTCGTTGTCCACCGCCAGGCCGGGCGCGAGCCGCGCCAGCACCTCGCGGGAGCGCGGCCCGACGAGCGCCACGGTCGCCCACTGCTCGGTGACCGACGTGCAGTGCACCCGAAGGTCCGGCCACTCGGTCTGCAGCCACTCCTCCATCCAGTCGAGCACCGCCGCCGCGTTGCCGGTGGTCGTGGTGACGAGGAAGCGGTCGTCGGCCAGGCGGATGACGGTGCCGTCGTCGAAGACCATGCCGTCGGGGCGGCACATCACGCCGTAGCGGATGGAGCCGACCTTGAGCGTGCTCATCATGTTCGTGTAGAGCCGGTCGAGGAGCACCGCGGCGTCGGGGCCGACCACGTCGATCTTGCCGAGCGTGGAGGCGTCCATCGCGGCCACGTCCTCGCGGGCCGCCCGGCACTCGCGCAGCACGGCGGACTCCATGTCCTCACCCGCCTGCGGGTAGTACCAGGGCCGCTTCCACTGGCCGACGTTCTCGAACAGCGCACCGCGCGCGACGTGCCACTCGTGCATCGCGGTGACGCGCACCGGGTCGTGCAGGTGCCCCCGATCGCGGCCCGCCAGCGCGGCGAACGAGACCGGCGTGTACGGCGCGCGGAACGTCGTGGTCCCCAGCTCGGAAACGTCCACGCCGAGCGCGTGCGCCACGACGCCGCTGGTCAGCAGGCCGGACGTCTTGCCCTGGTCGTGGGCCGTGCCCGCCGTGGTGTAGCGCTTGACGTGCTCGACCGAGGTGAGCCCGGCGCCCGTCGCGCGCAGCACCTCCGCCACGGTGACGTCGCGCTGCAGGTCCACGAAGTGGGCGTCGTAGTCGTCGCTTTCCACAAGCCACAGGTGCTCGGCGGGCGCGGCGGCCGGTTCCTCCTCCGCGGACGGCAGAGCGATCTCGGCCGGTACGGCGAAGCCGGCGGCGGCCAGCGCGCGGCGGCCCGCCTCGGCGCCGTCCTCCAGGCATTCCCGCAGCGTGCGGACCCCCCGGGCGAACCCGGCGGCCTCCACCGCCTGACGGGTCTCGCCGGGCGTGAACGCGCCCAGCTCCTCGTCGTAGCGCAGCGTGCCCCCGGCCTGGCTGAACAGGTGCACCACCGGCGTCCAGCCGCCGGACACGAGCAGCAGGTCGGCGGCGATCTCGCGGGCCTCGCCGTCACCCCGTGGGGCGACCTGGACCGAGGAGACCTCGCCCTCACCCTTGGCGGCGGTGACCACGTGGCCGGTCAGCAGCTCGATGCCGCGCTCGGCGCAGCGGGCCGCCCACGTCTCGCCGGGAGCCTGCCGTACGTCGGCGATCGCGGCGATCTCGACACCGGCGTCGGCGAGGTCGAGCGCCGCGGCGTACGCGCTGTCGTTGATGGTGAACACGACCGCCCGCGACCCCGCAAGCACGCGGTAGTGGTTCGCGTAGGTGCGGGCCGCGCCGGCCAGCATCACGCCGGGCAGGTCGTTCCCGGCGAAAGCGACGAACCGCTCGTGGCCGCCGGTGGCCAGCACCACACGCCTGGCCCGGATGCGCCAGACGCGCTCGCGCGCCACGTCGGCGGGGGCCGCCGCGCCCAGGTGGTTGGTCCGGCGCTCCACCGCGATGACGTAGTTGTCGTCGTAGTGGCCGACGACCGTGGTGCGGCGCAGCACGCGTACGTCCGGCAGGGCGGCCAGCGCGGCGACCTCCTCGGCCGCCCACTCGCGGCCGGGCGCGCCGTCGAGCGTCTCGGTCGTGCCGAGGAGGCTGCCGCCCGGCTCGGGCCGCTCGTCGGCGAGGATCACCCGCGCACCGGCCCGCGCCGCCACGCTCGCGGCGGCGATGCCGGCCGGTCCCGCGCCGACCACGAGCACGTCGCAGTGGGCGTGCACCGCGTCGTAACGCGCCGGGTCGGGCCGGTCGGCCAGCCTGCCCTGTCCCGGCAGGCCGGAGGCGACCAGGCCGTCGTACAGCTCGACGGTCGTGGCGGTGAGCATCGGCTCGGGGAAGGGCTCCTCGATCTGGACGAGCGCGTTCGGCTCCTCGCAGCCCGCGGCGTAGACGCCGCGCGGACGGCCGAGCTTGATGCTGCTCGCCACCGCGCGCACGCCGTTGGCGAGCAGCGCCGAGGCCAGCGTGTCGCCCTCAAGGCCCTCGTAGTCGCGGCCGTCGAACCGGAAGCGCAACGTCGTGCCCGTCGCCCCCTCGCGACGGTACGGCTGACCGGCCCTGCTGGTCTGCTCGCTTCGCTCGCTCATGCGCTCACCGGCCGCGGCTCGCCCACGCGGTAGACGGCGTGGATCTCGTTGGTGGCGGTGTCGCGTACGGCGTTGAACCAGCGGCGGCACCCGGCCGTGTGGCTCCACCGCTCCGCGAACAGGCCCTTGGGATTGTCGCGGAAGAACAGGTAGCGGGCCCACTCCTCGTCGGACAGGGCGGCCGGGTCCTCCGGATAGGCGACGTGGGCCTGCCCCCCGTAGTGGAACTCGGCCTCGTCCCGCGGCCCGCACCACGGGCAGGGAATCAGCAGCATTCTGTCTGTCTCCGGTGTTAGTGCGCGACGGCGGCGGCGCCGTGCTCGTCGACGAGCTTGCCGGTCGTGAACCGGTCGAGCGAGAAGGGTGCGTTGAGCGGGTGGGGCTCGCCGGTGGCCACGGTGTGGGCGTAGCACCAGCCGACGCCCGGGGTGGCCTTGAACCCTCCGGTGCCCCAGCCGCAGTTGACGTACAGGTCCTCGACGGGGGTCAGGCCGACGACGGGCGAGGCGTCGGGGGTCACGTCGACCACACCGCCCCAGGTCCGCAGCACGTGCGCCCGGGCGAAGACCGGGAACAGCTCCAGCGCCGCCGACATCTGCCGCTCGATGATGTGGAACGCGCCGCGCTGGCGGTAGGAGTTGGCCGCGTCGATGCCCGCGCCCATGACCAGCTCGCCCTTGTGCGCCTGGCTCACGTAGACGTGCACCGCGTTGGACATGACCACGGTCGGATGCACCGGTTCGAGCAGCTCCGACACCAGCGCCTGCAGCGGGTGGCTCTGCAGCGGCAGCGACACCCCGGCGTAGCCGGCGACGACCGAGGAGTGCCCGGCGGCGGCGAGCGCGACCTTCTTGGCGGCGATCGGGCCGCGGGTGGTCCGCACGCCGGTCACCCGGCCGTCGCGTACGTCGAGACCGGTCACCTCGCAGTGCTCGATCATGTCGACCCCGAGGTCGGCTGCCGCCTTGGCGAAGCCCCACGCGACGTAGTCGTGCTTGGCGATGCCCGCCCGGGGCTGGTAGGTGCCGCCGAGCACCGGGTAGCGCACGTCGGGCGAGATGTCGACGATCGGGCAGACCTCCTTGACCTGCTCCGGCGTCAGCCACTCGGCGTCCACGCCGTTGAGCCGGTTGGCGTTGACCCGGCGCACGCTGTCGCGCACGTCCTGCAGGCTGTGGGCGAGGTTGAGCACGCCGCGCTGGCTGAACAGCAGCGGATAGCCGAGGTCCTCCTCCAGGCCCTCCCACAGCTTCAGCGCGTGCTCGTAGATGCCCGCGCTCTCGTCCCACAGGTAGTTGGATCGGATGATCGTGGTGTTGCGGGCCATGTTGCCGCCCGCGAGCCAGCCGCGCTCCAGCACGGCGACGTCGGTGATCCCGTGGTTCTTGGCGAGGTAATAGGCCGTGGCCAGGCCGTGCCCGCCGCCCCCGACGATCACCACGTCGTACGCGCGCTTGGGCTCGGCCGAGCGCCACAGGCGGTCGGGGTGGTCGGGCAGGTCGGCGCCCGGCGTCCTGCGCCCTTGGGTGTGCGGGCTCACTGGGCGGCTCCGTTCAGGCCGGGGTAGAGGGGGTGCTTGGCGGCGAGGGCCTCGACCCGGGCGCGTAGCGCCGTCAGGTCCGCGTCCGGACGCAGCGCCTGGGCGATCACGTCGGAGACCTCCTCGAACTCGGCGCGGGCGAAGCCCCGGGTGGCCAGGGCCGGGGTGCCGATCCGCAGCCCCGAGGTGACCATCGGGGGCCGGGGGTCGAACGGCACCGCGTTGCGGTTGACCGTGATCCCGGCCTCGTGCAGCCGGTCTTCGGCCTGCTTGCCGTCCAGCTCGGACTCGCGCAGGTCCACGAGCACCAGGTGGACGTCCGTCCCGCCGGACAGCACCCGTACGCCCGCCTCGGCGGCGTCGGGGGCGAGCAGGCGGTTCGCGAGGATCTGCGCGCCCTCCAGCGTGCGGCGCTGCCGGTCGCGGAACCACTCGCCCGCCGCGATCTTGAACGCGACGGCCTTGGCCGCGACGACGTGCTCCAGCGGGCCGCCCTGCTGGCCCGGGAACACCGACGAGTTGATCTTCTTGGCCAGGTCCTCGGTGGACAGGATCCCCCCGCCGCGCGGCCCGCCCAGCGTCTTGTGGGTGGTCGTGGTGACGACGTGCGCGTGCGGCACCGGCGACGGGTGCAGCCCCGCCGCGACCAGCCCGGCGAAGTGCGCCATGTCCACCATCAGGTAGGCCCCGACCTCGTCGGCGATGCGCCGGAAGGCGGCGAAGTCGAGGTGGCGCGGGTAGGCCGACCAGCCCGCGATGATCAGCTTGGGCCGGTGCTCGCGGGCGAGCCGCTCGACCTCGTCCATGTCCACGAGGCTGTCGCTCTCACGCACGTGATAGGCCACGACGTTGTAGAGCCGGCCGGAGAAGTTGATCCGCATGCCGTGGGTCAGGTGGCCGCCGTGCGCGAGGTCGAGACCGAGGATCGTGTCGCCCGGCTCCAGCAGGGCCGACATGGCCGCCGCGTTGGCCTGCGCCCCCGAGTGGGGCTGCACGTTGGCCGCCTCCGCGCCGAACAGCGCCTTCACCCGGTCGATCGCCATCTGCTCGATCACGTCGACGTTCTCGCAGCCGCCGTAGTAGCGCCTGCCCGGGTAGCCCTCGGCGTACTTGTTGGTGAGCACCGAGCCCTGCGCCTGCATCACCGAGACGGGCGCGAAGTTCTCCGAGGCGATCATCTCCAGCGTGGTGCGCTGGCGGCGCGTCTCCTCACCGATCGCCGCCGCGACCTCGGGGTCGGTCTCGGCGAGCGGCGCGTCCATCACCGAATCGTTCACTTCAGTCCTCACTAGCTGCGCAGCCGTTCCATGGCGGGGTCGAACAGGGGCTCCTCGGCGACCACGGCGGTCACCCGCCGGTCGAAGTAGCCGATCTCCAGCGTCCGTCCCGGCGTGGCCAGCTCGGTGGGCAGCCAGGCGTAGGCGATGCCCTTGCCGATCGTGTAGCCGAAGGCCGCGCTGGTGACGTAGCCGACGGCGCTGTCGCCGTCGTACACCGGCTCCTTGCCCATCACGACCTGGGCGGGGTCGTCGATGGTGAGGCAGGTGAGGCGGCGGCGCACGTTCTCCTTGCGCCGCTCCAGCGCCTCACGGCCGATGAAGTCGCCCTTGTCCGGCTTCACCGCGAACCCGAGCCCCGCCTCGTACGGGTCGTGCTCGTAGGTCATGTCGGTGCCGAAGGACCGGTAGCCCTTCTCCAGCCGCAGGCTCGCGAACGCGCCGCGCCCGCCGGCGATGATGCCGTGCTGCTGCCCGGCCTCCCAGAGCGTGTCCCACAGCTTCGCGCCGAGGTCGGCGGTGGTGTAGAGCTCCCAGCCCAGCTCGCCGATGTACGACAGCCGCAGCGCGGTGACCGGCACGGTGCCGATGTACGCCTTCTTCGCCCGGAAGTAGCGGAAGCCCTGGTTGGAGAAGTCGGCGTCGGTGAGCGGCTGGACGAGGTCGCGGGCGCGCGGGCCCCAGACGCCGAGGCAGCAGGTGCCGGCCGTGATGTCGCGGACCATGACCGAGCCGTCCGCGGGCAGGTGGCGGTGGAACCAGTCGAGGTCGAGGTTGCCGTTGGCGCCGACCTGGAACACGTCGCGGCCCAGCCGGGCGACCGTCACGTCGCTGCGGATGCCGCCGTCGGTGTCGAGCAGCAGGCAGTAGGTCACCGAGCCGACCGACTTGTCCATCTGCCCGGTCGTCAGCCGCTGGAGGAAGGCGAGGGCGCCGGGGCCGGCGACCTCCAGCCGCTTCAGCGCGGTCATGTCGTACAGCGCGACGGACTCGCGGGACGCCTGGGCCTCCGCGCCGACGATCGGCGACCAGTAGCGGGCCGCCCAGTCGTTGGGCGTGGGGATGTCGCGCCCCTCCAGCAGGCGGGCGTTCGCGCCGTACCACTGCGGCCGCTCGTAGCCGACGGCCTCCAGGAAGAACGCGTCCAGCTCGCGCTGCCGGGTGTGGAAGGGGCTGAGGCGCAGCGGCCGCGGCTCCTCCATCGGCTGGAGCGGGTGGATGATGTCGTAGACCTCGACGAAGTTCTGGCAGTCGCGGGCCATCACGTAGTCGGGGGCGAGCTGGTGCGGCTCGAACCGGTTGACGTCGCATTCGTGCAGGTCGAATGACGAGCAGTGGCCGTCGACCAGCCACTCGGCCATCGCCCTGCCGACGCCCGCGGAGTGGGTCACCCAGACCGCCTCGGCCACCCAGAAGCCCTTGACCTCCGACGACTCGCCCAGGAGGGGCATGTGGTCCTGGGTGAAGGAGAAGACCCCGTTGATTCCCTCGTCGAGCTTGGCCGCGCGAGTGCCGGGCAGCAGCCGCTGGGTCTCGGTCCAGGCGTCCTCGAAGTCCTCCGGCGTGAACGTCAGCACCGAGGGCATGACCTCGGCCTCGTCCACCGGCAGCAGCTCCTCGGGCTTGACCGGCATGGGCCGGTGGCCGTAGTAGCCGATGCCGACGCCGTCGAACCGCTGGCGATAGTAGAGGTCGGCGTCCTGGTGGCGCAGGATCGGCAGCGTCGCCTCCTCCTCGCGTCCGGCGAGGTCGGGCACCTGTCCGGTCCAGGCGAGCTGGTGGGCGAGCGGGGTGAGCGGCAGCGGCATCCCGACCATGGCGGCCACCTTCGGGCCCCAGATGCCGGCGCAGCAGACCACGATGTCGGCGGGGATCTCACCCTGATCGGTCACCACGGCGGCCACCCGGCCGTCCTCGGTGCGGACGTCGAGCACCTCGTGCCGGTCCAGCACCCGCACGCCGCGCGACCGCGCCCGCCTGAGCTGCGCCTCGACCGCGCGTACGGCCTTGGCGAGGCCGTCCTTCGGAATGTGCAGGCCGCCGAGCACGACCTCGGGGTCGATCAGGGGGAAGAGCTCGGCGCACTCGGCGGGGGTGAGCAGGTGCGACTCGACGCCCCAGGAGGTCGCCCAGCCGTGCCGCCGGTGCAGTTCGGCGAGCCGTTCCGGGCTGGTCGCGACCTCCAGTCCGCCGACCTGGAGGAAACAGGGCTCGCCGTCGACGTCGAGCGAGCTGAGCTTCTCGACGGTGTAGCGCGCCATCTCGGTCATGGTCTTCGACCCGTTGATCTGGAAGACCAGTCCCGGGGCGTGCGAGGAGGAGCCTCCGGTCGCGGGCACCGAGCCCTGGTCGACCACGGTGACGTCCGTCCAGCCCCGGGCCGACAGTTCGTCGGCGAGCGCCGCACCGACGACGCCTGCTCCGATGATGACGACGCGCGGGCCCGTCATACCCACCTCCGTTGCTGCATATTTTGTTGCACTATTCGCAACATTATGCGTTTAACGCAACAAGCGTGACGCGTCACATCCCGGGTGTCAAGCATCAAAAACCGGACAAAACCGCACCCTCGGGAGGGCCGGTTCAGCGCCGGGCGGGGCCGAACCAGCCCATGCGGGCGGACACCTCCTGCGCCGCGGCCATGACCTGCTCGGCCACGGCGGGGATCGCCGCCTCGGGCATCCGGAAGGTCGGGCCGGACGCGCTGAGCGAGGCGACGACGGAACCGTCCGCGCCGAGGACGGGCGCCGCGACCGCGCTCAGGCCGTCCTCCAGCTCGTCCACCGCCGTCGCGTACCCACGGCGGCGCACCTCGGCGAGCTCCGCGCGCAGCCGGGCGGGATCGGTGACGGTCCGCGTGGCGAGGACGGGCAGCCCGGCCGCGATCACCTCCTCGCGCAGCGCGGCGGGCGCGTGCGCGAGCAGCACCTTGCCGTTGGACGTCGCGTGCAGGGGGATCCGCTGCCCCACCCAGTGGTGGAGCTGGAGCGCCGATCGTCCGGCGACCTGGTCGACGTACAGGGCCTCGCCTCCGGACAGGACGGCCACGTTGACGGTCTCCCCCACCGCGCGGGCGAGCGCCGGCGTGACGGCCCGGCTCTCGCGCACCAGGTCGAGCCGCGCGCTGGTCGCCCCCGCGAGCCGCACCAGGCCAACGCCGAGCCGATATCTGCCGCGATCGTTGTCCTGCTCGACCAGGTCGTGGCTCTCCAGCGTCGCCACCAGTCGGAACGCGGTGGACCTGTGCACGCCGAGGGTGGCCGCGAGCTCACTGACGCCGAGCTCACCGTCGCGGGCGAGCAACTTCAGGATGGTGAGGGCGCGGTCGACGGACTGTACGTTCGCACCCTCACCGGATTCGTTGCCCATGACACAACTGTACGCGTAATACGCACCAAGCTCTTGACCTGATCGACGCGACGGGTCACGCTGTTGCGTATACGACACCATGTTGCGTATGACGCACTCTGGAGGCTCCATGTCCGCTCGCCCGGGTCGCGAGTTCGTCCTCACGTTCTCCTGCGTCGACCGGCCGGGGATCGTCTACGCGGTGAGCGGCTTCCTCGTCCAGCACGCGGGTGACATCCTGCAGAGCCAGGAGTTCAACGACAGGACGAACGGCCACTTCTTCATGCGGGTGCACTTCGGGGTGCCCGAGGGCCGCGGCGACATCGACGAGCTGCGCCGCGGCTTCTCCCACGTCGGCGACTCCTTCCGGATGAACTGGCAGATCAAGGACGCCGTGACGCCCACGAGGACGCTCGTGCTCGTGTCGAAGTTCGGCCACTGCGTCAACGACCTGCTCTACCGGCAGCGGCTCGGCGCACTGAACGTCGAGATCCCCGCGATCGTCTCCAACCACCGCGACCTCGAACCGCTGGCCGAGTTCTACGGCGTGCCGTTCCACCACGTGCCCGTCACGCCCGACACCAAGCCCGAGGCCGAGCGGCGCGTCCTGGAGCTGGCCGAGGAGCTCGACACCGACCTGGTGGTGCTCGCCCGCTACATGCAGATCCTGAGCGACGACATGTGCAAGCGCCTGGAGGGCCGGGCGATCAACATCCACCACTCGTTCCTGCCGGGGTTCAAGGGCGCCAAGCCCTACCACCAGGCGCACGACCGCGGGGTCAAGCTGATCGGCGCCACCGCGCACTACGTCACGGCCGACCTCGACGAGGGGCCGATCATCGAGCAGGACGTCGAGCGCGTCGATCACTCGCTCGACCCGGACGCGCTCGTCACCGTGGGCCGCGATGTGGAGGCCCGGGTGCTGGCCAGGGCCGTGCGCTGGCACAGCGAGAACCGCGTCCTCCTCAACGGCGACCGCACCGTCGTCTTCCGCTGACTCCCCATACTGCGTTCACGGACGCTCGGGCGCACCGAGCAGGCCGCGGTCGTACCCCTCCGCGACCGCGGCCGCGCGGTCGTTGACGCCGAGCTTCGCGTAGATGTTGAGCAGGTGCGTCTTGACCGTGGCCTCGGTGATGAACAGACGGGCGGCCGCCTCCCGGTTGGTGTTCCCTGCCGCGACCAGGCGCAGCACCTCCAGCTCGCGCCGGCTCAACGGGCCGGCCGGCGGCGCCGGGGTGCGCAGCCGGCTCATCAGGCGGGCGGCGACCGACGGAGACAGCGTGGCCTCACCGCGGGCGGCAGCGCGTACGGCGCGCAGCAGTTCGTCTCGCGGCGCGTCCTTGAGCAGGTAGCCGGTGGCACCGGCCTCGATCGCGGGCAGCACGTGGCTGTCGGTGTCGTAGGTGGTCAGCACCAGCACCCGGGCGGGCACGCCGCGCCGGGTCAGCTCTGCGATCGCGGTGACGCCGTCCATGCCGGCCATCCGCAGGTCCATCAGGATCACGTCCGGCCCGAGCGCCTCGGCCAGCCTGATCGCCTCGGCCCCGTCCGCCGCCTCGCCGACCACGGTGAACTCGGGATCGCGGGCGAACATGCTGCTCAGCCCGTCCCGCACCACCGGGTGGTCGTCGGCGATGAGGAGCTTGATCGGGTCGCTCATGGACGCACCTCCGGTGCCCCGGCCGGCAGACAGGCCGAGATTCCCGTCCCGTGCCCCGGCTCCGATTCGATCTGCAGCGTGCCCGACAACGCCTCGATCCGCTGCCGCATCGCCACCAGCCCGAAGCCCCCGTCGCGCTCGGCCCGGACGGCCGGGTCGAAGCCGCGGCCGTCGTCGCGGACGTCGAGAGCCACCTGCCTGTCCATGTAGGAAAGGGTGAGACCGACGCGGGTGACGGGGCAGGCGTGCTTGGCGACGTTGGCCAGAGCCTCCTGGGCGACCCGGAACAGGGCGACCTCGGCCTCCGGGCGCAGCGTGCGGGGTTCGCCGGTGACCGTGACCTGGGCCGGGACGCCGTGGCGGGCCGACCACCCGGCCGCCACCTCGGTGACGGCGTCGGCCAGCCGGCCGGTCTCCAGCGGCTCCGGGCGCAGCTCGTTCACCGAGCGCCGCGCCTCGGTGAGGCTCTCCCGCGCCAGCGCGGTCGCCGCCGCATGGTGCCGGCGCCACGCGGCCGGGTCGTCCGCCGCGTGCTCGGCGGCCTGCAACTGGGTGACGATGCCGGTCAGGCCCTGGGCCAGCGTGTCGTGGATCTCCCGGGCCATCCGGGCCCGCTCGTCCAGGACGCCGGCCGCGCGGGCCTGCTCCACCAGCCGTTCCTGCAGCGCCGCGTTCTCGGCCAGTGCCGCGGCCAGCCGCGTGTTGGCCTCCCGGGCCTCGCGCAACGCCGCCTCCCGGCCGTCGTAGTAACGCCCGCCGATCTCGCCTATCCAGGCCAGCAGGCACATCGGCGCGATGTTGACGACCAGGATCCCCAGGTATTCGAGGCGGCCGGCCCACGAGCCGGTGTCCACGCCGGCCGACTGTGCCGTGCCGGCCACCACCGCGACGCCGGCGATGAAGTACAGCTCGCGCGGCCAGCCGATGATCCGGTAGGCGTAGAAGTACAGCACCGGCGTGTACACGCCGAACCACGGGTCGCGCAGGACCATGACCAGCCCGAACACGATCAGGCCCGACAGGAAGACGCCCATCACGCCGCTCCGGTCGCGCCACTGCGGATGCAGCGTGAACAGTGCCAGGCTCCACACCGCGGCCGCCGCGCAGAGCACGAGGTCGACGGCGAGAGAGCCGGGCCGGTCGTGCTTCAGGGCGATGGTCAGGGCGGCCATGACGGCCAGAGCCACGTAGGGGACCACGGTGACCATGGGCAGGAACCGTTGGTCCCAGCCCGCCGGCCTGGCCATCTGCCAACTCCGCATCGCGCACCTACCCCCAGCGGAACAACCTAGCCGCCGCCCCGGCCGCCCGCGGGAGCGGCGTGAGCGGAGCGCGCTCAGTGCTCACGGCCGGATCGCCGGGCGCCGGTTGATCCGCACGACCACGGCCAGCAGGAGCAGGCCGCAGACACCCTGTTCGAGCTTGAACCACAGCGGGAAGACGCCGGGCAGCGCGATGATCACCACGATCGCGACCAGCATGATCGCGGTGACGACACGCAGCCGCACCAGCATCCGGCGGTCGCCGCGGGCCGCCCGGACCGCGAAGAACAGCGTGAGCAGTGAGCCGGCGGCGACGAGCGTGCCGCGGACCCAGACCTCGGTGGTCACCATCGTCGCGTCCTGCCGAAACACGATCATCGCCACCAGTGTCAGCACGCTGACCGCGGCGTACCCGCCGATCAGCCAGACCACGTCGCGCATTCCGTACGCCTCCGTCTTCTCGTTCTCCGACGGGAATCAGCGTCGCAACGGAGGCACTCCGTACGGATCGCCCGATCTTCCGAGCCGGCGGTGGAATCGGCGGCTCATCCACGCGGTGGAGCGGCTCCACCGATCGGTGGATTCAGGGCGTTGATCCAGGACAAGGAACGCTACAGTCCCGATATGGACAACGACGCTTCCGGCAGGACCGAGGCCAGCGGCGGCGGCGTGCAGTCCGTGGACCGGGCGATCAGCATCATGGAGATCCTCGCCGCCCGCGGGGAGGCCGGGGTCACCGAGATCGCGGCCGAGATCGAGGTCCACAAGTCGACCGCGTTCCGCCTGCTGGGCGCCCTGGAGGCGCGCGGGCTCGTGGAGCAGACCGAAGACCGCGGCAAGTATCGCCTCGGCTTCGGGCTCGTCCGCCTCGCCGGCAACGTCTCCATGCGATTGGACGTCACCCAGCAGAGCAGGCCCGTCTGCCAGCGCCTGGCGGAGGAGATCGGCGAGACCGTGAACATCGCCGTCCTGCGCTCGCACTACGCGGTCAACCTCGACCAGGTGCGCGGCCCCTCCGCCGTCACCGCCTACAACTGGGTGGGTCAGCTCACGCCCCTGCACGCGACGTCGAGCGGCAAGGTCCTGCTGGCGTACGTGGACCGGCAGCGCCGCGACGACCTGCTGCGTGCCGCGGGCCTCCAGCGCTACACGCCCAACACGGTGACCTCGGCGGATGACCTGGAGCGGGAGCTGGCGACGGTGCGCGAGCGCGGCTACGCGCTCACGGTGGAAGAGCTCGAAGTGGGCCTGAACGCGCTCGCCGCCCCCGTACGCTCCTTCGGCGGAGAGGTCGTGGCGGCGGTGAGCGCGTCGGGGCCCGCCTACCGGTTCAGCGAGAGCCGCATGCGGGAGCTGGCCCCCGTCCTCGTCCAGGGCGCCGAGGAGATCAGTCACCGCCTCGGCGCCTAGCCCTTCCTTACGACCCGGCCGCGCGCCGCAGCCGTACGACGACGCTCTTGGACGTGGGCGTGTTCGACGTCTCAGCCACCGAGTCCAGGGGCACCAGCACGTTGGTCTCCGGGAAGTAGGCCGCGCAGCAGCCCCGCGCCGTCGGATAGGCGACGGCCCGGAAGCCCTCGGCCACGCGCTCGCCGTCCGGCCACTCGCTGATCAGGTCGATCATGTCGCCGTCGGCGAGACCACGCTCGGCCAGGTCGTCGGCGTGGACGAACACGACCCGCCGCCCGTTGTGGACGCCGCGATAGCGGTCGTTCAGCCCGTAGATCGTGGTGTTGTACTGGTCGTGGCTGCGCACGGTCTGCAGCAGGAGGCGGCCCGGGGGCACCCGCAGCACCTCCAGCGGGTTGACCGTGAAGTTCGCCTTCCCCGTGGCCGTGGGGAAGCGGCGCTCGTCGCGCGGCGCGTTCGGCAGGAGGAAGCCGCCCGGCGTGCGCGCCCTCGCGTTGAAGTCGCCGAACCCCGGCACCACCCGCTCGATGCGCTCCCTGATCGCGTCGTAGTCCGCCTCGAACTCGGCCCACGGCACGTGGGGGTCGTCGCCGAGCAGCTCACGGGCCAGCCGGCACACGATGGCCACCTCGGACAGCAGCGCGTCCGACGCGGGGCTCAGCCGCCCGCGCGAGGCGTGCACGGCGCCCATCGAGTCTTCGACCGTGACGAACTGCTCGCCGCCGGCCTGTACGTCCCGCTCGGTGCGGCCGAGCGTGGGCAGGATGAGCGCCTGCTCGCCGCACACGGCGTGCGACCGGTTCAGCTTGGTCGACACCTGCACGGTGAGCCGGCAACTGCGCAGGGCCGCCTCGGTCGCGGCGGTGTCCGGCGTCGCCGAGACGAAGTTGCCGCCCATCGCGAAGAACACCTTCGCGTCGCCGTCGCGCATGGCACGGATCGCCTCCACGGTGTCGTGGCCGTGCTGACGCGGCGGCGGGAAGCCGAACTCCTTCTCCAACGCGTCGAGGAACTCCGGCTTGGGCTTCTCGTAGATGCCCATCGTCCGGTCGCCCTGCACGTTGGAGTGCCCGCGTACGGGACACACCCCCGCGCCGGGCCGTCCCACGTTGCCGCGCAGCAGCAGGAAGTTGACGATCTCCCTGATCGTCGGGACCGACTTGCGGTGCTGGGTGAGGCCCATCGCCCAGCAGACGACGACCGACTTGGCGGCCAGCACGTCGCGGGCCGTCTCCTCGATCTCGGCGCGGGTGAGCCCGGTCGCCTCCAGCACCTCGTCCCAATCGAGGCCGCGTACGTGCTTCTCCCAGGCGTCGAACCCGTGCGTGTGCGCCTCGACGAACGCGCGGTCCACCACCGTGCCGGGCGCGGCGTCCTCGGCCTCCAGCAGGAGCAGCGACAGCGCCTGGAACAGCGCCAGGTCGCCGCCGAGACGGATCTGCAGGAACCGGTCGGACAGCGCCGTCCCGGCGCCGACGACGCCGGAGGGCCGCTGCGGGTTCCGGAACCGCAGCAGCCCGGCCTCCGGCAGCGGGTTGACCGCCACGATCCGCGCGCCGCCCCGCTTCGCCCGCTCAAGCGCGGTCAGCATGCGCGGATGGTTGGTGCCCGGGTTCTGGCCGACCACGAAGATCAGGTCGGCCCGGTGCAGGTCTTCCAGCAGCACCGTGCCCTTGCCGATGCCGAGCGTCTCGGTCAGCGCCGAGCCGCTCGACTCGTGGCACATGTTGGAGCAGTCGGGCAGGTTGTTGGTGCCGAACCGGCGGACGAGGAGCTGGTAGGCGAACGCGGCCTCGTTGGAGGTGCGGCCGGAGGTGTAGAAGACGGCCTGGTTCGGGTGGTCGAGCGCGCGCAGCTCGCGCGCGACGACGCCGAACGCGTCCTCCCACGAGATCGGCTCGTAGTGGTCCGAGCCGGCCGGCTTGTACATCGGCTCGGTGAGCCGGCCCTGCTGGCCCAGCCAGTAGTCGCTGCGCCGGGCCAGCTCGTCCACCGGATGCTCGGCGAAGAAGTCGCGGGTGACCCTGCGGAGCGTCGCCTCCTCGGCCACCGCCTTCGCGCCGTTCTCGCAGAACTCGGCGGGACTGCGGTGACCGTCGCCCTCGGGCCATGCGCATCCCGGGCAGTCGAAGCCGGACTTCTGGTTGACCCGCAGCAGGGTCAGCACCGTCCGTCCCGCGCCCATCTGCCGATAGGCGGTGCCGAGCGCGTGACCGACCGCCGGGACACCTCCCGCCCAGGTCTTGGGCGCGCCGATCTCCAGGCGCTCATCTCCGACGTCATCCCGGGGGGCCTTACGTGTCACGCCGCGTCTCCTTCGAACTCACTCGCCGAGCTTGCCACGCACCCAATCATGGAACAGGCCGATGTGGTGCTCGCTCGGCACCAGCACGCCGCCCTTGGCGTACGTGCGGGAGCTCATCGACGGCTGGGTGCGCTCGCAGGCGTCGAAGTCCTGCTCGTTGACCCGGTGGAACAGCTCCACCGACCGGCTGATGTCCTTGCCCGAGGCCACGACCTCCGGCAGGTAGAGCCAGTCGCACTCCACGACCGTACGGTCGACGGCGAGCGGGAACATCCGGTGGATGATCACGTGGTCGGGCACCATGTTGACGAACACCTGCGGCTTGATCGTGATGGCGTAGTAGCGCCTGTCCTGATCCTCGCTGATCGTCGGGATGCGGTCGAGCCCCTCGGAGCCGTCGACCGTGAACCCCTGGATGCCCTCGCCGAACAGCGCGCCGTGGCCCACGTAATACTGCGCCGCGTAGCCGTCGGCGAACTCCGGCAGCACCTCGGTCAGCTCGGGGTGGATCGTCGCGCAGTGGTAGCACTCCATGAAGTTCTCGACGATGAGCTTCCAGTTCGCCTTCACGTCGTACGTGATCCGGCGGCCCAGCGCGAGGTTGGCCACGTCGTAGTTGTCGAGCGAGGCCACGTCGCCGAGGCGGGTGCGCACCTCGCCGAGCACGGTGTCCTCGAACGAGGGCGGCTCGTCGGCCAGGCAGACCCACACGTAGCCCAGCCACTCCCGCACCGCGACGTTGACGAGGCCGTATTCGACCCGGTCGAGGTCGGGCATCTTGGTGAGGTTGGGGGCGGCGATGAGCTTGCCCTCCAGGTCGTACGTCCAGGCGTGGTAGGGGCACTGGAAGGCCCGCTTGACCTCGCCGGAGTCCTCGGTGCAGATCCGGGCGCCGCGGTGGCGGCAGACGTTGTAGAACGCGCGGATCGAGTTGTCCCGCGCCCGCGTGATCAGGATGCTCTCGGTGCCGACCTGCACGGTCTTGAACGCCCCGGGCTTGGGCAGGTCGGCGGCCCGGACCGCACAGAACCACATCGACTCGAAGATGCGCTTCTGCTCCTGCGCGAAGACCTGGGGGTCGGTGTAGTGCTCGCCCGGCAGCGTGGCCATCAGACTGGGGGGCAGGCTGGGGGGCAGGCTCGTGGTGCTCACTTGTGGCTCCTGAAGGTCGTACGTCGCACGTCGGAGATCGAGATGATCAGGGGAAAGCCGGTCACAGGACCACGACGGAGCGCAGCACCTCGCCGTGGTGCATCTTCTCGAAGGCCGCCTCGACGTCCTCGAGCGCGATCGTCTCGGTGACGAACGCGTCCAGGTCGAGCCTGCCCTGCTGGTAGAGGGAGACGAGCATGGGGAAGTCACGGCTGGGCAGGCAGTCGCCGTACCAGGAGGACTTGAGCGCGCCGCCGCGGCCGAAGACGTCGAGCAGCGGCAGTTCGAGCCGCATCTCCGGCGTCGGCACGCCGACCAGCACGACGGTCCCGGCCAGGTCGCGGGCGTAGAACGCCTGCTTGTACGTCTCGGGGCGGCCCACCGCCTCGATCACGACGTCGGCGCCGACCCCGCCGGTCAGCTCGCGGATCGCCTCCACCGGGTCGGTCTCCCGGGAGTTGACCGTGTGCGTGGCGCCGAAACGGCGGGCCCATTCGAGCTTGGTGTCGTCCACGTCGACCGCGATGATCGTGGTAGCGCCGGCCAGGTGGGCACCCGCGACCGCCGCGTCGCCCACGCCGCCGCAGCCGATGACGGCGACCGAGTCGCCGCGGGTCACGCCGCCCGTGTTGATGGCCGCGCCGAGGCCCGCCATGATCCCGCAGCCGAGCAGGCCGACCGCGACCGGCGACGCGCTCGGGTCGACCTTCGTGCACTGACCGGCCGCGACGAGCGTCTTGTCGGCGAACGCGCCGATGCCGAGCGCCGGGGACAGCGGGGTGCCGTCGGCCAGCGTCATCTTCTGCGTGGCGTTGTGGGTGGCGAAGCAATACTGCGGGCGCCCGCGCAGGCAGGCGCGGCACTGCCCGCACACCGCACGCCAGTTGAGGATGACGAAGTCGCCGGGGGCGACGTCGGTCACGCCCTCGCCGACGGCCTCGACCACGCCCGCCGCCTCGTGCCCGAGGAGGAACGGGAAGTCGTCGTTGATGCCGCCCTCGCGGTAGTGCAGGTCGGTGTGGCACACCCCGCAGGCCTGCACGGCCACGAGCGCCTCACCCGGACCCGGGTCGGGGACGACGATGGTCTCCAGGCTGACCGGCTGTCCCTTGCCCCTCGCCACGACCCCGCGGACTTCGTGCGCCATGTTTCTCTTTCCCTCGATCAGTCAGCGTGCTTTAGTTGTGCAAGACGAAACACATAGCACTATGCGCAACAGACTGAGGCCGTGCAGGGCCAGTGTCAAGAGGTGAAGAGAGTTGTCGCCCTCCGGTCAGCGGGGGCCCTGCTCCAGTTGGGTGACGACCGGGGCGAGCAGGTCGTTAAGCTCGCGTACGAGGACCACGAGCGCGCGGTGGGCCGTCTCGGCCAGATCATCAGCCGGCCCGTCCGGCGCGGGAGGCAGGTCGTCCAGCGGCACCGGGGCGTCCACGACCAGGGTCGGACGCAGGTAGGGGACCTTCGCGAGGTCCTGCTCGGCAGGCTCGACGAACTGGCCGAAGATCTCCGGCCAGTCCCGCCAGCCGCGGTCGCGCCACCAGTCGCGCGACACCGTCAGCGCGGCCGGCGGCGGGGAGACGATCGTGACGTGCGCCGTCAGCGACCCGTCCCAGGTGTTGCGGTCGCAGGAGGCCGACAGGATCCGCCGGTGCCAGCGCACGAACCCTGGCGAGGTCAGGGGCGGGGTGGCGATCCGCCAGGCCGCGCACGCGAACGCGACCGGGGCGATGTCACCCCACACCCCCTCGAACTCACCGATGTTCTCCCACACGCGCTCCGAGTAGTGGCTGACGCCGCTGTAGCGGACGCGCTCGCGGTCGGACCGGCCGTCGATCCAGAACGCCTGCTGGGCGGTCATACGGCGGCGGGCGCGGTCTCGCCGGTGAAGGTGAACGTGGCGGCCTCGCCCTCGCCCTCGACGTCGATCTTGACGACCTGGCCCGGCCGCAGCTCGCCGTAGAGGATCTTCTCCGACAGCGTGTCCTCCAGCTCGCGCTGGATCGTGCGGCGCAGCGGACG
>NZ_VJVX01000007.1:0-169428 GCF_008033685.1 Microbispora sp. CSR-4
CCGCCGTGTCAACGTCCTGCACGCGATTCTGCGGCACAGGAGGCCGTACGACCCTAGCCATGTCCGGGCTGCGGTGGCTTGACAAAAGCATTAGGCAGCCTCCCGGAAGCCGGCGTTCGCGGGGGGCCGCCCCGCGGGCGGCCGTGAGGGGAGGAACCCCGATCGAAGGGGGTCATGGAGAGGCGGTTCGGGGGGGTATCTGCCACCCGGCCATCATCCTCGAACCGCTTCCGCTCTCCTACCCCCGAATCCGGTACCCCTGAATCCGGGACCCCTGAATCCGGGACCCGTGAATCCGGGACCCGTGAATCCGGGACCCGTGAATCCGGGACCCGTGAATCCGGGACCCGTGAATCCGGGACCCGTGAATCCGGGACCCGTGAATCCGGGACCCGTGAATCCGGGACCCGTGAATCCGGGACCCGTGAATCCGGGACCCCCGAATCCGGGGACGCCGCGGTCGCCTCACCGCGGCTCGGTCAGCCGACGCCGAGCAGGTCGACGACGAAGATGAGCGTCTCGCCGGGCTTGATGACGGCGCCCGCGCCGCGGTTGCCGTACCCGAGGTGCGGGGGGATCGTCAGACGCCGCCGTCCGCCGACCTTCATGCCGGCCACACCACGGTCCCAGCCGGCGATGACCCGGCCGCCGCCGAGCGGGAACTGGAACGGCTGGCCGCGGTTCCAGGAGGCGTCGAACTCCTCACCCGTGGAGAACGCCACCCCTACGTAGTGGACGGTCACGTTCTGCCCCGGCTTGGCCTCCGGCCCGTCCCCTTCGACGAGATCGACGATCTCCAGGTCCGCGGGCGGGGCGCCCTCGGGAAAGTCGATCTCCGGCTTCTCCAGTGCCACGTGGGCCTCCTGCTTCTGTAGTGCCCCAAGCGCTTGCGGTGCCGGTGGTTCCGGCAGGCTGACGACTCTACCGGGGGCGGCCGGCACGACAACGCCTTCCCCACCCGGGTGGGGAAGGCGCCGGAACTCCGCCGATGCCGAGAGGCGGCGAAGGGTCACGGGCGGCGGCCCCTCGGCAGGTCCGCCCGGTCGTCGTCGCGGGCCTGCGCCTGATCCACCGCCCGATCCTCCTCCGCCGGGTAGGCGGCGGCCTGCGGAGCGGTGTCGGCCGCGGCCGGCGACGTCGTGACGGGGCCGGCCGTCGGCGGGCGCTGGACGACGACGGTGTCGGCCGGCGGCGCACCGCCCTGCAGCAGGGCCTGGGCCTGGTCGAGCAGGGAAGAGGCCACCAGCACGTCGTAGCGCCCCGCGACGATCGAGCTCCGGGAGGAGAAGTCGCGCGTCCCGCCGGTGAAGGCGTGGCTGGTGAAACCGAAGGCCGCCCCGGCGATGGCGCCCCAGAGGATCGACCACAGCACCAGCCCGAAGAACGAGGTCGTGGTCGAAGTGAACAGCCCGAGGAACAGGCCGACGACGAACCCGAACACCGCGCCGGTGATCAGGCCGGACAGCGCCGCCCTGCCGTTGGTGAGCCGCCCGGTGACGGTCTCCTCCAGGCGCAGGTCGCTGCCGACGATCGCGGTGTTCTCCACCGGGAACCCGGCGTCGGACAGGGTGTCCACGGCGCGCTGCGCCGCGGTGTAGTTGTCGTAGCTGACCAGCAGCCGTCTGTCGGCCGCCATACTGACCGGCCCTCCGGCCGGGGAGTACTGCATGATCGCCTCCGCGGGGTAGTGCGGTCGGTACACGAACGCACTACCCCCGGAGAGCCCGATATTCCTCTACGGAACAGGAGGGGTCACCAGCTCTGGTGCAGCGGCATGCCCTCGCTGTAGCCGGAGGCGCTCTGCACGCCGATCACCGCCCGCTCGTGGAACTCCTCCAGGGTGGCGGCGCCCGCGTAGGTGCAGGAGGAGCGCAGACCGGCCACGATGGCGTCGATCTGGTCCTCCACACTGGGCCGCGCCGGGTCGAGGTACATCCGCGAGGTCGAGATGCCCTCCTCGAACAGCGCCTTGCGGGCCCGCTCGAACGGCGTGTCGTCGGCGGTGCGCAGCCGTACGGCTCGGGCCGAGGCCATGCCGAAGTTCTCCTTGTACTTCCGGCCGTCGGGGGCGGTGCGGGTGTCGCCGGGCGACTCGTACGTGCCGGCGAACCACGAGCCGATCATGACGTTGGAGGCTCCGGCGGCGAGCGCCAGCGCGACGTCGCGGGGGTGGCGCACGCCGCCGTCGGCCCACACGTGCCGCCCCAGGCGGCGGGCCTCGGCCGCGCACTCCAGCACGGCGGAGAACTGCGGCCGCCCCACGCCGGTCATCATCCGGGTCGTGCACATGGCGCCCGGGCCCACGCCGACCTTCACGATGTCGGCGCCCGCCTCGACGGGGTCGCGTACGCCCTCCGCCGTGACGACGTTGCCCGCCGCGACCGGCACCGAGGGCTTCAGCGCCCGCACGGCCCGCAGCGCCGAGATCATCTTCTCCTGGTGGCCGTGCGCCGTGTCGACCACGAGCACGTCGACACCGGCGTCGAGCAGTTCCTTGGACTTGGCGGCCACGTCGCCGTTCACCCCGACCGCCGCGGCGATCCGCAGCCGGCCGTTCGCGTCCACGGCGGGCTGATAGAGCGTGGAGCGCAGGGCGCCGGTGCGGGTGAGGATGCCGACCAGGCGGCCGTCCTCGTCCACCACGGGCGCCAGCCGGTGGCGGCCCTCGTGCAGCGCGTCGAACGCGGACTGCGGGTCCACGCCCCGCGGCAGCGTCTGCGGCGAGGCGGTCATGACCTGGGAGAGCTGGGTGAACATGTCGACGCCGTGGCAGTCGGCCTCGGTCACCACACCGACCGGGCGGTTGTCCCAGTCGACGACGATGACCGCGCCGTGCGCCCGCTTGGGCAGCAGGGTGAGCGCCTCGCCCACGGTGTCGTGAGGGGTGAGGGTGATGGCCGTGTCGTGGACGAGGTCACGGCTCTTCACCCATTCGATGACGTCGGCCACCACGTCGATCGGGATGTCCTGGGGGATGACGGTGATGCCGCCGCGCCGGGCGACGGTCTCGGCCATGCGGCGGCCCGCGACGGCGGTCATGTTGGCGACGACGACGGGGATCGTCGTGCCGGTTCCGTCGCCGGTGGACAGGTCCACGGCCAGGCGCGACCCGACCGAGGAGCGGGACGGCACCATGAAGACATCGCTGTACGTGAGATCGTAGGGCGGCGTCACATCATTGAGGAATCGCACGTTTGTCCAGCCTACGTTGTGAGCGGGTCATAAACGGCATTCCCGGCCGACGCCTGAGCAGACCCGGACACGGGATACATTGACCTCGCCTGAAAGGAGAGCACGTGATCATCGTTGACCGTCCGGAGGCGCTCGTCGTCGGCTATGCCGTGCGGACGACCAACGCGGCGGAGGCGGACCCGGCCCGCGCCCAGTTGCCGGGCCTGTGGGCCCGTGCCGGAGCGCCCGGAGCCTTCGCGCACGTGCCCGGCCGGGTCGACGAGAACCTGTACGCCGTGCTCACCGACTACGAGAGCGACCACAACGGCGCCTACACCCAGATCGTCGGCGTGGCCGTGCGCACGGCGGCGCGACTGCCCGAGGGCATGGTCGCCGTACGGGTGCCGGGCGTGCCGGCGCTGCTGTTCGAGGCGCGGGGACCGCTGCCGGGGGCGCTCGCCGAGGTCTGGCAGCAGGTGCGGCAGCACACAGAGTCGGGCGGCGTCCCGGCCCGCGCCTTCACCACCGACCTGGAGATCCACCACCCCGACGGCGTCGATCTCTTCGTGGCCACGCTGCCGTCGTTCGGTGAGCCCTCCGGGCCCCCGGCGCAGGCTCAGGCCACGCCGGCCTGACCGCCGGTCACTGCTCGTCGCCGGGGTCGTCGTCCGGCGGCGGGTCGGGCAGCCGCCACCCGGCGACCAGCAACGGCAGCACGTAGTGCGTGAGCCACACCGCGATGAGGCCGAGAGCGATGGCGGCCCCCGGCACCCGGGCCGCGGGGCCGTCTCCCCACATCGCGGCGAGGACCAGGGCCGTGACGACCGTGAGGATCAGCCGCATCAGCGTGTTGGCCACCGTGTAGGCGCGCAGCCGTTCCGCGATCTGCCGTTCGTCCAGGCGGCGCTCCGGCAGCGAGGCCAGTCCGCGCGTGGCGGCGTTCAGCGCGGTCACCGAGGGCAGGTAGCACACGAGCGCGATGGTCAGCAGCACGAAGTTGACCGTCACGGCCGTGTCGCTCGGCGCGATGTACCAGGACACGATGGCGTCGGCCCATATCACCAGCAGGCCGGTCGCGCCCACGGCGACGAGCAGGCGGCGCCGGGCGCGGGTGCGGTACAGCGGCACGAACATCGGGTGTTCCATGCTGCGGGCGGCGTGCGCGTGCCATCTTTCGCCCCAGTTCACGATGTGCTCCCGAGTTTGGGGAACGGCTTGAGGGAGAAGACGACCTCCACGGGCACCTCGAAGAACTCGGCGATCCGCAGGGCCAGGTGAAGGCTCGGGCTGTACTCGCCGCGCTCCAGGTAGCCCACCGTCTGGTAGTGCACCCCGAGCGCGGCCGCCAGATCCCGGCGCGAGACGCCGCGGTCGGCCCTCAGCACCGCGATGCGGTTGAACACCGGCTCCTCGGCCACGTCTCACCTCCGTCGGGCCTGCGAGTCCGCTCACCGTCCACGGACCCGGCGCAGCAACCAGGGGGCTAGAACCATACCGCCGACGGCCCACGCGCCCAGAACGGCCGCGGCCCGGCCGAGCGGCCAGCTGTTCCCGAGCTCGGCCGGGAGGACGGAGTCGGGCAGGAACACCGCGCGCAGTCCGAGGCCCTGCCAGTAGAGCGGGAAGACCTGGGCGATGCCGCGCACTATGCCGGGCATCATCTCCAGCGGGACCATCACCCCGGAGATGAGCATCAGGAGCATCGTCGGCAGGGCGAGCATGGCCGCGGCCGCCTTCGGGCCGGACACCAGGGTGCCGATGGCCGCGCCGATGGGGACGACGGCCAGCGTGCCGAGCACCAGGACCCAGACGAGCGTCAGCCACCGCCCGGGTGTCGGCGGCGTGGCCGCCCCGCCGAGCGGCACGGCCGCCACCAGGACGAGCGCGGCGTTGAGCCCGATCGTGAGCAGCGTCGTGACGGCCCGCCCGGTCAGGTAGACCCGGATGCCTCCCGGCAGCGTCCGGGCGCGCATCAGCGTGCCCTCCTCGCGATCGGCGGCGATCAGCATGGGCAGCCCCATCAGCCCGGTCGAGAACGCCGCGAACGCCAGGAACCCCGGCGTCATGAACGCCGCCATCGACACGGGCGTGCCCGGCACGTTGTTGCCGCCGATGAACAGGATGAGCACCACGTAGGTGCCGACGGTCCCGACAACGGCGTTCAGCAGTTCCTTGCGGTCGCTCCAGAGGTTGAGCTGCTCGGTCCAGCCCCGCCGCAGCCCCAGAATGGTCGCGTTCATCGTGCCCCTCCCACGGTCGCCGTCTCGCGCGTTCCCCGCGCCTCCTCGATGAGATCCAGGTAGCTCTCCTCCAGGGTCGGCCGCCTGATCTCCAGCCCGGGGACCGGGCCGCCGTACCGCTGGTGCAGTTCCCAGGCCACCCCGGAGGGATCGGCGGTCTCCAGCTCGCCGTCCGCCCAGCGGACCAGCGACGGCGCCTGTACGGCGTGCGCCAGCTCGGCGGGGCTGCCGCAGGTGACCACCCGCCCGGCGACGAGCACGGCGATCCGCCCCGACAGCCGCTCGGCCTCGGCCAGGTCGTGCGTGGTGAGCAGCACGGTCAGGCCGTCCTCGCCGGCCAGCCGCTCGATCAGCTGGTGGAACTCCCGCCGGGCCTCGGGGTCGAACCCGGTCGTGGGCTCGTCGAGGAACAGCACGTCGGGGCGGCCGACGATGCCGAGCGCGACGTCGAGCCTGCGGCGCTGGCCCCCGGACAGCACCCCGGCCCGGTTGCGCGCCGCCTCGGTCAGGCCGAGCGCGGCGAGCAGCTCGTCGACGTCGTGGGGATCGTCGTAGTGCGCCGCGACGTGCGCGAGCAGGTCGCGCACCCGCCAGCGGGGGTGGTCGCGCCACGACTGCATGACCACGCCGAGCCGTGCCCGCCAGGCGTCCCCGGCGTGCGCCGGGTTCTCGCCGAGCACCTCGACCTCGCCGGACCAGCCCGTACGGAACCCTTCCAGGATCTCGACCAGGGTGGTCTTGCCGGCGCCGTTGGGCCCCAGCAGCGTGAACACCTCGCCCCTGCGCAGGTCGAGGTCGACGCCGTTCAGGACCTGAACAGGCCCGTACGCCATGCGGAGTCCGCGTACGCGGATGGCGACGTCAGGCATGCGCCCTCCAATGAAGTAGCCGTGCTCTCGAATGTAGTAGATGTACTACATTCGATTCAAGACCTGCTTCATTGGAGGGCGATCAGCGTGATCGGCTCAGGGCGTCCAGAGGGGCTCGGGGATCTCGAAGCCGACCGGCTCACCCCACTGGTTGCGGAAGGACACCTCGTGGGCGGGCCGGCGCGGGGCCACACCCCACCGGCCGGTCGGGTAGCCGAAGGTGACGGTGCAGGCGATCTGCCAGCCCTTGCCCTCGGGCACGCCGAGGATCCGCATGGTCTCCTCGCCGTGGAACAGCCCCAGCACGGTGGTCAGCGCGCTGCCCACCCCGAACGCGCGGGCGGCGAGCTGGGCGCTCCAGACCGAGGGATAGATGGAGCCGCCGCTGGTGTCGTTGCGGGTGAAGGCGAACAGCATCAGGGGATAGGACTCGAAGTGGTCGGCCAGGTGCTGGGCCGACCGCATGACGCTGAGCGTGCGGGTGTCGCCGGTCGCCTCGGCCCGCTCGCGCATCGGCTTGTAGTGCGTCTCGAACAGGACGCCGAGCGCCTGCCGGTAGAGCGGCCCGAGCTGCTCCTTCACCCTGGTGTCGTCCACCAGCAGGAACCGCCAGCTCTGGGTGTTGCCCGGGCTGGGGGCGCGGACGGCGGCGTCCAGGATGCGTTCCTGCACCTCCATCGGGATCGGGTCGGGCTTGACCCGCCGCATGGCGCGGGTCGTGTAGAGGGCTTCGAAAACGTCCATGTGCGGGGGAACTCCTCGATCGTCACAGGGGGGAACGGGGGAAACGGGGGGGCAGGGGGCTAAGGGGCAGAGGCGGCGGGCAGGGGGCGGGAGGCAGGGGGCGGCGGGCAGGGGTCAGGCCGGAACCGCGGGGGAGCCGGTCGGGCCGGAACGGCCGAGGGGGCGGGGCCGGGGTCGAACTGCCGAGAAGGTCGGGCGCTGCGGGAACCGGTCAGGCGAGCACACCGGCGGCGCGCAGGGCCTTCGCCTCGTCGGCGGGCAGGCCCCAGGCGCTCAGGTCGTGCAGCCGGGTGGCCGGGGACAGGTCGCCGCGCGGCGCGCCGACCAGCCGGGGCGCGGGCGCGGCCTGCGGCAGCCCGTCGACCTCCACGAACGTGCCGCGCGCCCGGTTGTGCGGATGCCGTACGGCCTCGCGCGGGTCGAGCACAGGGGACACGCACGCGTCGGACCCTTCGAAGACCGCCTCCCACTCGGCCCGGGTGCGCGACCGGAAGATCTCGGTCAGCCGCTCCCTGATGGCCGGCCAGTTGGCCGGGTCGTCGCGGTCGGGCATGTCCTCCACACCCATCCGGGCGAGCATCTCGGCCCAGAACCGCGGTTCGAGCGGGCCCACGGCGAGATGGCCGCCGTCGGCCGTCTCGTACGTGTCGTACATGGGCGCGCCGGTGTCGAGGAGGTTGGTGCCGCGCGGGCCCCAGTGACCGGAGTGCACCCCGGCGTAGAACATCGAGAACAGCAGCGCCGCGCCGTCGACCATCGCGGCGTCCACCACCCGGCCGCGTCCGGTGCGCTCGCGTTCCAGCAGCGCCAGCAGCACGCCGTACGCCAGCATGAGCCCGCCGCCGGCGAAGTCGCCCAGGATGTTGATCGGCGGGGTGGGCTTCTCGCCCGCGCGGCCCAGCATCGACAGCACCCCCGCGATCGCGATGTAGTCGATGTCGTGCCCCGCCGTGGAGGCGAGCGGGCCGTCCTGTCCCCAGCCGGTCATGCGGCCGTAGACCAGCCGCTCGTTGACCGCGTGGAGGTCGGCGGGCCCGATGCCGAGCCGTTCGGCGACTCCGGGCCGGAACACCTCGATCACCACGTCGGCCCGCTCGGCCAGCCGCTTGAAGGCGGCCACGCCCTCCGGCGACTTCAGGTCGAGGCCGATCGTGCGCTTGCCGCGGTCCATGACGTCGCGGCGCGGGGTGTCGCTCACGGCCTTCACCCGGTCGACGCGCAGCACCTCGGCGCCGTGGTCGGCCAGCATCATCCCGGCGAACGGCCCGGGTGCGAGACCGGCCAGCTCAAGCACCCGGATCCCCGTCAGCGGCCCCCGCGACTCCTCCATCCGAACCCTCCTCGGAGCGGTATCACTTCACGCGCATTAGTAGAACATGTTTCTGTAGGCATGCGAGACTGCGCCCGTGACGTGGAATGTTCTTGCCCTGCCACCGCTCCCGGAGGACGCGGTGCGCGGCCTGCTCGCCGACCTCGACGGCCGCGTCGAGGTGCGCGTCCCCGCCCGCCACGACCGCGCGGCGCTGCTCGACGCACTGCCCGAGGCCGAGATCGTCGTCGGCGACTGGAGCGGGGCCCTGGCCCTCGACGCGGAGGCCGTACGGCTGGCGCCGCGCCTGGCGTTCGTGCAGCAGCCGTCGGTCGGCGTCGACGGGCACGACCTGGAGGCGCTGGCCCGCGCCGGGGTGCCCCTCGCCAACACGGCGGGGGTGAACGCCGCCGCGGTGGCCGAATGGTGCCTGGCCGCCGCGCTGGCGCTGCTGCGCCATCTCGCGGACGGCGACCGGGCCATGCGGGCGGGGGAGTGGCCGCAGTTCGCCTACCAGCGCCGCGAGCTGTCCGGCTGCCGGGTGGGGGTGATCGGTTTCGGGCCGATCGGCGCGGCCTGCGCCCGCATGTTCGGCGCGCTCGGCTGCCGGGTCTCCTACTGGTCGCGCACGCCCAAGCCCGAGACGTACGGCGCGGACTACGCGGATCTCGACACGCTGGTGGCGGGCAGCGACGTGGTCGTCCTGGCCGTGGCGCTCGCGCCCGAGACCGTCGGGCTGATCGACGCGGCGCGGATCGCCCGCATGCCCAGGGGATCGGTGCTGGTCAACGCGGCCAGGGGCGCGGTGGTCGACAACGCGGCGCTGTTGACCGCGCTGGAGTCCGGTCACCTCGCCGGAGCGGCGCTGGACGTGTACGACAGCGAGCCCCCGGCGCCGGACGACCCGTTGCGCTCCTGTCCGCAGGTCCTGCTGTCGCCGCACGCCGCCGGGGTGACGCCCGAGGCGACGACGCGGCTGATCCGGTGCGTGCTCGACAACCTCACCGCCGCGACGGAAGGCCGTCCGGTGGTCAACGTGGTCAACGGCGCCGATCCCCTGGTCCGCCGTCGCGTGCCCGGCGGATGACGAATTCCCCTGTTACGGCAGGGGCGCCGGAGGCGATGAAAAAGAGCAGGATACGATCTACGCCGACGGTGCGCCGCGGGAATTCCAGATAGTTTTCCGGGGCGTAACGTGTCTACTCTGGTCTGCGTTCCCCGCCGGGGATAGCGTGCCAAGAGCCGATCTCTACGATCCATGGGGGTGGTGTCATGCCAGAGCGCACGGCCAGTATGACCGCCCATCAGAAGGCCGTCGAGCAGATCAGGGACTCCTACGCGGCCATACCGGAGGACTCCGCTCCCCGGCTCGCCAAGGCCACGACGAACCTGTTCCGCTTCCGCGCGCCGGCCAAGACGGCGACGCTGTCCGCCCGCGATCTGGACCAGGTCATAGACGTCGACCCGGTGACCATGACCGCCGAGGTCCAGGGCATGACGACGTACGAGAACCTGGTGGACGCGACGCTTCCGTACGGGCTCATGCCCTACGTGGTGCCGCAGCTCAAGACGATCACGCTGGGCGGCGCGGTCACGGGCCTCGGCATCGAGTCGACGAGCTTCAAGGACGGTCTGCCGCACGAGTCGGTCGAGGAACTGGAGATCCTCACCGGCGACGGGCGGATCGTCGTGGCCCGGGCCGACAACGAGCACGCGGACCTGTTCCACGCGTTCCCCAACTCCTACGGCACGCTCGGCTACGCGCTGCGGATCCGCATCAAGCTGGCCAGGGTGAAGCCGTACGTCAAGCTGACGCACATCCGCTTCAGCGACGCCGGCAAGTGCATGCTCGCCATGCAGGAGATCTGCGACAGCCGCGAGCACGACGGCGAGCGGGTCGACTTCGTCGACGGCACGTTCTTCGGCCCGGACGAGCTGTACATCACGGTGGGCTCGTTCTCCGACCGGGCGCCCTACACGTCCGACTACACCGGCATGCGGATCTACTACCAGTCGATCCGCAGCCGCGTCCGCGACTGGCTGACGGTGCGCGACTACCTGTGGCGCTGGGACACCGACTGGTTCTGGTGCTCGCGCGCCTTCGGGGTGCAGCAGCCGCTGGTCCGCTCGCTCCTGCCGCGCCGCTACCTGCGGTCGGACGTCTATCGCAAGCTCGTCGGCCTCGACCAGAGGTACGGCGTGACCGCCCGGATCGACCGCTGGCGGAACAACCCCGTGCACGAGTCGGTCATCCAGGACGTCGAGGTGCCCATCGAACGCGGCGCCGAGTTCCTGGAGGTCTTCCACGACAGGGTCGGTATGACCCCGGTGTGGATGTGCCCGCTCAAGGCGACCGACCGGTGGGCCCTATACCCGCTGGAACCCGGCCGCCTGTACGTGAACTTCGGTTTCTGGGGCATGGTTCCGCTGCCGCGCGGCCAGTACGACGGGTACTACAACCGGCTGATCGAGCGGGCGGTGCATTCGCTCGACGGCCACAAGTCGCTCTACTCCACCTCCTTCTACGAGCGGGAGGAGTTCTGGCGGCTTTACAACGGAGACGCCTACTGGCCGGTCAAGCGCGCCTACGACCCGGGCGGCCGGCTGCTGGACCTCTACGACAAGTGCGTCAGAGGCCGGTAGGCGTCGATACGTCGGGAGAGGTGCAATGACTCTTGCGAAGATCTTCGAGAAGATCGTCGGTCCTGACGCCGGCGTCGAGTTCGTCGCCTATGACGGCAGCAAGGCCGGATCCTCGGGGGCGGACCTCCGCATCGAGGTGAAGTCGCCCGTGGCGGTGGCCTACCTCGCGCAGGCGCCGGGAGAGCTCGGCCTCGCCCGCGCGTACATCTCCGGGCACATCGACGTGCACGGGGACATGTACACCCTGCTCGACCGGATGTGGTCGCTGACCCTGAACGACCTGCCGCTCAGCGAGAAGATCGCCGCGATCCGGTCGCTCGGGATCAAGCCGCTGCTGATGCGCGTCCAGCCGCCGCCGCAGGAGGCGCGGCAGAGCACGCTGGCGAAGCTGGGCAGCCGGCACGCCAAGCAGCGCGACGCCGAGGTGATCCATCACCACTACGACGTCTCCAACCGCTTCTACGAGTGGGTGCTCGGCCCCTCCATGGCGTACACGTGCGCGGTCTTCCCGCGGCCGGACGCGACGCTGGAGGAGGCGCAGTACGCGAAGTTCGACCTGGTCGCCAAGAAGCTCGACCTCAAGCCCGGCATGCGGCTGCTCGACGTCGGCTGCGGCTGGGGCGGCATGGTCATGCACGCGGCCAGGGAGTACGGCGTGAAGGGCCTGGGCGTCACGCTGTCGCGCCAGCAGGCCGAGTGGGCGCAGAAGGCCATCGCGGAGGCCGGGCTGTCCGAGCTCGCCGAGGTCCGCTACATGGACTACCGCGACGTCGCGGAAACCGGTTTCGACCGGGTCAGCTCGATCGGCCTCACCGAGCACATCGGCAAGGACAACCTGCCGTCGTACTTTTCCTTCCTGTACGGCAAGCTCAAGCCGGGCGGGCGCATTCTCAACCACTGCATCACCCGCCCGACCAGCACCGAGAAGACCATCAACAAGGGCGGCTTCATCAACCGCTACGTCTTCCCGGACGGCGAGCTCGAGTCGGTGGGCTACCTGATCCGCCAGATGGAGGACACCGGTTTCGAGGTCCGCCACGAGGAGAACCTGCGCGAGCACTACGCGCTGACGCTGCGCGAGTGGTGCAAGAACCTCGACGCCCACTGGGACGAGGCGGTCGAGGAGGTCGGCCAGGGCACCGCCCGGGTCTGGCGGCTCTACATGGCCGGCTGCGTCGTCGGGTTCGAGCGCAACAAGGTGCAGCTGCACCAGGTGCTCGGCGTCCGGCTCGACGACGAGGGACAGGCACACGTGCCGCTGCGCCCGTCCCTCGACTGGCCGTAAAGAGCTCTAGCGCAACTCGCGCTTGAGGATCTTGCCGGTGGCGGTCATCGGCAGGGACTCGCGGAACTCCACGATCCGCGGGTACTTGTAGGCCGCCATCGTCTCCCGGCACCACGCCACCAGTTCCTCCTCGGTGATCGTGGCACCGGGCTTGCGGATGACGTACGCCTTGACCTCCTCGCCGTGGGAGTCGTGGGGCACCCCGACGACCGCGGCGAGCGAGACCGCGGGGTGGGTCATGAGGACCTCCTCGATCTCCCGCGGATAGACGTTGAAGCCGCCGCGGATGATCATGTCTTTGGCCCGGTCGACGATGAAGTAGTAGCCGTCCTCGTCGCGCCGGGCCACGTCGCCGGTGCGGAACCAGCCGTCCTTCATGACCTGGGCCGTCGCCTCGGGCCGGTTGTAGTAGCCCTTCATGATGTTGTGGCCGCGGATGGCGATCTCGCCGATCTCGTCGGTCGTGTTCCACTCGGCGTCGACCAGCTTCATCTCCACGCCCCAGATCGGCGTGCCGATCGAGCCGGCCTTCGCGGGCCTGCCCGGCTGGTTGAACGAGGCCACGGGCGCGGTCTCCGACAGGCCGTACCCCTCCAGGACGTTCACGCCGAACGTCGCGCTGAAGTCCTTGAGCACCTCGACCGGCAGCGCCGAACCGCCGGAGGCCGCCGTCACCAGCGACGACGGCACCTCGGCCGCGCCGGCGTGCACGGCAGTGAGCATGGCCCAATACATGGTCGGCACACCCGCGAACAGCGTGACCTTCTCCCGGTTCATCAGCGTGAGGGCCTCGACCGGTTCGAAGCGCGGCATCAGCACGAGTGTGGCTGCGCGCAGGAACCCGGCGTTCATCAGCACCGTCTGCCCGAAGGAGTGGAACAGCGGCAGCGCGACGAGATAGGTGTCCTCCCCCTGCCGGGGGAACATGCCTTCGCTGACCATGGCGTTCATGACCATGTTCTGGTGGGTGAGCTCGGCGCCCTTCGGCTGGCCGGTGGTGCCGCTCGTGTAGAGGATCACCGCCGTGTCGTCGGCGGAGGTCTGCACGGTCTCGAACTCGCCGGACACCCCGTCGAGGGCCGCCCACAGCGTCTCGCCGAGCTCGGACTCGGTGGCGAACGGCGTGGCGGGCAGCACGAAGAAGTGCTCGGCGCCCTCGGCGTCGGCGAAGCCGGCCCGGCCCCGCTCGCCCAGCGGCAGCTCCGGCGAACCCTCGAAGCAGAAGAAGGCCTTGGCGTCGGAGTCGTCCAGGTGATAGGCGATCTCCCTGGCCTGCAGCAGCACGTTCAGCGGGACGACGGTCGCGCCCGCCTTGAGGATCCCGTAGTAGACGAACGGGAAGTAGGGCACGTTGGGGCAGGCCAGTGCCACCTTGTCGCCCCTGCCGATGCCGCGCGAGACCAGCAGGTTGGCGACCTGGTTGGCCACGGTGTTCACGAGCGAGTACGGCAGGCGCATGTCGCCGAAGACGACCGCGGTGGCGTCGGGCTTCTCCCGTGCGCTGTCTTCCAGCACGACGGCCAGGTTGAGCATTGCCGCTCCCTCTTCTATCGGACCCCTCGGTCCATACCAACCGGTAGGTACCTCAGCGTAACGGCTCAAGGTCCGGATTTTGAGGGTCTGGTTACAAGGGCGTTCCCGACCCTTGACGATGCCGTGCCCCCGCACAAGAGTGGCGGCATGGACACGGCTGCCGACCTGTCCCGCATCCCGTTCTGGGGCCTGCCCCAGGCCGAGCGGCACGAGGCGTTCCGCCGCCTGCGGGCGCTCGACCACCCCGCCTTCTTCCGCGAGAACAAGATCCCCTTCATCGGTCACGGCGCCGGTTACTACGCGCTGGTGCGGCACGCCGACGTGACCGAGGCCAGCCGCGACCCCGCCGTCTTCAGCAGCGAGCCGACGGCCAACAGCATCCCGGACATGCCCCGCTGGCTGGCGGTCTACTTCGGCTCGATGATCAACATGGACGATCCCCGGCACGCCCGGCTGCGGCGGATCGTCTCGCGGGCGTTCACCCCGCGCATCCTGGCCAAGATGGAGGAGGACCTGAGCCGGGCCGCCCGGGAGATCGTCGGCGCCGCCGTACGGGAGGGGCCGGGCGACTTCGTCACCCAGATCGCCGCCCGGTTACCCGTACGGGTGATCTGCGACATGATGGGCATCCCGGCCGATCATCACGACCGGGTGCTGCGCCGTACGAACACGATCCTGGCCAACGCCGACTCCGAATATTCGGGGGTCGCGGCCGACCCGTCCCGGCCGGACGGCTCCTTCGGCCGCTGGACCACGGCCCGGGGCCTGGCCGCGCTGCTGCGGGCCGGGCACGACCTGAACGCGCTGGCCCGCCGCCTGGCCGCCGAGCGCCGCCGCCGGCCCACCGACGACCTGACCAGCAGGCTCGTGAACGGCGAGGAACGCCTGACCGCCCAGGAGCTCGGCTCGTTCTTCATCCTGCTGGTCGTCGCGGGCAGCGAGACCACGCGCAACGCCATCGCCCACGGGCTCAAACTGCTCACCGACCACCCCGGCCAGCGCGCGCTGCTGCTGGAGGACTTCGACGGGCGCATCGCGGGCGCGGTGGAGGAGATCGTCCGCTACTCCAGCCCGGTCATCCAGTTCCGGCGCACCGTGACCCGGGACCACACGATGAACGGCCACGACTACCGCGCGGGCGACAAGGTCCTGCTGTTCTACAACTCGGCGAACCGCGACGAGACGGTCTTCCGCGACCCCGACGTCTTCGACATCACCCGCAGCCCCAACCCCCACGTCGGCTTCGGCGGCCCCGGCCCCCACTACTGCCTGGGCGCCCACCTCGCCCGCCGGGAGATCACCGTGATGTTCCGGGAGCTGTTCGACCGCATGCCCGCCATCCGGTCCGTCGGCGAGCCGTCCTATCTGCTGTCCAACTTCATCAACGGCGTCAAGCACATGAGCTACCGGTTCTGAACGCCGGCCTCAGTGGGCGTACTCGTCGAGGCGCCGGAACATGGCCGCCAGCATCAGCGGGAACATCAGGACGTGGGCGGCGACCATCACGGCCATGCCGTCGATCATGCCCAGCCACAGGAGCGGGAAGAGCGGCACGACCGGGACGAACATCGCGGCGCACATCTCCAGGGTCGGAGCCCAGGAGTGCCCGCGCACCCGCATCCACGCCGCCATGCCGGCCGACATGTCGAACGCCATCAGCAGGTAGGCCGGCTCGGGATCACTGTCGTACGAGGGGTCGAACCCCAGGGCGGACCACAGCAGGCCGAGCGCGAACATCCCGGCGAACATCGCGATGATCATCTCGACGTAGTGGAGGGCGAAACGTCCCCAGCGCCGGATGCCGCTCCGGTTGCCGGTGTGTCCTTCAGGCGTCGTGTCAGTCATGGCCCAACTGTCCGGGCGCCCCGGCGACGCGCCAAGGAGCGAGACGAGAACAGGTCCGAAATCCTGCGCTCCCCGTCCGTCCGGCCCCGTCCGTCCTCCCGCCGCCGGCGCATGGGCGTCTGAGCCGCTGCGGGTGAACGGTCCGGTGTGGCAGACTAGAAACCGAATGTGGTTCTAGTCACTCGGAAGGGCCGGCCCCCACCATGACGACACAGCCCACGGAGCGTACGCCCATCACCTCGGCGGCGGACATCGACCTGAACGACTGGGACTTCTGGGGCCGCCCGGACGAGGAGCGGGAGCACGCGTTCCGGCTGCTGCGCGACCTGGACAAGCCGGCCTTCTTCCCCGAGCCCGAGTTCAGCCTGGGCGGCATCACCGGGCCGGGTTACCACGCGCTCGTCAGGCACGCCGACATCCTGGAGGCCAGCCGCAACCCCGAGGTCTTCTGCTCGGGCGACGGCGGGGCCACCAACATCCCCGACCTGCCGGGGGAGTTCGCCGAATACTTCGGCTCGATGATCAACATGGACGACCCGCGGCACGCGCGCCTGCGGCGGATCGTCTCGCGCGCCTTCACGCCGAGGATGATCAAGCAGTTCGAGTCCGACGTGGACGCCGCCGCCTCGCGCATCGTGGACGAGCTGCTGGAGACCGGCCCCGGCTGTGACTTCGTCACCGAGGTGGCCGCCAAGCTGCCCCTGAAGATCATCTGCGACATGATGGGCATCCCGGAGAAGGACTATCAGTTCGTCTTCGACCGCTCGAACATCGTCCTCGGCGCCACCGACCCCGAATATGTCAGCAAGCGCGAGGACATCGCCCACGCGCTGCTCACCGCGGGGATGGAGCTGCAGCAGCTCGTGCAGGACCTGGCCGCGCTGCGGATGGAGACCCCCACCGACGACCTCACCTCGTCCCTCGTCAACGCCAACATCGACGGGGAGCGGCTGACCGCCCAGGAGCTCGGCTCGTTCTTCATCCTGCTCGTCGTGGCGGGCAACGAGACCACGCGCAACGCCATCTCGCACGGCATGCGGCTGCTCACGCTCAACCCGGACCAGCGCCGGCTGTGGCTGGAGGACTTCGAGGGCCGGGCGCCGCGCGCGATCGAGGAGATCGTCCGGCTGGCCGCGCCGGTCAACTACATGCGCCGCAAGGTCACCCGCGACCACGAGATGAACGGCAACCTCTACCGCATGGGCGAGAAGGTCCTGCTGTACTACTGGGCGGCCAACCGCGACGAGCGGGTGTTCGACGACCCGCTGCGCTTCGACATCCTGCGCGACCCGAACCCGCACGTCGGATTCGGCGGCCCGGGCCCCCACTTCTGCCTCGGCGCGCACCTGGCCCGCCGCGAGATCACCGCGATGTTCCGCGAGCTGCTGCGGCGGGTCCCGCAGATCGAGGCGGGCGCACCGGAGCGTCTGCTGTCCAGCTTCATCAACGGCATCAAGCACATGCCCTGCGAGTTCTGACCGGCCGGGCTCCGGGCCCGGCCGGCGGTCAGCCGAGGGGCTTGATCGACCGGAAGACCGTGTTGATGTCGGGGAGCAGGTCGTTCTTGAGCTCCGGCACGGCCATGTAGACGATCGTGGGAAGGTCGGCGCCGGTGTTCACGGCCGCGACGACGACCGTGGTGGTCGCGCCGTCGGCGGTCACCTTGTAGGCCGCCGCGAGCCCGGTGAGGTTGTTGCGCGCCAGGCGCTGCTGGGCCACCTTGGCGATCTTGTTGTCCTTGGGGAACTGGGTCTGCCGTGCCCGGTACATCACCGCGTTGATCACCGGGCCCAGATTGTCGGGCGTGGTGTACTTCGCGGCCAGCGACTGCGCCAGCGTGCCCGACATGACCACGGCGAACTCGCGCTTGCCCTTGGTCGTCATGCCGGCCGGCACGTACTGCCTGGTGGTGAAGCCGTACGTCGCCTTGACCTGCGCCGGGTCGGCGTCCGCCTGCCAGGGGCCGCCGAGCTTGGGCAGCGTGACGCGGCCGGCGGTGTCGGTGAGCACACCGTTCACCGGGGAGGCGGTGCCCTTGTAGACGGGCAGCCGTGACGCGGTCTGCGTCTGCGGCTTGGTCGTGGTGGCGGTCTTGGCGGGGGTCGGCTTCGCCGACGTCGAAGCCTCGGCCGCGTCGCCGGAGCTGAGCGGCCCGGCGGCGAACGCCCACACGAGCACCCCGACGAGCGCGGCGACGACCGAGGCCACCAGCGCGTAGAGCCAGACCGGCCGGCCGTCCTCGTCGTCCTCGTACTCGTCGATGGCCTGGTAGTTCTCCCCGAACACCGTGTTCCACAGCTCCTGCTGCCGGTGCGCGGGAGGGGTCTTGGGCCCGCTGATCTGTCCCGCCGTCACGAACGGCCGGTACGGATCCTCCGGCTGGGGCGGGGCCTGCGGCGCGCCGGAGGCGTGCGGCGGGGTGGCGGAGGCGTGCGGAGCAGCCGGGGCGGACTCGGCGTACGAGCGGACCGACGGGGTGAACGGCGCGGACGGCCGGGAGTGGTCAGGGCTCCCGGGCATCGCACCACCGGGCATCTGGGCGCCTGGCGTCGCGCCGTGGGCCGGGCCTTCGGGCATCGCACCACCGGGCATCGCACCACCGGGCATCTGGCCGCCGGGCATCGCACTCCCCGGCATCGCATTTCCCGGCATGGCGCCGCCGGAGAACTGACCTCCGTACGGGCCGGGCTGCCCCGACCCCTGGCCCTGACCATGCCCCGCGGGCCCCGCGGGCCCCGCGGGGCCCTGTGTGCCGTACGCCGGCGAGGGGCTCCCGAATCTCTCCGCGCTCCCGAATCTCTCCGCGCCACCGAAGCCTTCAGCGCCGCCGAATCTCTCCGTACGGCCGAAGTTCTCCCCGCCGCGGAAGTTCTCCGTGCCTCCGGCGCCCCCCGAGCCGCTGTAGCCGTCCCGGGTGAAGGCGGGGTAGGACCGCTCCGGAGCCGCGCCCGGAAGCGGGCCCCCCGCCATGGTCGCGGTCGCGTCCGCGGACTGCTGGGGCGTCCCCGGCGTCCCCTCGACGAACGACCTGACGGTCGGGGTGAAGGATGACGAGGACGGAGGTGGCGCCTCGGGCCAGGCAGGCGGGATCTCCGGCCACGACGGCTCCCGCTGGTGTTCGCTGCGGTCCGTGGGCACGGTACCTCCCGAGATCATGCCCGAATTGGGGGTGCCTGGCATGATCTCATGCGAGCCGGGGGCTGCCGCAGCGAAACCGCGGAATGCCTCTCGGAACTGCTCACCTGTGGGGTCGGTGGGCGGGTCCTGCATCGGCAAATCCGCGGGCGGAAATGAGTTGGCCACAGAAGCACAGTAGGGGAATGGACATAAGAGCCCACAACGGAACTATCACCATCGTGTATCGCGCTCTGACACGCGAGGTCAGCCCGCAAGATCGATCGGCGACCCGGTTGTGGTCTGCGCTACGCTTGACATGCGTGCCGCCACCCCGCTGAGCGGGCAGCCGCCTCGGAGCGCGAGAGCGCGGAGACGGGGCTGCCTCGACTGTGACGCAGGGACCTGCCCCCGGCGGACGCCATCATCTGTGTGTGATTCCAGCCGCCTGGCGAGGAGTGGAAGTGGACGAGCCGGTGTACGACCCGGAGGCGCTGCAGGCCAAGTGGCTGCCGCGGTGGGAGGAGCTGAACCCCTTCGCGGCGGTCGAGGACCTCGCGGACACCAGGCCGCGCAAGTACATGCTCGACATGTTCCCCTACCCCTCCGGCGACCTCCACATGGGGCACGGCGAGGTCTTCGCGATCGGCGACGTCGTCGCGCGCTACTGGTTCCAGAAGGGCTACAACGTCCTGCATCCGATCGGGTGGGACTCCTTCGGCCTGCCCGCCGAGAACGCGGCCATCAAGCGCAACGCCCACCCCGCCGAGTGGACGTACAAGAACATCGAGACGCAGGCGAACTCGTTCAAGCGCTACGCCATCTCCTTCGACTGGTCGCGACGCCTGCACACCAGCGACGCGGAGTACTACCGCTGGAACCAGTGGCTGTTCACCCGCTTCTACGAGCGGGGCCTGGCCTACCGCAAGGGCGGCCTGGTCAACTGGTGCCCGCAGGACCAGACCGTGCTCGCCAACGAGCAGGTCGTGGCGGGCAAGTGCGAGCGCTGTGGCGCCGACGTGATCCGCCGCGAGCTGACGCAGTGGTACTTCAAGATCACTGACTACGCCGACCGGCTGCTCGACGACATGGCGCAGATCGAGAGCGGCTGGCCCGAGCGCATCCTCACCATGCAGCGCAACTGGATCGGCCGCTCCACCGGCGCCGACGTCCAGTTCCGCATCGAGGGCCGCGACGAGCCGGTCACCGTCTACACCACGCGCCCCGACACGCTGTACGGCGCGACGTTCTTCGTCGTGGCCGCGGACGCCCCGCTGGCGGAGGAGATCTGCGCCCCCGAGCAGGCGGAGGCGCTGGCCGCCTACCGCGCCGAGGTCGCCAAGCTCTCCGACATCGAGCGGCTGTCCACGGAGAAGGAGAAGACCGGCGTCTTCCTGGGCACGTACGCGATCAACCCGGTCAACGGGGAGCGCATCCCGGTCTGGGCCGCCGACTACGTGCTGTCCGACTACGGCCACGGCGCGATCATGGCGGTGCCGGCGCACGACCAGCGCGACCTCGACTTCGCGCGGAAGTTCGGCCTGCCGGTCAAGGTCGTCGTGCACACCGGCCTCGCCGATCCGGGCGAGACCGGCATCGCCACGCCCGGCGAGGGCACGCTGGTCAACTCCGGCCCGCTGGACGGGCTGACGAAGACCGAGGCGATCAAGAAGATCATCGAGGTCCTGGAGGAGCGCGGCACCGGCAGGGCCGCGGTGAACTACCGCCTGCGCGACTGGCTGCTGTCGCGGCAGCGGTTCTGGGGCACGCCGATCCCGATCATCCACTGCCCGGACTGCGGCGAGGTCCCGGTGCCGGACGAGCAGCTCCCGGTCACGCTGCCCGACCTGCGCGGCGCGGCCCTGCAGCCGAAGGGCGTCTCGCCGCTGGCCGCGGCCACCGAGTGGGTCAACGTCGCGTGCCCCAAGTGCGGCGGCCCGGCCCAGCGGGACACCGACACGATGGACACCTTCGTCGACTCGTCGTGGTACTACCTGCGTTACTGCGACCCGCACTACGAGGACGGGCCGTTCGACGTCGAGAAGGTCCGCAAGTGGGGGCCGATCGACCAGTACGTGGGTGGCGTCGAGCACGCCGTGCTCCACCTGCTGTACGCGCGGTTCTTCACCAAGGTCCTGCACGACATGGGCCTGGTCGACTTCACCGAGCCCTTCGAGCGCCTGCTCAACCAGGGCCAGGTCATCAACCGGGGCAAGGCGATGTCGAAGTCGCTGGGCAACGGCGTGGACCTCGGCGAGCAGATCGACACGTACGGCGTGGACGCCGTCCGGCTGACGATGATCTTCGCCGGGCCGCCGGAGGACGACATCGACTGGGCCGACGTCTCGCCGGCCGCGTCGCAGAAGTTCCTCGCCCGCGCGTTCCGCGTGATGGCCGAGGCCGGTGCCGCCAGCGCGCCCGGCGTGGACTTCTCCACCGGCGACGTCGAGCTGCGCAAGGTGACCCACCGGACCATCGACGAGGTGACCAAGCTCGTCGAGAGCTACCGGTTCAACGTCGCGGTGGCCCGCATGATGGAGCTGACCACGGCCGCCCGCCGGGCGATCGACTCCGGGCCCGGCGCGGCCGACCCGGCCGTCCGCGAGGCCGCCGAGACCCTGGCGATCATGCTGTCGCTGGTCGCGCCGTACTGCGCGGAGGAGGGCTGGGAGCGGCTCGGGCACGCGCCGTCGGTCGCCAAGGCCGGCTGGCCCGAGGCCGACCCGGCGCTGCTGGTCCAGGAGTCGGTCACGGCGGTGGTGCAGGTGGCGGGCAAGGTCCGCGACCGGCTGGAGGTCTCCCCGGACATCTCCGAGGCCGACCTGCAGGCCCTGGCCCTGGCGTCGGACAAGGTCCGCCCCTATCTCGACGGCGAGCCGCGCAAGGTGATCGTGCGGGCGCCCAAGCTCGTCAACGTCGTCCCGTAACGGGTGACCCCGGCTCCGCCGTACCGTGATCGAACCTGCCCGGTACGGCGGAGCCGTCGTCGTTCGGAATAGGGTGCGCACGTGGCTAATGGCGCATACCTGAGATACCCCCATCTGAACGGCGACCTCCTCACGTTCGTGGCGGACGACGACGTCTGGCTGGCGCCCGCGGGCGGCGGCAGGGCGTGGCGGTTCACGGCCGATCGGGTCGAGGTCTCGCATCCCCGGTTCTCCCCTGACGGCACCCGCATCGCCTGGACGAGCACCCTTGAGGGCGCTCCCGAGGTGTTCGCCGCCGGCCTGGACGGCGGAGAGGGCGAGCGGCTCACCCACTGGGGCGACGCCATGACCGGCGTACGCGGCTGGACCGAGGACGGGAACGTGCTGGCCGTCACCGCCGCGGGTCACGGCTCCCGCTCGTGGCAGTGGGCCCACGCGGTGCCGCTGGACGGCGGCCCGGCGACGGCCCTGCCGTACGGCAGGGTCAGCGAGACCGCGGTGAGCGGCGCCAGGGTGGCGACCGTGTCGGCGGTGTGGCGCGAGCCGTCGCAGTGGAAGCGATACCGCGGCGGCACGGCGGCCAAGATCTGGGTGGACGCGACGGGCGACGGCGAGTTCACCCACCTGTTCGAAGGCGATCCCGCGCAGCACTGGTCGGTCATGTGGGTGGGGGAGCGCCTGGCCTTCCTCGCCGACACCGACGGCGACGGCAACCTCTACTCCTGCCTGCCCGACGGCTCCGACCTGCGGCAGCACACCACGCACCGCGGCTTCTACGCGCGCCATGCCACGTCGGACGGCTCCCGCGTCGTCTACAGCCTCGCCGGCGACCTGTGGCTGCTGGACAGCCTCGACGCCGAGCCGCGCAGGCTGGACATCACGCTGAGCGGGCCGCGCCCGGCCAGGGCCAGGCGGCCGGCGCCGAACAACGTCGGCGGTTTCGCCCCGGACCGCACCGGGCGGGCCAGCGTGGTCGAGATCCGCGGCACCGCCCACTGGCTGACCCACCGCGACGGCCCCGCAGGCACGCTGCGCGCCGAGCCCGGCGTCCGGGTGCGGCTGCCGCGGACTCTCGGCTCCTCCCCGCAGTCGCAGACCGGCCGGGCCGTCTGGGTGTCGGACGCCTCCGGCGAGGACGCGCTGGAGATCGGCACGCCGGGCGGTGAGATCCGCACCCTGGCCGCCGGGCAGCTCGGCCGGGTGCTCGACCTGGCCGCCGCGCCGGACGGCACGCACGCGGCGGTCGCCACCCACGACGGGCGGCTGCTGGTGGTGGACCTCGACTCGGGGAACGTCCGTGAGGTCGACCGCACCACCCACGGCGACGTGCAGCACCTCACGTTCTCGCCCGACTCGGCCTGGCTCGCGTGGGCGCATGCCTACCAGCCCTGGCGCTACCACCTCAAGCTCGCCCGCGTGGACGGCAGCACCACGATCGAGGTCACCCCGCCGCGCTTCAACGACTACAGCCCGGCCTTCACGACGGACGGCAAGCACCTGGCCTTCCTGTCCGACCGCACGTTCAACCCGGTCTATGACAGGCACGTCTTCGACCTGTCCTTTCCCGCCAGTTGCCGGCCCTATCTGGTGCCGCTCAAGGCCACGACGCCCTCGCCGTTCGATCCCTCGCTGACCGGCCGCGGCTTCGGCGGGGAGGACGACGCCGGCGCGGACTCCCGGGGCTCCGAGAACACCCAGGACGCGAAGAGCGACGGCAAGTCCGACCCGCCGCGGGTGACCGAGGTGGACGCCGACGGGCTGGCGGACAGGATCGTGGCCGTGCCGGTGCCCGCCGGCGTCTACTCCAACCTGCGCGCCGCCAAGGGCGGCCTGCTGTGGCTGTGTCATCCGCTCACCGGCGAGCTCGGCGACGGCACCGAGCCCGGCGAGCCGGTCCTCGAACGCTACGACCTGGTCAAGCGCAAGGTCACCGAGCTGGACGGGGAGTTCGGGGCCTTCGAGGTCAGCGGCGACGGCACGCGCCTGGTGGCCACCGGCGCACACGGCCTGCAGACCCGCTCCACCGGCGAGGACGACGAGGTCGTCACCATCGACCTGGACCGCGTGGCCGTGACCATCGACCCGGTCGCCGAGTGGCGGCAGGCCTACAACGAGGCCGGGCGGCTCATGCGCGACCACTTCTGGCGGGAGGACATGAACGGTGTCGACTGGGCGGGCACGCTCGACCGCTACGCCCCCCTCGTCGAGCGGATCGGCGCCTACTCCGAGCTGATCGACCTGCTCTGGGAGGTCCAGGGCGAGCTGGCCACCTCGCACGCGTACGCGCGGCCCGTCGGCGCGGGCCGCGATCCACGGCGCCGCCAGGGCCTCCTCGGCGCCGATCTCGCCCGGGACGAGAGCGGGGTGTGGCGGATCCGCCGCATCCTGCCGGGGGAGTCCTCCGACCACGAGGCCCGCTCGCCGCTGCTCGCGCCCGGCGTCGCCGTACGCGAGGGCGACGCGATCGTCGCCGTCGGCGGGCGCCCGGTGGACCCGGTACGCGGGCCGCTGGCGCTGCTGTCCGGGATGGCGGGACGGCCCGTGGAGCTGACCGTACGGCCCGGCTCCGGCGGCGAGACCCGCAGGGTCGTCGTCAGGCCGGTCGCCGACGAGACGCGGCTGCGCTACCACGACTGGGTGGCCGGGCGGCGGGCGTTCGTGCGCGAGGCGTCGGGCGGGCGGGTCGGCTACCTACACGTGCCGGACATGATGTCCACCGGCTGGGCGCAGTTCCACCGGGACCTGCGCGCCGAGATGGACCGCGACGCGCTTGTCGTGGACATCCGCGACAACGGCGGCGGTCATGTCTCCGAGCTGGTGCTGGAGAAGCTGCAGCGACGGGTGACCGGGTGGCAGCTCAGCCGGGGATACGAGCCGGGGCGCTACCCCGAGGACGCGCCTCGCGGGCCCGTCGTGGCCGTCACCGACGAGTTCGCCGGATCGGACGGCGACATCGTCAGCGCCGGGATCAAGAACCGCGGCATCGGGCCGCTCGTGGGCACGCGGACCTGGGGCGGCGTGATCGGCATCGACTCGCGCTACTCGCTCGTGGACGGGACCGTCGTCACGCAGCCGCGCTACTCGTTCTGGCTGGAGGGCGAGGGGTGGGGCGTCGAGAACCACGGCGTCGACCCGGACGTCGAGGTCGTCGCGACGCCGCAGGACCTGGTCGCCGGGCGGGATCCGCAGCTGGCGCGGGCGGTGGAGCTGGCCCTGGCGGCGCTCGAGGACAGGCCGCCGGCCGCTCCGCCGGAGCTGCCGCCGCTGCCGTGACGCCGTGCCCCCGTGCCCCCGTACGGTGCCATGGTGCCGTGCGGGGCATGTGCTCGATTGCGTGCACAGCACGGTGCTCGATTGCGTGCACAGCATGGTGCTCGATTGCCTGCGGGGCATGGTGCCGTGACGGGACGTTGACGATGGACTGGCCTTCCGGACAAAATTCCGCCCGAGCCACAAAACCAGTTCATATCGATGTAGGCGTGCGGTCAGGGCATGCCGCGACCACCACCGCTCCGGCGGTGGTCTGGGGTGCGCGCCTGACCGTATGGCTCGCCGTCGGCGTGCGCCCCGCGTGGGAGGCACGTCTTGTACAGACGAATTCTCGGCGGGCTGACGACCGCCGCCGCGGTTGCGGCGACCGTGCTCGTCGTCACCGGGTCACCGGCTAACGCCGCCGGCACGGGCACCGGCTACCTGCACACCAGCGGGAACAAGATCGTCGACAGCACCGGCGCGACGGTCCGGCTGACCGGCATCAACTGGTTCGGCATGGAGACCGACAACAAGACCTTCCACGGGTTGTGGGCGAACAACCCGTGGAAGAGCCAGCTCGACCTCATGGCGAGCCTCGGTTACAACACCATCCGGGTGCCGTTCTCCGACGACGCGCTGAAGCCGGGCGCGCAGGCGACGAGCGTCAACACCTACTCCAACCCCGACCTGATCGGCCTGTCCCCGCTGCAGATCCTCGACAAGGTCGTGGACTACGCGGGCCAGAAGGGCATGCGGATCATCCTCGACCGGCACCGCCCGACCAGCGCGGGCCAGACGGCGCTGTGGTACACCTCCGGCGTCCCCGAGTCGACCTGGATCAACGACTGGAAGTCGCTGGCCCAGCACTACGCGGGCAACCCCACCGTCATCGGGGCCGACCTGCACAACGAGCCGCACGCCGACGGCACCAACCCGAACGCGAAGGGCTCCTGCTGGGGCTGCGGCGACGAGTCGCGCGACTGGCGCCTGGCGGCCGAGCGGGCCGGCAACGCGATCCTGTCCGTGCAGCCCAACTGGCTGATCTTCGTGGAGGGCGTGAGCTGCCCGAGCGGCGGCGAGTCCAACGTCTGGGACAACGACCCCAGCAACGACGAGGACTGCGGCTGGTGGGGCGGCAACCTCACCAAGGCCGGGCAGTATCCGGTGCGGCTCAACGTGGCCAACCGGCTCGTCTACTCGCCCCACGAGTACGCCACCTCGGTCTTCCACCAGAACTGGTTCGACGACCCGTCCTACCCGGCCAACATGCCGGCCATCTGGGACAAGTACTGGGGCTACCTCTACAAGCAGAACATCGCCCCGATCATGGTCGGCGAGTTCGGCACGACGCTCGCCAGCAACATCGACAAGATCTGGCTCCAGGAGCTCATGAAGTACATGGGCACCGGCGTGAACGGCATGTCGTTCACCTACTGGTCGTGGAACCCCAACTCGGGTGACACGGGCGGCATTCTCAAGGACGACTGGGCGACGGTCGACCAGGCCAAGCAGAGCATCATCTCGCCCTACCTGATCCCGCCGACCGGCGGTGGTGGCACCCCGACGCCGCCAGTGTCGCCCTCGCCCTCGGCCTCGCCGTCGGCGTCTCCGACTCGGTCGCCCTCCCCATCGCCGTCTCCCTCGCCGTCTCCCTCCCCGTCGCCGTCCGCGTCTCCCTCGTCGCCGGGCGGGAAGACCTGCACGGCCACGTACAAGGTCGTCAACGAGTATCCCGGCGGCTTCCAGGGCGAGGTCACGGTCAAGGCGGGTTCGTCGGCCATCTCGGGCTGGACCGTGAACTGGTCCTTCCCGAACGGCCAGAGCATCACGCAGCTCTGGAACGGCACGCTCAGCGCGAGCGGGTCCAACGTCACGGTGACGAACATGTCCTACAACGGCACGCTGGGCGCCGGCGCCTCGACCGCGTTCGGCTTCAACGGAAGCTGGTCGGGCAGCAACGGCGTTCCGTCCTCGGTCACCTGTACGGCGAGCTGAGCGGGCGCGTCACGTCAGCACGGCGGCGATCCTCGACAGGATCTCCTCCAGGATCGCCGCCGATGTCGCGAAGTTGAGGCGGGCGAAGGTGTCGCCGCCTCCGTACATCGGGCCCGGGTTGAGCCTGACCCGGGCCTCCCGCTCGACGAACGCCGCCGCGCCGGGCACCCCGAAGTCGAGCCACGCGAGATAGGTGGCCTCGGGAACGCGGTAGCCGACCGACGGGAGCCGCTCGGCGACGAGCCTGCGGTTGCGGTCGAGGATCGCCAGCACCTCCTCCAGCCACGCGTCGCCGTGCCGCCAGGCGGCCACCGTGGCCTCCACCCCGAGCACGCTGGGCGCGCCGAAGATGTGGGCGGGCTGGCGGCCGAGTGCGTCCCTGGCCTCCTTCGCGCCGAGGTGGGCCACCGAGCAGTGCAGTCCGCCCATGTTGAAGGCCTTGCTGGCGGAGGTCAGCGTGACCGTGCGCTCGGGGAGGATCGTGGCGAACGGGATGTGCCGCTTCGGGGCGTACGTCAGGTCGGCGTGGATCTCGTCGGCGATCACCAGCGTGCCGTGCCGATCGGCGTACGCGGCGACGCCTTCGAGCTCCTCACGGGTGAACGAACGGCCCGACGGGTTCTGCGGGTTGACCAGCAGGAGCACACTGACGGGCTCTCCGGGGACCTCGAACCTGCCGTCGGCCGTCAGCGGCATGGGCACCAGGCGGCGGTTCATCCCGGTGATGGTGGTGAGGAAGGGGTCGTAGGCGGGGACGTGCAGTGCCACGGCGTCGCCGGGCTCGGTCAGGACGTGCAGCAGCACCTGGAGAGCCTGGTTGAGGTCGGTGAAGGACCGCACGTGGGCCGGATCGGCCCGCCAGCCGTGCCGCGTCTCCATCCGCTCGGCGAACGCCTCCGCCAGTGGTCCCGCGGTCGGGGTGTCCAGCCAGGCGGGATAGCCGAGGTCCTTGGCGGCGCGTCGCGCTATGGCCTCCGTGACCACGTCGGGCACGGGGAAGTCCATGTCGGCGACCCAGGCGGGGATGACGCCGGGCGCGGCCTGCGCCCACTTGATTCCGTCACGGCCCCGGGCCGCGTCGAGGGAGAGGGAGTCGAGCTTCATCCGACTCACCCTAATTGCCGGTTGACGACCGCCGAAAAGGCGGCCGCCGCGCCCCGCGATCCCGTCGTGCCGCGGGGCGCCGGCGCGGCTACAGCTTGCGAAGGACAGCCGTGACCTTGCCGAGCACGGTGGCCTCGTCGCCCGGGATCGGCTCGTAGTTGGGGTTGTGCGGCACCAGCCACACGTGCCCGTCCTTGCGCTTGAAGGTCTTCACGGTGGCCTCGCCGTCGATCATCGCGGCCACGATGTCGCCGTTGTCGGCGACCGGCTGCTGCCGGACCACGACCCAGTCGCCGTCGGCGATGGCGGCCTCGATCATCGAGTCGCCGGAGACCTGGAGCAGGAACAGCGTGCCCTCGCCCACGAGCTGCTTGGGCAGGGCGAACACGTCCTCGATGCTCTGCTCGGCGAGGATGGGCCCACCGGCCGCGATGCGGCCGACCAGCGGCACGTAGGCCGCGGTGGGCCGGCTGAACCCGGGCTCCTCCTCGGAGGTGGCGTCGGGGTCCACCCACAGCACCGGCTCGCCCGGCAGCCGGACCTCCAGGGCCCGGGGCCGATGGGGATCACGCCGGAGGTAGCCCTTACGCTGGAGCGCCGTGAGCTGGTGCGACACGCTGGAGGTGCTGGTCAGCTGGACCGCTTCCCCGATCTCCCGCATGGACGGCGGATAACCGCGCTGCTGGACCGAGTCGCGGATCACCTCGAGAATCTTCCGCTGCCTGGGGGTGAGGCCAAGCGAGTCGCGCCTGCGAACCGCGAGGTCGCTGACGCCATTCGCCTGCTCACTTCGGTCACTCACGATGCCACCTCTCAATCCGTGTTCCTCGTGTCGCACAGAGCGACCGTACCGCGATTCAAGATCACCGTCAAACAATTGTTCGATATCCAGCGAAATCGCCGATCTCGCCGTCCGCCTTCATCGTACGGGAGTTCGATCGATCCCGTGTTCGATTTCCCCGATCTTCTTCGGCCGCTGTAGGCGCAGGTCAGAAGCCGTGCGAAAAACGGCCGGGAAAAGGCGCGTAAACGGCCTATTCCGCGACGGCCGGGGCGCGTGATGCGGCCGTGACCCGGGGTGCGACACGCGGGCGGAGCAGGGACTTCCTTGCCCAAGGCCGGTTCGACTTGCGTTCAAGGTCGGGCGCTCCTACGGTTGGACCACAACATCTAGTAGTCACACCGGTGTAAGTTCACCACACCTTGTGTTCGGGGATGTGCGTTCAGGGAGGCGATGAAGTGCACTGTCCGTTCTGTCGCCACCCGGACACCCGGGTCGTGGACAGCCGCGCGGCAGAGGACGGGGCGGCGATCCGTCGCCGGCGCACCTGTCCCGAGTGCGGGCGCAGGTTCACCACGCAGGAGACCGTACTGCTGATGGTGAGCAAGCGCAGCGGAGTCACCGAGCCGTTCTCCCGCGAGAAGGTCATCGCCGGCGTGCGGCGGGCCTGTCAGGGGCGCCCGGTCAGCGAGGACTCCCTCGCCCAGCTCGGGCAGCGCGTCGAGGAGAGCATCCGGGGCACGGGCGCGGCCGAGATCGCCTCCCACGAGGTCGGCCTGGCCATCCTGGGCCCGCTCCGCGATCTCGACGAGGTGGCCTACCTGCGCTTCGCGTCGGTCTACCGCAGCTTCGAGACGCTGGCGGACTTCGAGGCGGAGATCGAGCGGCTCCGCGCGGCCCACGGCACCGCAGCCCATGGCACCGGGGGCGAGGAATAAGACGCCTTCCGGGGGACCGGGACGAGGCGGGCGGGGCGCGACGGCGCACCGCGACTATGTGGTTTCAACGAGCGTGGTCCGGAGAAGGGGCTCCATCGGGCCCTGGGAGGGGGAAGTCATGACGGAGACCGTGAGCGGCACGGTGTCGGGTGCGGGGGGTCACCCGGGCAAGCGCCCGCGCAAGGGCCTGAAGATGAAGCGCATCTTCACCACCCCGGGTGTCCACCCGTACGACGAGGTCCGCTGGGAGCGGCGCGACGTCGTGATGACGAACTGGCGGGACGGCTCGGTCAACTTCGAGCAGCACGGCGTGGAGTTCCCGGACTTCTGGTCGGTCAACGCGGCCAACATCGTCACCACCAAGTACTTCCGCGGGGCGGTGGGCACCCCGCAGCGCGAGTCGAGCCTCAAGCAGCTCGTCGACCGGGTCGTGGGCGTCTACACCAGGACCGGCGTCGAGAACGGCTACTTCGCCTCCGACGAGGACGCGGAGATCTTCGACCACGAGCTCAAGCACGCGCTGATCCACCAGGTCTTCAGCTTCAACTCCCCGGTGTGGTTCAACGTCGGCACCCGCTCCCCCCAGCAGGTGAGCGCCTGCTTCATCCTGGCCGTGGACGACACGATGGAGTCGATCCTCGACTGGTACAAGGAAGAGGGCGTCATCTTCAAGGGCGGCTCCGGCTCCGGGGTCAACCTCTCCCGCATCCGCTCGTCCAAGGAACTGCTGTCCAGCGGCGGCACGGCCAGCGGCCCGGTGTCCTTCATGCGCGGCGCCGACGCCTCCGCCGGCACCATCAAGTCGGGCGGCGCCACCCGCCGGGCGGCCAAGATGGTCGTCCTCGACGTGGACCACCCCGACATCGAGGAGTTCATCGAGACCAAGGCGCGCGAAGAGGACAAGATCCGCGCGCTGCGCGACGCCGGGTTCGACATGGACCTCGGCGGCAAGGACATCGTGTCCGTGCAGTACCAGAACGCCAACAACTCGGTGCGGGTCTCCGACGAGTTCATGCGGGCCGTCGAGGCGGGCGACAAGTTCGGCCTGCGGGCCCGGCTGACCGGCGAGGTCATCGAAGAGGTCGAGGCGCGGTCGCTGTTCCGCAAGATGGCCCAGGCCGCCTGGGAGTGCGCCGACCCCGGCCTGCAGTACGACGACACGATCAACGACTGGCACACCTGCCCCGAGACCGGGCGCATCACGGCCAGCAACCCCTGCTCGGAGTACGTCCACCTGGACAACTCCTCGTGCAACCTCGCGTCGATCAACCTGCTGAAGTTCCTGCGCGACGACGACTCCTTCGACGTCGCGACCTTCGTGAAGGTCACCGAGCTGATCATCACCGCGATGGACATCTCGATCACCTTCGCCGACTTCCCGACGCAGAAGATCGCCGAGACCACCCGGGCGTACCGCCAGCTCGGCATCGGCTACGCCAACCTGGGCGCGCTGCTGATGGCGACCGGGCACGCGTACGACTCCGACGGCGGCCGGGCCATCGCGGCCGGGATCACATCGCTGATGACCGCCGTGTCCTACCGCCGCTCGGCCGAGATCGCCGGGATCGTCGGCCCGTACGACGGCTACCAGCGCAACGCCGAGCCGCACAAGCGGGTCATGCGCAAGCACGCCGCGGCCAACGACGACCTGCGCACGCTCGGCGACATGGACAAGGCCCTGCACACCGAGGCCACCCGGCAGTGGCAGGAGTGCCTCAAGCTGGGCGAGAAGAACGGCTACCGCAACGCCCAGGCGTCGCTGCTCGCCCCGACCGGCACCATCGGCCTGATGATGGACTGCGACACCACCGGCATCGAGCCCGACCTGGCGCTGGTGAAGTTCAAGAAGCTCGTCGGCGGCGGTTCGATGCAGATCGTCAACCAGACGATCCCGCGGGCGCTGCGCCGGCTCGGCTACCCGGAGGAGCAGGTCGAGGCCATCGTCGAGTACATCGCCGAGCACGGCCACGTCGTGGACGCCCCCGGCCTGCGGCCGGAGCACTACGAGGTGTTCGACTGCGCGATGGGCGAGCGGGCCATCGCCCCGATGGGCCACGTCCGGATGATGGCGGCCGTCCAGCCGTTCCTGTCCGGCGCCATCTCCAAGACCGTCAACCTGCCCGAGTCGGCCACCGTGGACGACATCGAGCAGGTCTACCTGGAGGGCTGGAAGCTCGGCCTCAAGGCCCTGGCCGTCTACCGCGACAACTGCAAGGTCGGCCAGCCGCTGTCGGTCGCGAAGAAGACCTCCGAGGAGGCCCCCGCAGAGGCGGCGGACAAGGAGCCGGTCGTCCAGGTCGTGGAGGTCGCGCGGCCGACCAGGCGGCGGATGCCCAACCAGCGGCCGAGCACCACCACCCGCTTCACGGTGGGCGGCGCCAAGGGCTACATGACCGCCTCGTCCTACCCCGACGACGGTCTCGGCGAGGTCTTCCTCAAGATGTCCAAGCAGGGCTCGACCCTCGCGGGCGTGATGGACGCCTTCTCCGTGGCGATCTCGATCGGCCTCCAGTACGGCGTGCCGCTCGACACGTACGTGCAGAAGTTCGTCAACATGCGCTTCGAGCCGGCGGGCATGACCGACGACCCCGACGTCCGGATGGCGCAGTCCGTGATGGACTACATCTTCCGGCGGCTCGCGCTCGACTACCTGCCGTACGAGGACCGGGCCGCCCTCGGGATCTTCTCCGCGTCCGAGCGGGCCGCGCAGCAGCGCGGTGAGGACCCGGCCGCGCTGCAGGACGTGGACACCGCCGCGCTCGCCCAGTCGGCGCCGATCGAGAGCGGGCAGGCGCCGGTCGAGAAGGCGCAGCCCGCGCCGGTCGAGAAGGCCCCGGCAGCGCCGGTGGCCGTGCCGGAGCCGCGCCGGGTCGGCGCCTCGCTGGAGAGCCACCAGGGCCGTACGGCGGACGCGCCGCTGTGCATGACCTGCGGCACCAAGATGCGCCCTGCCGGGAGCTGCTACGTCTGCGAGGGTTGCGGCAGCACCAGCGGCTGCAGCTGATCGGTTCGCCGTCAGGCGGGGCGCCGGAGAGATCCGGCGCCCCGTCGGCGTGTTCACGGGACCTCAGACCGCCGCGGCCATGCGGTCCAGGCGGCCGGTGATGACGGCGGTGAACGCGGCGGGGTCCTCGAACGGCAGGCCGTGGCCGCCGGGGACCGTCACGAGCTCGGCGTGGGGAATGAGCCGGGCGAGCTCGCGCTGGTGGTGCGGCGGCACGATCCGGTCGTCGGCGCTGGAGACGATCAGCGTCGGTGCGGACACGTGCGGCAGGAGCCCGGTGATGTCGACGGAGATGTCGGCCAGGGTCTGCCTCTCGAACCCGTCCTCCGCGCCGCCGAGCATCGCCGTGAACGCGGCGGCGGCCTGCTCGAAGTCCTCCGCCGACCGGGCGCGGAGCGTCTCCTCGCCCATCGCGGTGAACTGGAGCAGACGGGCCAGCAACTCGCGGTCGGTGCGCACCAGGCGGACCCACAGGTCCATCTGGAAGGCCATCCACGGGTCGGTCCTGGCCCATCCGGCGTGCGCCGTCAGCGACAGGATCTTCTCCGGCCGGGTGCCCGCCGTCGCCACTGCGACGACGGCGCCGAGCGAGTGGCCGACGAGGTGGAAGCGCTCCAGACCGGCGTGCTCGGCCGCGCCGAGCACCTGGGCGACCAGGTCCTCGACGCGGATCGGACCGCCCGCGTCCACGGTGGCGCCGGAGCCGGACAGGTCGGGGGCGACCACGGTGAAGCGGCCGGAGGCGGCGTCGATGAGCGGGCCCCAGTTGGCCTGCGCGTCGGCGCCGGTGCCGTGCACGAGGACGAGACCGGGGCCGGTGCCGGTGACGAGATAGTTGACGGTGCTCGAACCGACGGTGACGACGGGCATGGTCGTTCCTTTCACGTGGTGATCCGCGCGGGTTCGCGGACGGACATCAGGAGGCCGACGGCGAGCGCGCCGGCCAGGGACAGGAGGGTCAGCAGCCACAGGGCGGTGTGCAGGGCGTCCGCGTAGCCGGCGCTCGCCAGGCGGGCGAACTCCAGCGGTCCGGCTCCCGCCGGCACGGCCCCTGTGATGTCGCCCTGCAGCAGGCGGGAGGTCGCCCGGGCCGCGCGCGCCTCGCCGTACGGGCCGGTCAGGCTCGCCTGGGTCAGCGCGGACAGCACGGCGCCGAGCACGGCGATGGCGACGACCTCGCCGGTGATGCGGGCCGTGTTGAACAGCCCGGCCGCCATGCCGGCCCGCGCGGGCTCGACGGAGGAGACCGCCGCCCCGTCGACCACGGCAAGCGACACGCCGAAGCCGGTCCCGATCAATATCAATGGCAGGGCGAGCCGCGCCGAGCCCGACGCGGCGGGCACCGTCGCCAGCAGACCGGTCCCGGCCGCGACCAGCAGCAGCGTGGTCACCAGCAGGACGCGCTGCGACAGGCGGCGGGCCAGGGCGCCGGTGACGGGCGGCATCACCAGCGTCGGCCCGGTCAGCAGCAGCAACGTCAGACCCGCCTGCCGGGCCGAGTAGCCCGAGGTGGCCATGAGGTACGGCGGCAGCACGATCGTCAGCGCGACGAAGCCGAAGGCGAGCAGGAACGGTATGGACGCGATCGCCGCGAACCGGGGCCGGGCCAGCAGCGACAGGTCGACAAGCGGCGCGGGATGACGGCGCTCGGCCAGGGCGAAGGCCGCCGACAGGACCGCGCACGCGGCGAAGGCGGCCGGCACCGCCGGGTGCGTCCACCCGAGAGCAGGCCCCTCGATCACGCCGAAGGTGAAGGCGGTGAGCGCGAGGGTGAAGGTGACCGCGCCGCCCCAGTCCATGGGGCCGTCCGAAGCGGCGCGTGACTCCTCCAGCAGCGCGCTCAGCAGCAGCACCGGCAGCAGCGCGATCCCGGCCGCGCCGAACAGGACGCGCCAGCCGACGGCGCCGACCAGCGTTCCGGCGATCACCGGGCCGAAGGCCAGCCCCAGCCCGATCGTGGTGCCGAACCACGCGAACGCCCTGGTCCTGCCGGCGCCCGAGGGGTAGGCCTGCGCGAGCAGCGCGGTGCCGCCGGTCATGGCCGCGGCGGCGCCGGCGCCCGCGAGCGCCCTGGCCGCGATCAGTGTGCCGATGTCCGGGGCGGCCGCGGCCAGGAGCATCGCCGCCGTGAACACCCCGGCGCCGAGGGCGAACATCCTGCGCCGCCCGATCCGGTCGGCCAGCGCCCCGGTGCTCGCCATGAACGCGGCGAAGGTGAGGAAGAAGGCGTTGACCACCCACTGGGTGGCGTCCAGCCCGGCGCGCAGGCCCGCGCCGATGTCGCCGAGCGCCTCGGCGCTCCCCGTCGCGGTCACCGGGACGAGCAGCACCGCGGCGCAGACCACGGTGAGCGACGGCGCCCAACCATCAGAACCCTGATGGAGATCAGAGGATGGATGAGTAGGGGTAGGTCTGTCAAACCGGTGATAGAGTCCGCTTGTCAGAGCCCTGATGGCCCGGGGAGGGTGATGATGGGAGCCGAGGAGGCGAGGATCGCCGAGGCGATGGCGTGGCGCCCCGGCAACGCCATCAAGCGCGCAGAACAGGCGCTGATCGCGGAGAAGACCCGTGTGCTGCGGCCGTTCGGGCTGACCGTCCCGCAGTACGCCGCGATGTACGCGCTGTCGCTCGCGCCCGGCATCTCCGGGGCGAAACTGGCACGGTTCTGCTCGGTCACCCCGCAGAGCATGACGACCGTGCTCAAGACGCTGGAGTCGCGTGGGCTCGTGGAGCGGCGTCCGTCCAGCGATCACGCCCAGGTGCTCGTCACCCGGCTCACCCGGGCCGGGCAGGCGCTGCTGCGCAAGGCCGACGCGGCGGCCGTCTCCGTGGAGCGCCGGCTGGTGGAGGAGTTCACGCCCGACGAGGCCGAGCGGCTACGTGACCTGCTGGAACGGGCCGTGGTCGTCCTGGGGGAAACGCCGGCGGGGGAATGAGGCCGAAGATCGTCGCGTTGCCGCAAGCATGCTCATCGGATTCATCGGCAGTGGGAACATCGGCGGCACCCTCGCGAAGCTGGCGGTCGACGCCGGGCACTCGGTGGTGCTGAGCAACTCCCGTGGGCCGGACACGCTCGCCGAGCTCGTGGCGGAGCTGGGCCCGAACGCGCGCGCCGCCACCGCGGCCGAGGCCGCGGCGGCGGGGGACATCGTGGTCGTGACGATTCCCTTCGGCAGATACCGGGAGGTGCCGGTCGAGCCGCTGAATGGCAAGATCGTCATCGACACGAACAACTACTACTTCGAGCGGGACGGCCACTTCCCCGAGCTCGACGCGGGGGAGACCACCGACACCGAGCTGCTCGCCGCACATCTGCCGGGGTCGCGGGTCGTGAAGGCGTTCAACTCCATCCACTACGCCCACCTCGCCGAGCAGGGGCAGCCCGCGGGCACGGAGAACCGGCGGGCGCTGCCCATCGCGGGCGACGACGACGAGGCCAAGAAGACGGTCACCGAGCTGATCGACCAGTTCGGCTTCGACGTGGTCGACGCGGGCCCGCTCGCGGAGGGACGACGGTTCCAGCGGGACAAGCCCGCCTACGGCCCCCGCTTCACCGCCACGGAGCTGCGCGAGGCCCTCGCCAGGGGCTGACGGATCAGCCGGGGGCGACCGTCCGGCGGTCTCCCGCCGGACGGTGGATCGGCGGTCGCGGCCTCCGCGGAGCGGCGGATCAGGCGGGAGTCACCGTCTGGCGGGTGCCGGTCTCCGCGGAGTGGCGGACCGCGTCGAGCAGGCCGTGCAGGCGCAGGCCGTGCGCGAAGTCCGGCACCCGCTCTCCGCCCGTTCGCAGGTCGGCGGCGAGCGCGGCGTAGAGTTCGGCGACGTTGCGCGCGTCGCCCGTCACCCCCGGCACCCGGACGTACTCCTCGGGAACCGGCAGCTCCTTCCATGTGCCGCCGGCCGTCCCGTGCAGGCGCAGCTCGCTGATCTGCGCGTGCGCGCCGCGCGACACGAGGGCGAGGTCGCCCTCCGTGCCGGAGATCTCGATCCGCGCGCCCGGTTCGGTGACCTTGCCGTCGTGCAGGTGCATGGAGAGCACCGCGCCGCTCGTCATGGTGGCGGAGAGCGCGAGCTGGTTGGGGGTGTCTGCCTCGATCGTCTCGCCGCTTTCCTCGATGACGTACTGCTCGCGCTGCACGGCGAGTGTGGCCGACAGGGCGCCGACGCCGCCCAGGAGATGCTCCACGAGGTCGAGCGTGTGCCCGCCCATGACCTCGAGCAGCCCGGCCGCGTTGGCGCGACCGGCCGTGTACGCCCACGAGGACGGCAGCATGCCCCCGGCGCCCTTGCCGGTCGTCGAGTGCACGTTCACCGAGACCACCCGGCCCACGGCGCCGTCCGCGAGCAGGTCGCGGGCGTACGCGACGACCGGGGAGAACCGGCCCTGCAGCCCGAGCGCGTGCCGCACGCCGGCCGCCCGCGCCCGGTCGAGCAGGTCCCGCGCCTCGTCGGTCGTCCGGGCCAACGGCCACTCGCACAGCACGTGCGTGCCGGCGTCCACCGCGGCTTCCACGAGCTCGGCGTGGTGAGGGACCTTGACCGTGACGGCGACGAGGTCCACCTCCGGGTGCGCGGCGAGGGCGCGGGGGTCGGTGAACGCGTGAGCGGCGCCGAACCTGCGTGCGGCCTCGCGGGCGCTGTCCTCCCGGGTGGTCGACACGGCCGTGATTTCGTAATCCGGCAGCGCCCGCAGCGCCGGGACGTGCGCGCGCACCGCCCAGCCGTGCTCGGGACTGGCGCCGACGATGCCCACACGGATTCTGCTCATTGTCCGCCTCCGTTCATTAAACGGACTTGCTCCGTCCGCTTACGACGCTAGCATAACCGGACGTAGCGAGTCCGCTTGATAAAGTGCCTTCATGAGCAGTAGGGACGGGGCGGTCGGCGCTCTGCTGGCCGCCGAGCCGGGGCGGACGCCCCGGGCCGACGCGCGGCGCAACATGGAGCGGCTGGTGGAGGCCGCGCGGGCGGCGGTGGCCGAGACCGGAATCGAGGTCACCGCGCACGAGATCGCCCGCAGGGCCGGAGTGGGCATCGGCACCTTCTATCGGCGCGTCTCCTCCCGCGAGGCGCTGCTGGAGGCGGTTCTCGACGAGGTGCTCGCGGAGATGGCCGACCTGGCCGCGAACGCCGCGGCCGACCCCGATCCCTGGCACGCGTTCGAGACCTTCGCCGCCACGTACGTGCGGCTGCGCGCGGAGAGCTGCGGCATCCGCGAGGCAGTGGGCGGCGCCTGCGGGCCGAATCTCGACCCCGTTCTCGGGGAGATCCAGGAGGGCCTGCGGCTCCTGGTGGAGCGCGCGCAGAAGGCCGGGGTGATGCGGGCCGACGTGGCCTGGCAGGACGTGCCGTTCCTGCTGGCGGCCGTGGCGACCGGTCCGCGCACGCTCAGACTCCGGGCAGGGGACGAGCAGTGGGGCCGGAACCTGCGGGTCGTGCTCGACGGATTGCGTACGCCGGGGACGCAGGGGCTTCCGGGGACTCCGCCGGCCTGATCGGTCGCCGCCGACGAGCCGGTCCGGGGAGGTCCGTGCCGGTTCAGCCGGTCCTGGCCAGGCCGTGCTGGTTCGGCCGTGCTGGCCGGGTCGTGCCGGTTCGGCCGCCGCTGGTCGGTCTGCGCTGGTCGGTCTGTGCTGGTCGGTCTGTGCTGGTCGGTCTGGGCTGGTCAGTCGGCCTCGAAGGCGAGCCGGTCGGTGAGCCAGCGGTAGAACTTGATCGAAAACCTGACCCAGTGGGCCACCATCGTGGTCAGGTGCTCCCTCGTCACACCGGCCCCGACGTAGATCTGGGAGTCGCCGACGACCCGCATCAGGCCGTTGTCCTGGGTGAACGTGTACACCTTCGGCCACATCGTGTCGGCGTTCCACTCGTTGAGCGCCGTGAGCAGCATCCGCTTGTCGTCCACCGAATACTGCCTCACGTAGAGGGCCCGTACGGTGAACATGTCTCCTTCCCCGCCGAACAGGAAGTAGATCGTGAGGTGGGCGGTGGAGATCGTCAGGTCGCCCTCGGTGTCTGTGGTGTGCTCGATGTCCAGCTCGTCGAGGATCTCCTCAAGGAGGTCCCGGTCCGGCTGGACGACCGCTGGGGAAGGCGTCACCGCTCCATCCTGCCCCATGGCGCCGTCGATGAAGTGGCAGATGTGACACAGGATGCGGGGGAGAAACCCGGTGTCCGTCACGCCCGGCTTTTCCGGCACACCGCGCTTCGAAGGGCGCGTCAGCCCGGGCGCTCCTCGTCGGGTCCCGGGCTCGCGCCGATCCTGGCCACGAGCGTCGTGATGTCCTCCGCGAGGGAGGCATCGAGCGGGGCGTGCCGGTTGAGCAGCCGATACCACATCACCCCGAAGATCATGTCGATCAGGAGGTCGAGGTCGGTGCCGGGGGGTGGCGGCATCCGCTCCAGCACCGCCCGCAGGGTGGCGCGCCGCGGGCCGATCAGCCGCGCCCGCAGGCGCTCGCCCAGGGCCGGATCGCTCTGGGCCTCCGCCATGAGGCCGGCCACCACTCTGCCGACCGCGCCGTCCGCGAGCGCGAAGGTCTCGCGCAGGAACGTCTGCAGGTCGGCCTGCGACGGCGCCCGGGAGCTTTCCACAAGGTAGGTCATCGCCTCGAGCAGCAGGTCGGCCTTGGTGTCCCACCAGCGGTAGAGCGTCTGCCTGCCGGTGCCCGCCTCCTCGGCGATGCCCTTCAGTGTCACGTTCGGATAGCCGTCGCGCTCGCACAGCCGCAGCGCGGCCTCGAGTATCGCCCGGCGTGCCTGCTCGCTGCGTGGCCTCCCCACCATGCGCTCACTTTACAGGACACAGTGTCTCGCTTTATAGTTTCGAGGCATCATGTCTCGAATTTGGGAGAACCGATGAGTGAGCGCGTAGTGATCATCGGGGGCACGAGCGGCATCGGCCTGGCCACCGCCGTACGGCTGGCCGCGTCGGGCCGCGAGGTCGTCGTCACCGGCCGCACGCCCGAACGGCTGGAGCAGGCCGTCAAGGAGATCGGGGAGCGGGGCTCCGGTGCGGTGGCCGACGCCCGCGACCCGGAGGCGATGCGCGCCCTGTTCGCCGAGGTGGGCCCGGTGGACCACGTCGTCGTCAACGTGTCGGGCCGGAAGGGAGGCGGGCCGTTCCGCTCGCTCTCGCCGGACGAGCTGCGCGCCGCCCTCGACGACAAGCTGATCGCGCATGTGGTCACCGCGCAGGCCGCGCTCCCGGCGCTGCGGCGGGACGGATCGCTGACGTTCGTCGCGGCGGCCAGCGCGAACAGCGCGATGGCCGAGGTGGCCGGGCTGGCGGCGGTGAACGGCGCGATCCAGTCGATGATCCCCGGCCTGGCGGTGGAGCTCGCCCCGCTCCGGGTCAACGCGGTGTCGCCCGGTGTGATCGACACCGAGTGGTGGGACGGGCTGGGGGACGGCCGGCAGAGCACGCTCGACGCGTTCGCCGCCGCGACCACAGTCGGCAGGATCGGCGCCCCCGGCGAGGTGGCGAACGCGATCGCCTACCTGATCGACACGGGCTACGCGACGGGCACCGTGCTGACCGTCGACGGCGGCGTCCGGCTCAAGCCGGGCGTCCAGTCGTAGCGACCGCCCGGCCGGGGCCCCGGCATGGTGCCGCTGCCGGTGTGGTGAGCCGAGCCCCGGCTCGCCGCGACCCCCGTACGGCGCGGCGGTCAGCACGGCGTAGCGGTCAGTGGCCGGGATCAGCACAGCGCCGTGGCCGGTGGGGGCGCCGTGGTCGATGGGGACGGGGCGCGGGAAGTTGACGTACTGCGGTCGGCGGGGTGCTGTGGTCGGCAGGGCGCCGTGGTCAGTAGGGGTGCCGTGGTCAGTGGGGTGTGGTGCGGGCGAGGATGTGCGGCGGGACGGGATGCGCGGCCGCGTGCGGGTCGGTCACCGGGGCCTGCCACGACCGGGTGAGCGGCAGGATCCCGGCCCAGACGTCGTGCGGGTCGTCGGCGTCCTCCGGGTGGCCCTCGCGCACCTTGACCGACGCCTCGGCGAGCGGCACCGCGAGGATCGTCGTCGCGGCCAGCTCCTTGCGGTTCGGCCGCCGGGCGTAGTCCCACTGGCCGGGTGCGACGTGCTCGGTCAGGCATCGCAGGGCGGCGAGCTTCTCGTCGCCCTCCAGCACCCGCGGCACGCCGTAGATCATCGCGCTGCGGTAGTTCACGCCGTGCTCGAAGACCGACCGGGCCAGCACCAGGCCGTCGACGTGGGTGATCGTCACGCAGACCGTCGTGCCGCGGGTGAGGCTGCGGCCGGCCACCGAGCCGTGCACGTAGAGATGGCCGTCGTCGAAGCCGTACACCGTCGGCACCACCATGGGGTCGCCGTCCACGACGACGCCGAGGTGGCAGACGAACCCGGCCCGGAGCACCTCGAACAGCGCCTCCCGGTCGGTGCGGCCCTGCTCTCGCAACCGGCGGTGCCGGGTCCGCTCGGTGGCGGACAGATCGCTCATGAGGCGACATTCAACCAGCAAAGCGGTCAGCCCGCCCGGCGGGGACGCCGGGCGGGCCGATGCGTGGATCGTTGCGGAGGACGGGAAGACGTGCCCGTCAGTGCCCGCGCCGCTCAGGCGGCGGACGTCGGACCGGATGTCCTCGGGAACCGGATGACGTTTCCGCCGGTGTAGGCGCTGAAGTCGACGATCTTCCTGTCTTTTCTGTTCCGCCTGGGCCTGCGCCGCAGCGCGGTCCTGATGTCCCTCACTTTGGCGAGCGACTGGACTTCGGCGAGCGACGGCACCACCGTGACCATGTTCGTTTCCCCCCGACCGTGATGGTTCCGTGACCTTCCCGGTATAGATATCGGAGAGCCGGTAAAAGGGGCGTAAAGCCTCTCACGTCACACCGGTTTCCGGGAGCCGTTCAGTACGGAAGCGCCCGGCCGGAGGGGGTGCGCAGGTCGAGCTCGGCTGCGGGACGACGGACGCGGCGGGGCCTGCGGATCCTGATGCGTCTCATGGCCCTTCCTCCTTCCTGACGTTACGCAGACTATTCGCCCAGGCTGCCGCCGTCTTCCCCTTTTCGCTCAAAGAGAGCCGGGCACCCTGCGGCTCACGACGCAGATCCGGTTCCAGGCGTTGATCTGCGCGATGGCGACGACCAGCGCGGCCAGTTGCTCCTCGGTGTAGTGCTCGGCGGCGTCCGCCCAGATCTCGTCCGGCACGGGGTCGGGCCGGTCGGCGAGCCGGGTCGCGGCCTCGGTCAGCGCCAGAGCGGCCGGCTCGGCGTCCGTGTAGAAGGGCGCCTCCCGCCAGGCGGCGACCGACCACAGGCGCTCGTCGGCCTCCCCGGCCTTCTTGGCATCGCGGACGTGCATGTCCAGGCAGAAGGCGCAGCCGTTGATCTGGCTGGCCCTGATCTTGATGAGTTCCAGCGTGGCGGGGGGCACGTCGCACGCGTGCAGGAAACGCTCCACACCGCGCATGGCCTGGTAGGCCTCGGGAGCCAGCTCGCGGACGTTGATCCGCTCGGTCATCGTCATTTCCTCGTCTCGTCGGCCCGCATCACTCGGGCGAGTTTCTCGGGGTTCAGGACCATGTCGACGGCGGTGATCCGGCCGCCGGCGACGGTGAGGCCGATCACGGTGACCAGCCGTCCGTCCCGATAGCGCAGCAGGCCCGGCCAGCCGTTCACCACGGCGGGGACCAGCTCGAACCGGCCGAACCTCCCGATGCCGGACAGCAGCCTGGCCACCTTGGCCGCTCCGCTGACGGGCCGCCTCCCGGCGCGCACCCGGCCGCCGCCGTCGCTGCGCAACACGACGTCCGGGTCGAGCAGCGCGACCAGGGCGTCGATGTCGTCGCCGAGGCAGGCCCGGGCGAAGGCGTCGACCACCCGCCGGTGCTCGGAGGGGTCCACGTCGAACCGGGGAGCGCGCGACGCGACGTGCGCCCGGGCCCGGGCGGCGAGCTGCCGGCAGGCCGCCGGGCTGCGCCCGACCGCCTCACCCACCTCGGCGAACGTCAGGCCGAACACGTCGTGCAGCACGAACGCGGTCCGCTCGGCCGGGCTGAGCGACTCCAGCACGACGAGCATCGCCATGCTCATCGACTCGTCCAAGGTCACCCGCTCCGCAGGATCGGGCTGAGCGATAACAGGTTCGGGCAGCCACGGGCCCACGTACTCCTCCCTGCGGTGCCGCGCCGAGCGCAGCACGTCGAGAGCGAGCCGGGAGACCGTGACCACCAGCCAGCCGGTCACGTCCCTGATCTCGTCGCCGCCCGCGGCCTCGGCCGACCGCAGCCGCAGCCAGGCGTCCTGCACGACGTCTTCGGCCTCGTCGAGGCTGCCGAGCAGGCCGTACGCGACGCCGAGCAGCCGGGGCCGCATCGCCAGGAACGTCTCCTCGAACGTCGCCTGGGTCTCGGTGCCGTCGTCATGGTCGTTCACATTCTGAGGACGAGACACCCCCTCAGTGTGTGACATCCCCGGGGGCGCGGATCAGGCGGACTCCCGCACGATGAGGCGGGTGGGCAGGATCACCGGCTCCACCGGGCCGCCCCCGTCGATGAGCGCGAGCAGCAGTCGTACGGTCTCCTCCGCGACCTCGGCGAGCGGCTGGCGGATCGTGGTGAGGGGCGGGTGGGTGGTGGCGGCGACCGACGAGTCGTCGAAGCCGCCCACGGCCACGTCGTCGGGCACCCGGCGTCCGGCGGCCCGCAGCGTGGACAGCGCGCCGGCCGCCATGAGGTCGGAGGCCACGAAGACCGCGTCGAGGTCGGGGGTGCGTTCGAGCAGCCGTGCCATCGCACTCTCGCCGCTGAGCTGGGTCCAGTCGCCGTGCTCGATCAGCTTCTTGGACGCCTTCCTGCCGAGCACGTCGGCGAAGCCCTCCAAACGCTGGATGCCGCCCGGGGTGTCCATCGGGCCGGTGATCGTGGCGATCTTCCTGCGGCCCTGCTCGACCAGATAGCGGGCCATCTGCCGGGCGCCCTCGCGGTCGTCGGCCGCGGCGTAGGGGATCACGTTCTCCTTGCCGATGACGGCGCCGCAGGCGACGGCCGGGATGCGCAGCGACTCCAGCTCGTCCACGAGCGGGTCGCCCGCGTGCGTCGACATCAGCAGCACCCCGTCGGCGTGGCCGCCGCGCACGTAGTGCACCACCCGGTCACGGTCGCCGTCGTCCCCGGCCAGCATGATGACCAGGGAGACGTCGCGGTCGCCGAGCCGCCGGATCGCCGTACGGATCGTGGTGCTGTAGTTGGGGTCCTCGAAGACCTTCTCGTGCGGCTCCGACAGCACCATGACCACCGACCCGGTCCGCTGGGTGACCAGGCTGCGGGCGTTGCGGTTGACGATGTAGCCGGTCTCGGCGATGGCGCGCCGGACGGCGGCGTGGGCGGCGGGGCTCACGTAACGGTCGTCGTTGAGCACCCGCGACACGGTGCCACGGGAGACGCCCGCCGCCGCGGCCACGTCATGAATGGTCGGACGTTTCGCCATGGTCGTATTGTCCCCCCGCCGATCAGCCTGTTCCCCCGCGTCCATCAGCTTTTCACGGCCCCGCCGGACAGGTCCGTACGCCAGTAGCGCTGCATCGTGAGGAACAGCGCGATCAGCGGGATGAGCGACAGCATCGTGCCCGTGATGATCAGGTTGTAGAGCGACGGCTGGTTGGCGCCCGCGGCGAGCAGGGTGTAGAGGCCGACCGTCAGCGGGAACTTGTGGTCGTCGCCCAGCATGATGAACGGCAGCAGGAAGTTGTTCCAGATCGCGACGAACTGGAACAGGAAGATCGTCACCATGCCCGGCGTCAGCAGCGGCAGCGCCACCCGGAGCAGCAGCCGCCACTCGCCCGCGCCGTCCAGCCGCCCCGCCTCCATCAGCGAGGCGGGGATCGCCGCCTGCGCGTAGATCCTGGCCAGATAGATGCTGTAGGGGTGCAGGATCTGCGGCAGCAGCACCGACCAGTACGTGTCGGCCAGGCCGGCCTTGGAGAACAGCAGATACTGCGGGATCGCCAGCACGACCGACGGCACCAGGATGCCGCCGATGAGCAGATTGAAGATCAGATTGCGGCCGGGGAAGGAGTATTTCGCCAGCGCGAACCCCGAGATCGTGGACACCGCGGTCGACAGCACCGCGCCGCCCCCGGCGTACAGGGCGGTGTTGAGCAACCAGAGCCAGAAGACGCCGTCGCGGTAGGCGAACAGGTCGGCCAGGTTGGACAGCAGGCCGGTGCCGGGCGCGAAGGTCGAGGTGGAGAACAGCTCGGCCTTCGACTTGGTGGCCGCGACCACCACCCAGCTCACCGGGAACAGGGTGTAGATCGCACCCAGCACGAGCACCGCGGTCGGCACGATCCCCAGCGGGCGGCGCGGCGAGGGGCGGGCGTGCCCGCCTGTCCCCGGCAGTGCGGTGGCGGCCATCAGCCCTCCCCGAACGCGTGGTTCTTGACGATCCGCAGGAACCCGAACGACAGCACGAGGGAGATCGCGGCGATCACCATGGACGTCGCGGCGGCCGAGTAGAGGTCGCCGGTGACGAACGCGTCGCGGTACACCTTCATCAAGGGGCTCCAGGTCGAGCTGATCGTGTTGGTCAGCGGCCGCAGGGTGGTCGGTTCCGTGAACACCTGGACGGTCGCGATGACGGAGAACACCGTGGTCAGGATGATCGACGGCGCCAGGATCGGGATCTTGATGCGCAGGGCGATGCCCAGCTCGCTCGCGCCGTCGATCCTGGCCGCCTCGTAGTACTCCCGCGGCACGGCCCGCAGGTTCGTGTAGAGCACCAGCATGTTGAAGCCGGTGCCGCCCCAGACGGCCACGTTCGCCATCGAGAACGTCACCAGGTCGGCGCTCAGGAACGGGTGATCGCCGAACGGGCTGAGGCTGGGCAGGTAGAGGAAGCCCCACATCAGCGTCGCCGCCACACCCGGCACGGCGTACGGCAGGAAGATCGAGATCCGGGTGAGGCGGGCGAGCCGCACGTGCGCCGCGTCGAGCATCAGCGCGAACACGAGGGCGAGCCCCAGCATCAGCACGAGCACGAGGGCTCCGTACGCGAGGACGCGCAGCCATCCGGCCCACAGTTCGCCGTCGCCGACGGCGGCGGCGTAGTTGCCGAGCCCGGCGAAGATCTCCTTGCGGGCGCCCTTGCCGAGGCCCAGGCCGGAGACCTTGGTGCGCCGCAGGCTCAGATAGATCGTGTAGCCGATGGGCAGGGCCATGAAGAGCGTGAACAGCGCCATCGCCGGGGCGAGGAACAGGTAGGGCACGGCGCCCGCGCGGTGCGCGCGGGCGCTCTTGTTCCGCGACGTCATGGTCACTGGGCGAGAGTGAAGCCGGACTTCTGCATGTCGGCGATGGTGGCGTCCTGCATCGCCTGCACGGCGGCGGCGAAGTCGGACTTGGCGGCGACGGCCTTGTCGAAGGCGTCCTTGTACGCGTTGTAGGTCACGTTGACGTTCGGGCCGAACGTGAAGCCGCGGGCCGTGGCGCCGATGGAGGCGGCCTGCTGCCAGAAGTCGGGCTGGCTGGAGAAGTAGTCGGGAGCGCCGGTCATCAGCGCGGCGCCCTTGGCGGAGGCCGGATAGATCGCGCCCTCCTTGATCAGCAGCCCGAGCGCCTCCGGGTCGGTGTTGAGCCAGGTGGCGAACCGCGCGGCGGCCGCCTTGTTGGGCGACTTGGCGGCGACGGCGGTGGAGGAGCCGCCCCAGAAGCCGCTGTAGTTCTCACCCGCGTTCCACTGCGGCAGCGGGGCGATGGCCCACTTGTCCTTGCCCTTCGGCGCGTTGGCCGACAGCACGCCCGGGCCCCACACGGCCGACGGCCAGGTGAGCAGCTTGCCGTCGTTGAGCGCCTTGTTCCACTCCGGGGTGAAGTAGGGCATGCCGTCGATGACGCCCTCCTTCACCAGGCCGCCCCAGTAGGAGGCGACCTTCTTGGTGGCCTCGTCGTTCACCGCGACCTTCCAGGCGTCGCCGCTGATCGACCACCACTGCGCGCCCGCCTGCTGGGAGAGGCCGGCGAACCAGCCCGGGTCCTTGCTGGAGAAGGTGCCGAGGAAGACCTTTGGGTCCTTCTTGTGCACCGTGCGGGCGGCCTCGGCGTACTCGTCCCAGGTCTTCGGCACCGCGATGCCGTACTTCTCGAACAGGTCCTTGCGGTAGTAGAGCATCATCGGCCCGCTGTCCTGCGGCACCGCGTAGACGGCGTCGGTGCCGAGGGTCACCAGGCTCCAGATGCCGTCGCTGAACTCGCCCTTCACCTGCGTGGTCTCGGCCGTGAGGTCGGCCACGGCGTCGGCGGCGACGAAGGAGGGCAGCATCTGATATTCGGCCTGGACCAGGTCGGGCGGGTTGCCCGCCTTGGCGGCGGTGAGGAACTTGGCCGCCGCGTCGTCGCCCCCCGCCTGCTTGCTGACCTCGACCTGGATGTCGGGGTGGGCCTGGTTCCACACTGCGACGATCTTGTCCATGTTCGGGACCCAGGTCCAATAGGTCAGCTTCACCGGGCCGGCCGGCGCCGCGCTCTGGCTCGCGGCGGGGGCGGACGGCTCGTCGGAGCCGCCCGAGCAGGCCGTCGCGAGCGTGGCGGTGAGGATCGCGGCCGCCGCCACTGCTAACCGGTTCACGCGCATATGTTCCTCCAGGCGGATGGGCGGGGGACAGGAGGCTGGAATGTCTGGGAGCGTTCACAGACTGAAAGGTGCCCACTGTGCTGTCAATGGTCGTTACGTGGTTGTTAACGACCCGCCTTGATCAGGACAGATCGTTCGTACCTTCTCGGCGAGGCGGTTCTGCGCTACTGTGCACGTTCACAGAAGCAGAATCGAGGGGGAGACGTTGCCCGGATATCCCGTCCTGCCCGAGGGGCTCGCCTACGGCGGGGACTACAACCCCGAGCAGTGGCCGGAAGAGGTGTGGCAGGAGGACGTCCGCCTGATGCGCGAGGCCGGGGTCACCCTGGTCACCGTCGGCGTCTTCAACTGGGGACTGATCGAGCCGCGGGAGGGCGAATACGACTTCTCCCGGCTCGACCGGATCCTCGACCTGCTCCACTCGGCCGGGGTGTACGCCGACCTCGCCACCCCCACCTCATCGCCGCCCACGTGGTTCCGCCGCCGCTACCCCGGCAGCCGGCTCGTGGACAGGGAGGGCCATGTGCTCGGCGGTGGCTCGCGGCACAGCTTCTGCCCGAGCTCACCCGACTACGCCGCCGCGTCCGAGCGGGTCGTCGCCGCCCTGGCCGCGCGGTACGCCGGCCATCCCGCCGTGGCGATGTGGCACGTGCACAACGAATACGGCTGGGCCAACGCCCACTGCTACTGCCCGACGTCGGCCGAGGCGTTCCGCGCCTGGTTGCGTGAGAGGTACGGGGACGTGGGCGCGCTCAACGCAGCCTGGGGCACCACCTTCTGGGGGCTGATCTACGGCTCGTTCGACGAGGTCGAGCCGCCCGTCGCCGCGCCGGTGGGCCTGGTTCCCGGGCTCCAGCTCGACTTCATGCGGTTCTCGGTCGACGCCCACATCGCGTGCTTCCGCAGGGAGCGCGACACGATCCGGCGGTTCAGCGACCTGCCCGTCACGACCAACTTCATGATCCCCAACTGCAAGCCCATGGACTACTGGCGCTGGGCGGCGGAGGTCGACGTCGTGGCCAACGACCACTACCTCGACTCGGCCCGCGCCGATTCGCACATCGAGCTCGCCATGGCCGCCGACCTCACCCGGTCGGTCGCCGGGGGCCGTCCGTGGATGCTGATGGAACACTCGACGGGCGCGGTCAACTGGCAACCGCGCAACCTGGCCAAACGGCCGGGGGAGATGCGCCGCAACACCCTCGCCCACGTGGCGCGCGGCTCGGACTCGGCGATGTTCTTCCAGTGGCGCGCCTCCCGATATGGCGCGGAGAAGTTCCACTCGGCGATGGTGCCGCACGTCGGCACCGACTCCGGGATCTGGCGCGACGTGGTCGCGCTCGGCGCGGACCTGCGCGCGCTGGCGGAGGTCAGGGGCGCGCGGGTGACCGCCGAGGTCGCCGTGGTGTGGGACTGGGAGTCCTACTGGGCGCTCGAATTCGAGTGGCGGCCCTCGGCCGACCTGCGCTTCCGGGAACGGATCGAGGCCTACTACGAGGCGCTGTGGCGCGAGCACGTCACCGTCGACTTCGTGCACCCGTCGGCCGACCTGTCGCCGTACCGGCTGGTCGTCGCGCCCAGCGCCTACCTGCTCGCCGAGGCGGCGGCGAAGAACCTGCACCTCTACGTGGAGGCGGGCGGCCATCTGCTCGTGTCGTACTTCTCCGGCATCGTAGACGAGAACGACACCATCCACCCGGGGCCTTATCCCGGGGGGCTGCGCGACGTGCTCGGTGTGGCAGTCGAGGAGTTCCACCCGCTCCGCGAACACGAGACCGTCACGCTGCGCTCGCCGGGCTCGCTGGTGCCCGGGGCTACGGGCCGGATCTGGTCCGAGCGCGTACGGCTCGCGGGTGCGGGAGCCGTACGCGAGTTCGCCGACGGGCCCGACGCCGGCCATCCCGCCGTCACCCGGCACGACCTGGGAGCGGGCAGCGCCTGGTATGTGTCCACCGCGCTCGACGGGGAGTCGGGCCTGCGCGACCTCGTCGCGGAGGTGCTCGACCACGCGGGCGTGTCCCGGCCGCGCGGCCTGCCCGACACGCTGGAGCTCGTACGGAGGGGCGACCACCTGTTCCTCATCAACCACGCGGACGCGCCGGTGACGGTCGACGGGGTGACCGGTGCCGGCGTGCTCGACGGCGCCGCGTACGACGGCTCGGCGACGGTGCCGGCCGGAGGCGTCGTGGTCGTCCGCACCTGACGCCCCGGCGTCGTGCCGCACCTGACCTGCGGCACGCTGCCGGGTGACCCGGGGGAGTCCGCTGCCGTCCGCCGGGCTGTACCCCGGATGTCCGGCCACCTCCGCAAGTCAGGCGGCCCGCCAGGAACTTCGGTGTCTGACGGGGCGGTCTCAACAGGCCGGAGGACTACTCGGCGAACAGCTCGTCGGCCGTCGTGATGATGGCGACCTTGCGGGCCCAGGCGTCCAGCCGGTTCATGTCCTCACACCGCTGGACGGTTGCGGATGAGTTCGAGCGGCAGCTCGTGATCGATACCGGGCATGACGGAGACGTTACTGACTGTTGTCTGTCGATTGCCGCGTGTTCTCCAAAATGGCGGTGATTGGCGGCTTTGCTGGGCGGGGTCAGGACTCGGGAACGGCTTCCCACTCGTGGCAGGGGCTGAGCGGGTGGTGCTGGTAGATCACGCCGACGGCGGGGTGAGGCCAGCCGAGGATGACGGTCTCGCGCTCCGTGTGCGGAACCGGCTCGCCGAGGTCGGCGGCGGTGACGGGCTGGCCGCCCGGGCCGCAGACACACTCGGGGCTGCCCTCGTGGTCGATCACGTCGTCGAGCGGCATCACGTGTACGAACCTGTCCATGTCACCTACCTTGACGGGGGATTGCGGTCACATTACCCCAAACAGATACAAACAGGAATAACTTGGACAAATCCGGACTCCTGTCAACCCATTGACGTTTGTTGGGATGGACGGCAAACTAACTCCACAATCGCCGGATGAGCCGATGGAGTGCCGCAATGCCGTACCGTCCCCCATTGATCGCGCGCGAGTTCTTCGTGGCGGATCCTCCAGAGCTTCCGGTGCGCGAGCCGGGCGAGGAGGGCCTGTCCGCGCTGACCAGCGCGGAGGTGGTGGCCTCCGACGGGCAGGGCGTGACGCTCAAGGGCTCCACCACGGCCGAGGAGACGCTCGTCGTGCAGATCACGGTCGCGGGTGAGGGGGTGATCCGGGTGCGTCTGTCGGAGGATCCCGACGCGCGCACCCGGTCTGCCCGCGCGATCTCGATGGTCACCCCCGGTGAGTACGGCGGGGCCGTCGTGGAGGCGAACCACAGCCGTGTGGTGGTCGACGCCGGGTCGCTGCGGGCCGAGGTGCGGCTGAACCCCTGGAGGCTGCGCTTCACCGACCGGGCCGGCCGGACGCTGGTCGAGCAGGACCCGGGCCACCCCGACATCAGCGGCCGGCTGCGCACGCTGCCGTTCGGCCGCTCCTCCGTCGACGGCAAAACCGTCGCCTATCACGAGACGTTCGTGGCCCCGGCCGACGAGGCGTTCGGCGGTTTCGGCGAGTCGTTCACGCCGCTCGACAAGCGCGGCCAGCGCCCGCTCATGTGGAATTTCGACGCGTTCGGCGCCGAGTCGCAGCGCGCGTACAAGAACGTGCCCTTCTACCTGTCCAGCAGGGGGTACGGCATCTGCGTCGACAGCGGCACGCCGGTCGAGTTCGACGTGTGCCAGTCGACGCACAGCGCCGTGCAGATCATCGTGCCCGACGACCTCATCGACTACTACGTGATCGCGGGCCCCACCCCCGCCGAGGTCCTCGACCGCTTCGACGGGCTGACCTGCCGGCCCGAGCTGCCGCCGAAGTGGGCGTTCGGCACCTGGATCTCCTCGGGCTTCTTCCGCGACAGCCAGGAGCGCGTGCTGGAGCGGGCCAGGAAGATCAGGGAGCGGGGCATTCCATGCGACGTGCTCCACCTCGACTGCTACTGGCAGGCGGACGGGCACTGGTCGGATCTCCAGTGGGACCCCGAGACGTTCCCCGACCCGGCGGGCATGCTGGCCACGCTCAAGGAGCAGGGCTTCAAGGTCTGCCTCTGGATGAACTCCTACATCTCGCACCTCAGCCCGGCCTTCGCGGAGGCGGCGGAGAAGGGCTACTTCCTCAGGCGGCCCGATGGCGAGACGTACGTCGCCGACACCTGGCACGGCTCCTACCCCGCCTGCGGCATCGTGGACTTCACCAACCCGGAGGCGGTGGAGTGGTTCAAGGGTCTGCTGCGCGAGCGCCTGCGTGAGGGCGTGGCGGCGTTCAAGACCGACTTCGCCGAGGGGGTGCCCGCCGACGCCGTGGCCTTCAACGGCATGACCGGCACCGAGCTGCACAACGTCTACACGCTGCTGTTCAACGACATCGTCTCGGACGTGACCCGCGAGGTGAACGGGCACGGCCTGGTCTGGGCCCGTTCGTCCTACCTCGGGGGCCAGCGCCACTCGGCCCAGTGGAGCGGCGACGTCGACACCACCTACTCCGCGATGGGCAGCACGATCAGGGGCGGGCTGTCGCACGGCCTGTCCGGCATCCCCTTCTGGAGCCACGACGCGGGCGGGTTCACCGGCACGCCCAGCCCGGACCTCTACATCCGCTGGTCGCAGTTCGCCGCGCTGTCCCCGCTCGTACGGTTCCACGGCACGACCACCCGGGAGCCCTGGGAGTTTCCGCCGCACGCCGAGCAGGCCGCCATCGAGGCGCTGCGGCTGCGCTACCGGCTCATGCCGTACATCTATTCGGCGGCCGTCACCGCGGCCGAGACGGGCGCGCCGATCCTGCGCGCCCTGTGCGTCGACTATCCGGACGACCCGGTGGCCTGGCAGGCCGACCTGCAGTACCTGCTCGGCACCGACCTGCTCGTCGCCCCGATGACCTCCGCCGACGGCACCCGGAAGGTCTACCTGCCCTCGGGGGTGTGGGTGGACTACTGGACGGGGGAGACCGTCGACGGCGGGCGTTACGTCACGGTGTCGCCGCCGCTCGACCAGATCCCCCTGTTCGTACGGCACGGCTCGCTGATCCCGGTCACCGAGCCGGGCGACACGGTGGCCGACGACCCGCGGGTCTCGCTGCTCGCCTTCGGCCTGCCGGAGCGCGAGAGCCGTACGACGATCAGGGACCTGGACGGGGACACGACGGTCACGGCGGTGCGGGACGGCGACCGGCTGGTCGTCACCGCCGAGGGCCCCAAGCAGATCGACGGCGTCGAGTTCGTCGGCCCCGGCGCCCCGGTCGTCATCAACTAGAAACCCCCTGGAGAAAGACCATGTTCAGAGTAGGCAGGAGCGTGGCGGTGGCGGCGCTGGCCGCGGCCGCGCTCGCGCTCACCGCGTGCGGCGGCTCCTCTTCGGATGGTTCGGGTGGCAGCGGCGGCTCCGCCGAGGGCAGGACCCTCACCCTCTGGCACTACGAGACCGGCAACAGCGCCATGGGCACCGCCTGGGCGCAGGCGATGAAGGACTTCGAGGCCGGCCACCCCGGCGTCAAGGTGAAGTTCGAGGAGAAGGGCTTCGAGCAGATCCAGAAGACCGCGGGCATGGTCCTCAACTCGGACCAGGCCCCGGACATCATGGAATACAACAAGGGCAACGCCACCGCGGGCCTGCTGTCCAAGCAGGGCCTTCTCACCGACCTGACCGAGGAGGCGACCAAGCGCGGCTGGGACAAGCTGCTCAGCCCGTCGCTGCAGACCACCGCGAAGTACGACGACCGCGGCATCATGGGCTCGGGCAAGTGGTTCGGCGTGCCGAACTACGGCGAGTACGTGATGGTCTACTACAACAAGGACATGTTCGATAAGGCGGGCATCAAGGTGCCCACCACGTTCGACGAGTTCACCGCCGCGCTCGACGCGTTCGCGAAGAAGGGCACCACGCCGATCGCCATGGCCGGCGCCGAGTATCCGGCCCAGCAGCTGTTCTACCTGCTCGCGCTGAACAAGGCCGACCGGTCCTGGATCGACTCCTTCCAGCTCTACAAGGGCAAGGTCGACTTCCATGGGCCCCAGTTCACCTACGCCGCGCAGACCTTCTCCGACTGGGTGAACAAGGGCTACATCAGCAAGGACTCGGCCGGCATGAAGGCCGAGGACATGGGTGTGGCGTTCATCGGCGGCAAGTTCCCGATCATGGTGTCGGGCAGCTGGTGGTTCGGCCGTCTCCAGGCGGAGATCAAGGACTTCACGTGGGGCTCGTTCCTGTGGCCCGGCCAGTTCGCCCCGGGATCCAGCGGCAACCTGTGGGTCGTGCCCGAGAAGTCCGAGAACAAGGACCTCGCCTACGACTTCATCGACATCACGATGAAGAAGGAGATCCAGAACCTGCTCGGCAACTCGGGCGGCGTCCCGGTCGCGGCCGACCCGGCGGCGATCACCGACGCGCAGAACAAGGAGCTCATCGAGAACTTCAACAAGCTCTCGACGCAGGACGGCCTGGCCTTCTACCCTGACTGGCCGGCTCCCGGCTACTACGACGTGCTCGTCGCCGGCATCCAGGAACTGATCAACGGCAGCAAGAAGCCCGAGGAGGTCCTGGACGAGATCGCCCAGCCGTACGACGACAACCTGGCCGACATCGGCAACTAGTGACGGGCGGGTCCCGGTGGCCTGAGCACGGCGGGACCCGCTCTCCCCCCGACCCCGGCGGCGGGGCTACCTGACCGGTCTCCGCCGCCGGTCCCCCTCTGGAAAGGTCTGCACACATGGCACCACCCGTCGCGGGCGCGGCCCGCCCGCGCGGGAGGAGCGGCTACTGGCTCTACCTGGTTCCGAGCCTGGTGCTGTTCCTCGCGATCATCGTCGTCCCGTTCCTGATGAACGTGGCGACGAGCTTCACCCGCTGGTCCGGCGTCGGCACCCCGACCTGGATCGGGCTCGACAACTACACGAAGTTGTTCAAGGACGAGCGTTTCTGGGTGTCCTTCGAGCACAACGTCGCACTGATCATCGCGATGGCCGTGGTGCCGACGATCATCGGCCTGGTGCTCGCCGCAGCGCTGTTCGACTACATCGCCAAGCGGTTCGGCGGGCGTACGGCCTCGGCCCTGCGCGCGGCGTTCTACCTGCCGCAGGTGCTGCCCGTCGCGGTGGCCGGCGTCGTGTGGGGCTGGATGCTCCACCCGTCGTACGGCGCGGTGAACGAGATCTTCGGGATCAAGGTCAACTGGCTGGGCGACCCCGACATCGCGCTCGCGACGGTCATGGCGATCATGGTGTGGTTCCAGCTCGGCTACCCGGTCGTCATCTTCATGGCCGGGCTCCAGCGGGTCGATCCCTCCCTCTACGAGGCGGCCGAGATCGACGGCGCCTCGTGGTGGCGCAGGTTCTGGCACATCACGATCCCGCAGATCCGGCCGGAGATCTTCGTGGTGCTGCTGACCTGCACGATCGCGGCGCTCAAGGTGTTCGGACCGATCTTCGTGCTGACCAGGGGAGGCCCCGGCTCCTCGACCATGGTGCCGTCGTACTTCTCCTACCTGAACTTCTTCGAGAAGGTCAACGTCGGCTACGGCTCGGCCATCGCCACCGTGCTCGCCCTGATCATCGTCGTGGTGACCTTCCTCTTCCTGCGGGTCCAGGAAGGCGGCCAGGAGCGTGACCAGGAGAGTGGCTCGTGAACGCCGATCGCACCTTCCGCCAGCCGGGACGATGGGCCGTGCTCGCGGCGCTGGTCGTGCTCGCCGTCGTGATGCTCTTCCCCTTCGTCATCGTCACGCTCAACGCGTTCAAGTCCCCGGCCGAATACTCCGCGAACGGCCCGCTGAGCCTGCCCCACGGGCTCTACCTCGACGGGATCGTCGACTTCTGGAATCGCGTCGACTTCGGCCTGAAGCTCTGGAACAGCTTCCTGATCAGCGGCGTCGTCGCGGTCGCCGCGGTGGTGCTGTCGCTGCTCAACGCGTACGCGCTGGGCATCGGCAGGGTCCGCGGCCGGCTGTGGATCCTCGTGCTGTTCCTGGTCGCCAACACGCTGCCGCAGGAGTCGCTGGTCTACCCGCTCTACTACCTGTCGAAGGAGGTGGGGCTGTACGACTCGAAGCTCGCCGTCATCCTCATCTTCACGGTTATCCAGGCGGCCTTCGGGACCTACCTGCTGTCGTCGGTGCTCGGGCAGTTCCCCCGCGGCATCCTGGAGGCGGCCGAGCTCGACGGCGCGAGCAGGTGGCGCACGCTGTGGGGCATCGTCGTGCCCATCAGCCGCCCGACCCTCTCGGTGCTGCTCATCTTCTTCTTCATCTGGACGTGGAACGAGTTCTTCCTGCCGATGGTGTTCCTCATCTCCAACGACAACCAGACCGTGCCGGTCGCCCTGGGCGTCCTGCAGGGCGAGAAGATGATGGACGCCACCACCTCCAGCGCGTCCGCGCTGCTCGGCATCGTCCCCGCCGTGGCCTTCTTCCTCATCTTCCAGCGCACGCTGACCCGTGGCGTCACGGTCGGCGCCATCAAGTAGCACCCCCGAATACACGCGTCACTACCTGACCTGGAGGCGCAATGTCCCATCGCCGTTCGGCGATGCTGTCCGCGTCGGCCGCCCTGGCTCTGGCACTGAGCCTGGGCGCCGGCCCCGCGAGAGCGGCCGGCGACTATCCGTTCCGCGACCCGTCGCTGCCGCTCGCCCAGCGCGTCGACGACCTTCTCGGCCGGCTCACGCCGGACGAGAAGGTGGCGATGCTGCACCAGTACGCCCCCGCGATCGACCGCCTCGGCATCAAGCTGTTCAAGACGGGCACCGAGGCGCTGCACGGCGTCGCCTGGTCGACCGACTACACGAACAACGGCGCGGTGGTCACCGCCAAGGGCACCGTCTTCCCCCAGGCGGTCGGCCTGGCCAGCACCCGGGACACCGACCTGATCAAGCGGGTCGGCTCGGCCGTCGGCGACGAGGCCCGCGGCTACCACGCCGAGAACCCCACCGTCTGGGGGCTCAACCTCTGGGCGCCCGTGGTCAACCTGCTGCGCGACCCCCGCTGGGGACGCAACGAGGAGGGCTACTCCGAAGACCCGCTGCTCACCGGCGCCATCTCCGCGGCGTACGGCTCGGGCCTGGAGGGCGACGATCCCGACCACCTGAAGACGGCGCCCACGCTGAAGCACTATCTGGCCAACAACAACGAGGTCACCCGCGACACCTCGTCGTCGGAGCTGCCCCCGCGGGTGAAGCACGAGTATGACGAGGCGGCCTTCAAACCGGCCATCGAGGCCGACGCGGCGACCGGCGTGATGGCGTCGTACAACCTCGTCAACGGCCGGCCCAACACGGTCAACCCCGACCTGAACGACGTGGTCCGCTCCTGGACCGGCCGCACGCTGTTCAACGTCACCGACGCCGGTGCTCCGAACAACCTGGTCAACTCCGAGAAGTACTACGCCACCCAGGCCGAGGCCGACGCCGCGCTGATCAAGGCGGGGCTCGACAGCTTCACCGTGGACGACGCCAACGGCGCGCCGACGGTCGCGGCGGTCAAGGAGGCGCTGTCGAAGGGGCTGCTCACGCAGGCCGACGTCGACAACGCCGTACGGCACCAGCTCGGCATCCGGTTCCGGCTCGGCGAGTTCGACCCCGACGGCGGGCCGTACGGGAAGATCACCAAGGACGTGATCAACAGCCCGGCGAACCGGAAGCTGGCCCGCGAGACCGCGGCCAAGGCGATGGTGCTGCTGAAGAACTCCGGCGGCACGCTGCCGCTGAAGCCGGGCAAGAAGGTCGCCGTGGTCGGCCCGCTGGCGAACGTGCTCTACACCGACTGGTATTCGGGCAGCCTGCCCTACAAGGTGACCCCGCTCGACGGGATCAAGGAGCGGGCGGCGTCGGTGGCGTCTTCGGAGGGCGTCGACCGCATCGCGCTGAAGGACGTCGCGACCGGCAGGTACATCAGCGCCCCCGCGTCCGGCGGTGACCTCAAGGAGAGCGCGACGGCCCTCGGCGACACCGAGCAGTTCGACGCGTTCGACTGGGGTCAGGGCGTGCTGACGCTGCGCAGCGTGGCCAACGGCAAGTACGTCAGCCGGGCCAACTGGGCCACCCTCGCCAACACCGCCGACCAGCCGTCGGGCTGGTTCGTGCAGGAGCAGTTCACGCTCGAGCCGCAGCCGGACGGCACCGTCCTGCTGCGGTACGCCGGCTACGAGACGGCCTACGACTGGTTCGGGCCCGGCAAGTATGTGAAGGCGGAGGCCGACGGCTCGCTCGGCCTGACCACGGCCGACCAGGCCACGCACTACGCCAAGGAGATCGTCTCGCGCGGCGTGGACGACGCCGTCGCCAAGGCCAAGGCCGCCGACGTGGCGGTCGTCGTGGTCGGCAGCATGCCGTTCATCAACGGCCGCGAGGACCACGACCGCACCGACATGAACCTCGCCGAGGGGCAGGAGGCGCTGGTCAAGGCCGTGAAGGCGGCCAACCCCAACACGGTGGTGGTGCTGGAGAACAGTTATCCGACCACCATCAACTGGGAGCAGGACAACGTCCCCGCGATCCTGTGGACCACCCACGCGGGCGCCGAGACCGGGCACGCCCTCGCCGACGTGCTGTACGGCGACGTCAACCCGGCCGGGCGGCTCACCCAGACCTGGTATCGGTCGGCCGACGAGCTGCCGGGCATCCTCGACTACGACATCGTCAAGAAGGATCGGACGTACCTGTACTACAAGGGCAAGCCGCTCTATCCGTTCGGCTACGGCCTGTCGTACACGTCGTTCTCCTACCAGGGCCTCAAGGCCGTCCAGAAGGGCGACGCGTACGAGGTCTCTGTCAAGGTGACCAACACCGGCTCCCGGGCGGGCGACGAGGTCGTGCAGCTCTACACCCACCAGCACCGCTCGCGGGTGAAACAGCCGGTCAAGCAGCTCCGCGCGTTCGAGCGGGTGACGCTGGCGCCGGGGCGGACGAAGACGGTCGCCTTCACCGTCAAGAAGAGCGACCTGGCGCTCTGGGACGTCACGCGCGACAAGTGGACCGTCGAGAACGCCACCCACGACGTGCTCGTGGGGTCGTCCTCGGCGAACATCCGCCAGCGGGCGACGATCAACGTCAAGGGTGAGAACATCCCGCACCGCGACCTGTCGAAGACCACCCGCGCGGTCGACTTCGACGACTACTCGGGCATCCACCTGGTCGACGAGACCAAGGTGCGCGGCGACGCGGTGGCGGGCGCGAACGGCGGCTGGATCGCCTTCAAGGACGTCCAGCTACGCAAGCCCCGCACGGTGACGGCCGGGGTGGCCTCCACGAGCGGCGGGAGCATCGAGGCGCGCCTCGGCTCGCCGACCGGCGCCAAGGTGGCCACGATCCCGGTCGCCGCCACCGGCGGGATCTACAACTGGGCCGCCGCGACCGCTCCCGTCTCCGGCGCGAACGGCGTGAAGGACGTGTATCTGGTGTTCAGCGGCGACGTCCGGATCAAGGACCTCGCCCTGAGCTGAGGCTCCCCGCCGAGAACGACGGACGCCCCGGACAACGGACGCCCCGCGTACCTGCGTGGGGCGTCCGTGCCGGTTCAGGGCGCCGGTTCAGGGCGCCGGTTCAGGGCACAGGGTGCAGGGTCAGAGTGCAGGGTCAGAGTGCAGGGTCGGAGTGCAGGGCCAGGGCGCCGGGTTCGGAGAGCGCGTTCGGAGAGCGTGTTCAGCCCGGGGTGATGTGCAGGAGCCAGTAGGTGTCCTTCGTGCCCGTGATTTCGGCGAACAGCCGGACCCGCCGGCCGGACAGGTCGACGATGTGGACCCGCCAGGGCGTCGAGCCCTTGTCGAAGACGAGGAGGTGGTCCTCGTTGAACCAGCCCCACAGCGCGCCGTCGGCCGGAAGGGGAAGGCTCGCCCGGCGTCGGCCGGAGTCGGCGTCCACCACGCACGCGCGCCGGTCATCGCCGGGACACAGCGCCGCGAGCAGACGTCCGGAGGGGGAGAAGCCGGCGTCGGCGGTCCAGCGGACGCCGTCGATGGTCCGGCGCGGGGTCCCGTCCAGGTCGTAGACGCGGATGCCGTCCGCCCCGGGGGCCGCCTGCCGGATCACCGCGGACCCGTCGGGCGTCCACCGGTAGACCGGGGCGGCCGCCGCGGGGGCGTTCTTCTCGTCCTCGCCCTCGACCTCGGTGAAGGACACCTTCCTCGCCGGCACGTCGACGACCGCGAAGCCCACCGGCCGGGGATCGCGGTCCGGCTCGGCGGAGACCGTGAGCAGCAGCCGGCGGCTGTCGCGGGACCACTCCGGGGAGCCCGCGAGGAGCGGACGGTCCACCGTGGGGACCGAGAACCGCTCACCGGTCCCGCGGTCGGTGAACAGCACCTGATTGTGCAGGTCCGACACGCGCTGCGGGGTCTGCGCCACCGCCGCGACCAGCCTGCCGTCCGGGGACACGACCGGGTCGAGCAGGCCGTCGAGCTTCTCGTACGCGGCCCGGCCGGGCTCGCGGACGTACGCGGGCTGACTGAACGGACCCGTCTGCACGAGGAACGACGTGACGCGCACCGGGTCGCCGGGCGCCTCGTAGAGCGTGGCCCGCAGCTCCGGCACGGCGACGCGGTCCGCGACCGGCGCGGGCGGGCCGCTCAGGGCGGGACGGGGGCGCGGCGGCGGCACGTCAGGGCGGGTCGCCACGTAGGCCGCCACGCCCGCGCTGAGAACCACTCCCGCGCAGGCGGCCGCGACCGCGCGCCGCACGCTGGTCCGCTTCTCCCCGCCGTCCTTTTCCCCGCCGCGCTGGATTCGGCCGCGCTGGATTCGGCCGCGCTGGATTCGGCCGCGCTGGATTCGGCCGCCCGGCACGGCGGCCTCGTCCTCCGCGCTCTCCGGACGGCCGGAGGCGGCGTCGGAGCCGCGATGGAGGAGCCCGGCCGTGTCCTCGGCGGGGCGTGGGTCCTCGGCGGGGCGGCCGAGCAACCGGAGCAGTGCCTGCGCCGCGGCCGGACGGGCGGCGGGATCCTTCCGCAGGCACTCGGACGCCACCTCGCGCAGGTCTCCGTCGAGCGCGCCGAGATCGGGCTCCTCCGTCAGCACGCGGCGGATGATCGCGGGGACCGTGTCGTGCCCGAAGGGCGGGACACCGGTGGCGGCGAACACCACGACCCCCGCCCACGCGAACATGTCGGCGGCCGGAGCGGGCGGTGCGCCCCGCAACTGCTCGGGGGCCATGTAGGCGGGGGTGCCCAGCACTCCCTCGCCGGTGATCTCCACCGCGTTCCCGGGGCCGAACGCGCGGGCGATGCCGAAGTCGATCACCCGCGGGCCGTCGGGGCCCAGCAGCACGTTGGCCGGCTTCAGGTCACGGTGGACGACGCCCGCCCGGTGGATCGCCGCCAGAGCGGTCACCGTGCCGATGGCCAGGCGCCGCAGCTCCTGGCCACGCAACGGACCCCGCTCCGCCACGGCCTGCTGCAGCGTCGGGCCCTCGATGAACTCGCTGACGATGTACGGCAGGCCGTCCGCCGTGCCCACCTGGAGCACCTGGGCCGTGCAGAACGACGCCACCCGGGGCAGCACCTCCGCCTCCCGGCGGAACCTGGCGTCGGCCTCCGGGTCGCCGGTGGCGTGCAGGACCTTCACGGCGACCCGTTCGCCGCGCCCGGACTCCGCGAGGTAGACGACGCCCTGTCCACCGGAGCCGAGCCTGCCCAGGACTCGGTGGCCGCCCACCTCGGACGGATCGCCGGGGCGCGGGGGAGAGACGGCGCCGGGCATGGCGGTCAGCGCGGGGTGAAGGAGAACTGAACCGGCTTGTCCGGACGCTTCCGGGCCTCCGCCAGGACCCTGACCCCCCTGCCCTTGAAATCCGTCACGACCGCACGCACCCGGTCCTCGCCGGCGGGCTCGCTCACGATCAGGTGCTCCTCGTCGTACCAGCCGAGGACGCCGCCGCCCTCGTGACCGGGGACCGTCCTGGCGCGTTCGCCCGTGACGGTGTCCCACAGGCAGACGGCGTTGCGCTTTTCGCACCCCGTGGTGGCGAACAGGCGGCCGGACGGCGAGAACACGTCGCCCGCGCCGACTGAGGGCCCCGTCCAGTGCATGCTCCGCAGCAGCCGCCCGGACAGGTCCCACACCCGGGTGCCGAGGGCCTGCTCGGGTGTGGTGTAGGGGCCGATGACCCCGGCCCCGTCCGGCATCCACCGGAAGTAGCCCACGGCGCGCGCCGACTCCGGCAGCGCCAGGTGCGCCTGGGCGTCCTCGGCGTTGGCCGTCTGGACGAAGCGGGCACGGCGGGTCGCCGGGTCGGCCACGAGGAACCCGGCCGGATAGACCGCGTCCGTGCCCTTGCCGTAGTCGTAGACGGTGAGCAGCAGCCGGGCGCCGTCCCGGGACCACTGGGGGCCCGAGGAGATGTAGGGCGAGCCCAGGCCGGTGACGGTGAACCGTTCGCCGGTCCGCCGATCGGTGAACGCGATGGACTGGCGCTCGGATTCGGCCACGTAGAGCGAGTTCAGCACGGCGAGCCATCTGCCGCCGGGGGACACCTCCGCGAGGACCACGTCGCCGCCGACCGCCGTGAAGCCGCCCTGGGGGAGCCGGGCGTAGGCGAGGTCGGTCCGCCCGTCGGCCGCGGCGTGATAAGAGGTGAGGATCACGGGGTCGGCCGGCTCCTCGTGCAGCGTGAGCCCGGGTGACGCACCGGCGGACACGGCGGACACGGTGGACACGGTGGACGCGGCGGACGCGGCGGACACGGGGGAGGCCGGAGCGGCGCCGGTCACGCCGATCGCATCGGTCGTGGCGGTCGTCGCGGTTGCGGGCGGCTGCCGGGCCTCGCGCGGCGTCAGGGCGTACGCTCCGCCGCCGCACACGAGCGCGATGGCCGTCCCCGCGGCGGCGAGCGTGAGCCACGAACGGCCCGCACGGGACGTGGGCGTCCGGCCGGAGGGTTGCGTGGGCGCTTCCCGCGCCCCTTCCGCGGCCGGCGCGGCCTCGGACAGCTTTTCGGGGATCCACTCGGGGATCTTCTCGGGGATCAGCGTGTCCAGGCCGCCGGAGTGCCCGATCAGGCGAAGCAGGACCTCCTCGGCCCGGGGCCGGGCGCCCGGCTCGGCGGCCAGGCAGTCGGCGACGAGCTGCCGCAGGTCGCCGTCGAGCGGGTCGAGGTTCGCCGCGCCGTGGGCCAGGCGTTCCTCCTCGGTGAAGGGGGCCCGCCCGCTCGCCGCGTACACGACGGTCGCGGCCCAGCCGAACACGTCGGCGGGCGGGCCCACCGGATCGCCGGCGGCCTCCTCGGGGGAGCTCCACAGGAGAGGGTTGGGCGCGGCGGAGCCGTCGCAGAGCAGACGGGGACCGTCAGGGCCGAGCACGATCCGGTCGGGCCGCACGTGCCCCGCACGCAGCCCGGCGCGGTGCAGGGCCGCGACCGTGGTCATCGTGGCGATCGCCAGCCGGTGGAGCGCCGGGCCGGAACGCGGGCCCTCGGCGGCGACGTCCTCCTCCAGGGACGGCCCGTCCACGTGCTCGGTCACCACGTAGTCCGGGCCGGAGCCGACCACGAGCGCGGCTCCGACGACGGCGGCTCGCCGCAGCGCCTCCAGCCGCGCCGGGCCGGGACGGGCCGTGGCGGGGAACCGCTTCACCACGACCCGCTCCCCGGAGGGGGACATGGCCGTGTACGTGGCCTCGCCGAGCCGCCCGGTGAGGCGGTAGGGACCGAGCGCGGCCGGGTCGCCCGGACCCGGCGGTGCGACGGGGGGCATCGGTCAGCTCCCTGTGCTGGAGAAGGGGGTGCCGGAGGAGGGGGTGCCGGATAAGGGGGTGCCGGATAAGGGGGTGCCGGATAAGGGGGTGTAGGAGAAGATCAGGTCGTCGGCGTCGTCGGCCGGGGCGATCTCGGCGAGCACCCGCTGCTGCCGTCCCCGCTCGTCCATGACGACGACCTCGTGGTTCTTCCGGGTCGGGTCGATCAGGAGAAGGTGCGCGTCGTCATACCAGCCGAGGAACACGGCGCCGGAAAAGAAGATCGCGATCGAGTGCCTGCGGACGCCGGTGGCGGTGTCCCACAGGCACAGGGTGCCGCCGCTCGGGCAGTACGTGACGAAGAGCCGCCCTGAGGGGGAGAAGAGACGGCGGCCGACACCCGGACCCACCCAGGGCAGGTCGCGCGTCTGCCGTCCGGTGAGGTCGCGGAACCGGACACCGTGCCCGGAGCCGGTGGCGTGGCCGACGGCGACTCCCGATCCGTCCGGCAGCCACGCGTAGGAACCCACCCCCTGCTCGTGCTCGTCCTGCGTGTCCACGTACGACGAGGTCCGCGTGGCGGGGTCGAGCACCACGAAGCCCGTGGGGGTGTTCTTTCCGGTCATGACGGACAGCAGGAGCCGGGCGCCGTCACGAGACCAGACGGGCCGGTCGAGCTTCCCGTCCGGGGCCGGCGCGGCGAGGGTGAACCGCTCTCCGCCGCGCTGGTCGCGGAACTCGACGGACCCCTTCTTCGCCAGGACAAGCGCGAGCCAGGCCCCTCCTGGGGAAACGAGCGGCTCGACGTCCGGCGTCTCCAGCTTCTCGAACGCGTCCCCCGTCCGCAGGTAGGTGTCCGGACCGACCCGGTAGCCCGTCATCCGTACGGCGTCCTGAGGGCTCTCGTGCAGCATCATGCGTACGCCGGGCACCTTCAGGCGGGTGGTGGCGGCGGGAGGCGTGGGCGGGTCGGCGGCGGCCGAGACGATCTCGACCGGCGGCGGCGACGTCGTGACCGGGCCGGTCGCGGCGGCCTGGCGCAGCGCGAGCGCGTGGCCGCCGCCGGCCGAGGCGAGGGCGATCACGAGCCCGGCGAGAGCGAGGGCCGGCCGCCTCCACCGGGCCCGTGTGCCTCGCGCGGACCCTGCCGCGAACTCTGCCGCGGACTCTGCCGCGGACCCCGCCGCGGGCCGCTGCGGGGCCGGTGCGGCGTCCGTGCCGCCGGGCTCGCCGCGATCGTCCCCGGACGCGGCGGCGGGAAGCGCCATGCGTGGGCCGCGGTCGACGGGGACGGTGAGCAGGGAATGGCCGACCAGCGTGAGCAGGGCGTCGGAGGCGGTGGGGCGGGCCGCCGGGTCCTTCGCGAGGCATCCGGCGATCAGGCTCCGCAGCGGTTCCTCCAGCGCGGACAGGTCCGGTTCGCCGTGCAGCACCCTGGTGACGACGGCCGCGGGCGAGCCCGCCTCGAACGGCCGGTGTCCCGTGGCGGCGAAGACGACGGCGCCCGCCCAGGCGAACACGTCGGCAGGCGGCCCGGTGGCCCGTCCGGCGAGCTCCTCCGGCGTCAGCCCGTCGAGGTCCACGGGCAGGGTGGCGCCGCGGTCGGCCCCTGGATGGGCCCCTGGGTGGGCCCCTGGGTGGGCCCCTGGATCGGCCCCTGGATCGGCCCTGGCATCAGCGGCGGCGTCGCCGGGAGGGGCGGCCGGTCTCAGCAGCGGGGCGATGCCGGCGCCGGTCACGCGAGGGCCGTCCGGGGTCAGGATCACGGCGTCCGGGCCGAACGCTCCGTGCACGGCTCCGGCTTCGTGGACGGCGACCAGCGCGGTCGCCGTCCCGACGGCGAACCGGTAGAGCGCCGGCTCCGGCAGCGGCCCCCGAGCGGCCACCTCCTCGGACAGCGTGGGCCCGTCAACCGGCTCCGTCACGACGTAGGGCCTGCCCCCGCTGGTGCCGGCGTCGAGGACGGGCACGAGGTGGAAGGCGGGAAGCCGCCGTACGGCGTCCACCGCGAGGAGGAAGGCGTCGGGGTCGCCGAGCGTCACGTCATACAAGGTGACGATCACATGGCCGCCCGCGTCCGCCTCAGCGGAGTAGACCACCGCGTGTGCGGTCTCGGTGATCCGGCCGAGCAGCCGGTAGTCACCGAGCCGCTCCCGATCGTCCGGTCGTAACGGGCTGGTGGCGAGCAACTCGCCCTCCGTTTCGAGGCGGTCCGTCTCTGGAGGCCCCCATTATGCGTCGATCACGGGGCCTGGGAAGGATTTCGTCGGGCGATCAATCACGCTTTCGCTATTCTCCCCCATATGGCCGAATCGCTGAGGGGGACGCTGGCCTCGCGATACCACCTCGTACGCCCGCTGGGCTCCGGTGGCATGGGCACGGTGTGGCTGGCCAGAGACTCCGTGCTCGACCGCGAGGTCGCGATCAAGGAGCTCCGCCTCCCCGAGGGCCTCGGCGAGCGCGAGCGGGCCGAGCTGATCGCCAGGGTCATGCGCGAGGCGGAGGTCACCGCTCGCGTCCGGCATCCCGGGATCGTCGCGCTCCACGACGTGCTCCTCCAGGACGGCAGGCCGTGGATCGTCATGGAGCTGCGGCACGGCCACGATCTCGCCCGGCAGATCACCGCGTACGGGCCGATGCCGTACCGGCAGGTGGCGGACCTCGGCGCCCGCCTGCTCGACGCGCTGTCGGCCACGCACGCCGAGGGCGTGCAGCACCGGGACGTCAAGCCGGGCAACGTCTTCCTCTCCGCCGACGGCCGGGTGCTTCTCACCGACTTCGGCATCGCCCGTCCGGCCGACCAGGCGTCGATCACCGAGGCCGGGCTGATGGTCGGCTCACCGGGATTCATCGCCCCGGAACGGCTCGCGGGTGAGCCGGGCGGCCCGGCCTCCGACCTGTGGTCGCTCGCCGCCACCCTCTACACGGCCGCCGAGGGCGTCGCGCCCTACCAGGGCAGGCATTCCGAGGTGATCCGGGCGACCCTCACCCAGGCTCCCCGTCCGCCGGTGCTCTCGGGACCGCTCGGCCCGGTGCTGCTGTGGATGATGGCGCGCGAACCGGCCGCCCGCCCCGACGCGGCGACCGCGCTCGGGCTGCTGCGGCAGGTGGCCGACGGCGGCGTGCCCGACCTCGACTCCCGGCGCGGCCTGCGAATCGAGGCGCGCAAGCGGACTCCCCGGTGGTGGTACGCCGCCGGGGCCGTCGCCCTGACCGGCGTCGCGGCCGCCGTGGCGGTCGTCGTGCTCTCCGCCGGGCCGGACGAACGGCCGAGCGACCCCGTGCACCGGGTCTCGCCCACCTTCAACGGCGCCGTGGACCTGTGCCGCGCGCTGCCTGCCGGGGAGGTGCGGCGCGTTCTGGGCGCGGCGGCGCAGCCACGGCCGGGCAAGACGAGCTGCCAGTGGACCGTGAAGGGCAGCGGCATCGAACTCAGCGCGGAGACCGACTCCGACACCCCCGAGCCGTGGAAACTCGACACGGCGGCGGCGCAGACGCTGATGGAGGGGCTGCGCAGGCAGTACGCCTCGGGGCCGCGCGACGCGAGCTGGCTCTGGTACGAGATCGGCCTCGACAGCAGGACCCAGGTCATCGAGACGGCGGCACGGGACACACCCGACGTCGCCGACGAGGCGTTCGCCTTCGACCTCACCACCCCCGACGGCAAGGCACAGGCCGCGGGTGTGTACTTCCGGCTCGGCGACCTCGTCCTGCGGCTCCAGTTCGCCGATCTCGACGTGAGCTCCCCGGCCGACCTGCGTGACCGGGCCGTCTCGGCCGCCTCGGCGGCGGCCGAGGGCCTGAGAGAGCTGGCCTGACCGTGGACGTGCTCGCCGGGCGTTACCGCCTCGCCGAACCGCTCGGCGAGGGCGGCGGCGGCACGGTCTGGCGCGCCCACGACGAGCTGCTGCGGCGTGAGGTGGCGATCAAGCAGCTGCACGTCCCGCCGGACCTGGACGAGCGGCAGCGCGCCGACTTCCTCGGCAGAGCCATCGAGGAGGCCCGGGCGGCCGGGCGGCTCACCCACCCGTCCATCGTCACGGTCCACGACGTCGTCGGGCACGCCGGGCAGCCGTGGATCGTCATGGACCTGGTGCCGGGCCGCTCCCTCGACAAGATCATCCGGGAGGACGGGCCGCTCGCGTCCGAGCGCGTGGCCGAGATCGGGCTGGCCGTGCTCGACGCGCTGGAGGCTGCCCACGCCCGGGGCATCCTGCACCGCGACGTCAAACCGGCCAACGTCCTCATCGGGCCGGATGGCCGCGCGCTGCTCACCGACTTCGGGATCGCCGCACCGGTCGGCCGCACCGGGAACTCCTGGCAGAGCTCGGCGGGGTCGCCCAACTACATGTCCCCGGAACGGTTCCGCGACGAGCCGGACGGGCCGCCCTCCGACCTGTGGTCCCTCGGGGCCACGCTCTACCCCGCCGTCGAGGGGGAGCCGCCGTTCCACCGCAACATGGCGGCCGCGCTCGTCGCCGCCGTCCTGCTCCACGAGCCCCGGCCCATGACCCGGGCCTCGCGGGTGCTCACGTGGATCGTGCTCGCCCTGCTCGACAAGGACCCGGCGCGTCGCCCGCCGCCCGAGGTCGTACGGCAGGCCCTGCACGCCGCCGCCGCGCCGCCGGCCTCCCCGTCGGCACCCGCCGGCCGGCCCGGCGGAATGTGGCGGCTTGTCGCGATCGCCGCGGTGGTGGTCGTCGTCGGCCTCGCGGCGGGACTGGGCGCCTGGTTCCTCGTGTCCGGGAAACAGGGCGGCTCGGGGCGGTTCGACGGCGTCCCCGACGCCTGCCGCAGCCTGACCACGGAGCAGATCCGCGACGTCCTCGGCGCCACGCCGCGTGGGAGACCCGCCGCCGAGGGGCGATGCGAGTGGAAGGAGCACGCCACCGGCCACGACGGGACGATCACGGTCGGATACCGGTTGCCGGCCGATGGGGACGGGGAGGCCGCGGCCTCCCGTGACCTCGCGGCGGAGCGGGCCGCGCGGTGCCCCGCCGCGCGCGACCTGCCCGGGATCGCCGACGAGGCCTTCACCTGCGACTCCTCCGACCCCGCCACCGGGACCACCGGGGCCACGGTCTGGTTCCGCCTCAGCAATCTCATCGTCGAGGTCGCCTACCGGCGCAACGGTGACCCCTCGGTCACCCCCGCCGACCGGCGCACGGCCGAGCGCGCCGCCGAACTCGTCGGCATCGGGCTCGGGTGACCTCCCGCTCAGCATCTGTAGGAGACCCCCATGACCAGCGGTGACGACGCCCCCGTCGAGCCCGGCGCGACGCCTCCCCGGGACGACCGCCCCGGGCAGGGACTGCCGCCGTACCCGCACCCCCAGCCGGGGGTTCCGCCCTACCCGCCCCCGTACGGCCCGCCGCCCGGCTCACAGTCGGGTCCCCAGCCTGGCTCGCAGTCGGGTCCTCAGCCTGGTCCCCAGTCGGGTCCTCAGCCTGCGTCACCGTTCGGCCCGCCGCCTGGTTCACAGCCCGGCTCACCGTTCGGTGCCCCGCCCGGTTATCAGCCGTCCGCCGCACGACCGGGACTCCCGCCCGGCACGCCGGGGGCTCAACCGCTACAGCCCGGTGCGTACGGTCCGCCGCTGCCGGGTGCGTACCCTGCCGGTCCGCAGCAGGGTGGGTACGCCGGGCCGCCACCGCAGCCGGGCGCGTACCCGGCTGGACCTCAACCGCAGGCGGACGGGTACCCCGGTGGGCAGCAGCCGCCGGGTGGGTATCCGGGAACGCCGCCCGGGTCCCAGCCGCAGCACGGGGGGTACCCCGGTGCGCAGCCGCAGCCGGGCGCGTATCCCAGTGGGCAGCCGCAGCCGGGCGCGTACCCGGCTGGACCTCAACCGCAGGCGGACGGGTACCCCGGTGGGCAGCAGCCGCCGGGTGGGTATTCCGGTTCGGGGCCTGGTGCGCAGCAGCAGCCGGGCGCGCAGCCGCAGCAGGGCGGGTATCCCGCCCCGGGGCCCTATCCCGGTCCGTCGGCCGGGCAGCAGCCGTACCCGGGTGCTTATCCGGGTGCCGCGCCCGGCGGCGCGCCGCAGCCGGAAGGGTATCCCGGGGCGTCGAGCGGTCAGGGCCTGCCGCAGGCGGGGCATCCGGCCGGGCCGCCTCAGCCCCCGGGTTCGCAGCCGCCCGCGTCGCAGTCGCCCCAGTCTCAATCACCGCAACCGCAGTCGAATCCCTATCCCTATCCGTCCCAGGGCGGGCAGAGTGGCCAGAGCAGCCAGAGCGGGCAGAGTGGACAGGGCGGCCCGCCGTCCGGGCAGCCGGGACAGGGCTGGCAGGCGGCGACGCCGCCTCCGCCCGAGCTGTGGCAGATGCCGACCCAGCCCTCCGCTCCGGCGCGGCGGGGATGGGTGCTGCCGGTGGCGGCGGTCGTCGCCGTACTGGTGGTGGCCGGGGGGACGTTCGCCTTCATGACGATGCGGCAGACGGGGACGACCACCACCAAGGCGGGTGCGACGACGACGGCGGCGGCGACGGCCAGGAATTCGGCCACGGCCGCGCCGGTGGCGGCGACCGCCGACGTGTGCTCGATGCTCGACCCGGACGAGGCCGAGCGCCTCGTGCCGGGAGCCACGATCGACTCCTCGACGAACGACAACCGCGGCGACAGCCTCGTCAGCTACGTCCGCTACACGTGCGGCTGGGTCAACCGGAACATCTCGTACAAGGACCTCATCCGCAGCCGTGAGATCACGGTGAACGTGTCCAAGTACGAGGCGATCGGGACGACCACGGCCGAGAAGTCCGCGCGGATCCAGTTCGACGGAGAGTTCAAGCAGTACAAGTACCAGGAGACCCACTCGGACAAGGAGCACTACTACTCGCCGGTCCAGGAGTACCAGGGCATCGGCGACCAGGCGGCCGCGCAGTACCAGTGGACGCGGGAGGGCGACAAATACTGGTACTCCTTCGGCCAGGGAGTCGGCCGGGTGGGCGACGTGGTCTTCCAGGTGAAGTACGAGGCGAGCCAGAAGAAGAAGGAAGCCGATTTCCTCTCGACGGAGTCCACGCAGTCGATCACCGAGGAGAACGCCCTGCGGGAGGTGAAGGGGCTGCTCGGGCAGCTCGCCAAGTCGGTGACCGCCTGGCGGGCCGGACAGCCGCTGCCCTATCACGCGCGTCCCAAGCCGAGCCCGACGCCGTCGCCCTCGCCCACGAAGATCCCCCTGCCCCGGGCCTGCGTGAGTCTCACGACGCTGGCGGCCACCCTGGTGCCGGACACCGAGGGCGTGGCGGTGCGGAGCAAGGAGGGCAAGTCGAACGTCTCCCAGTGCCAGTGGTGGAACGAGAAGCTGCCGCTCGGCGGAGGCAAGGTCCGGTGGCGCAACCTGCGGGTCGCCATCCACACCTTCTGGGACGAGGAATCCGCCCGCTACTACCTCATCGACCAGCGCTCGAAGACCAAGTTCACGGCGAACAGCCAGATCGGCGGCATCAAGTGGGGCAGGGTCGAGAAGCTGACCGGCTTCGGGCAGGAGGCGTTCGGTCAGGCGATCCGGCAGCGCACCGACACCGCCCAGGGCAACCGGTACGAGATCTACGCCCTGGACGGCAAGAACGTCATCTGGGTGCTGCTGTCCGGCAGTGACCGCCCGGAGAACACACCGATCAACTCGGCCGATTCCGTGCTCATGGACCCGAAGGAGGCGGCCACCGGGGCGAAGTCCGTGGCCAAGGCCCTGCTCGACGCCCTGTGAGGCGGTGTTCGTGCAGATTTAGGCGGGTATTTCCCCCCTCGACCGCGAGTCGACGGGGGGAAAACCATGGCTACATGTGAGGTCTGCGGCAACGACTACGACATGGCCTTCGAAGTGCACAGCCAGGGAGCGGTGCACGTCTTCGACAGCTTCGAATGCGCCATCAGCCGGATGGCGCCCGTGTGCGAGCACTGTGGGTGCCGCATCGTGGGCCACGGCTCGGAGTTCGACGGCCGCTGGTTCTGCTGCGCGCACTGCGCCCGGGAGGCGGGCGCGACCAGGATTGTCGACCGAGAGGTCACGGGCGCCGTCGCACGCTAGGGAGCGTCCGGCGCATGCTGCCCGTCGCGAGCGCGGCGCCGTACGGGCCGCGCGCAGCAGAGCCATGATCTGTGTCAGACACGACCAAGAGCGGCGGGCCGCCCTGACGGTCATGAGGGCCTCCGCGCGGGATCCACTCCCGCCGGAGGCCCTCATGCCGCGCGACACGCTCAGGGCTCGAACCCGACCAGGCGGATGATGAGGAATCCCTCGCCCTCGCGTTTGGGCGGCAGCGTGGTGCCGGGCACGGCCTCGAACACCTCCGGGTGCTCGTCCCTGGTCACCACGCAGAACAGGTCGTCCGACAGGGTCATGCCCAGCGCCATGGCCCGCCTCGCCGCGGCGTGGAAACTGCCACCCGCCTCCAGGTCCGCGGCGACCGTCTCGGCCGCGGGCCGGTCGGGCACCCGGATGCGGGCCACCCGGGCCCGTTCCGGCCGGGCGGAGCGGGCACGGAGATAGTCCTCGATCTCCCACACGAGCAATTCGCCGAGGTAATGCGACATGTCCCTCTTCACGGTGCTCAGGCTCGCCTATGGCGGTTGATTCCCGTTTGCACTCCGGTTGCTCCCCGATTCGCCTCCGGTGCTCGGCTTCCGCGGTTCGCCCCCGGTGTCCGCCCCCGGTGTCCGCCCTCAGTGCTCGGCTTCCGGGTTCGTGCCGGCGCGGTTCGCCCCTGGTGTTCGACTTCGACACCGGCCGAGAGTCCGCCGGCGCGTCCCTCGTCTCACCCGGGCGCTTGCCCCTGGATTCACATGACGCTGCACGGTAGTCTTTTAGTTAGTTCCTTAGCCAAACAAATGTCGGAGGAGTCGAGTGCCACCAGGTTACCCGGGAGGCGCTGGGGCCGGTGGCCGGTGCCAAGCCGGGCGCGGGGCTGCCCGCGCGTCCGTGCGTGCCGCGATTCCAGCCGCCGCTGTCGTGTCAAATTGCTCGCAATTGCGGCATGATGAGCCCGAGCGGGAACGGGGCGGACATTGATCACATCGCACAACGGGCCACAGCCGGCCGACTTCACCGACGTGCGGGCGACCAACCTTGCCGTCGTGCTGCGGTTCGTCCGGGAGAACGCCCCCTGTTCGCGTGCCGACATCGCCGCCTCGACAGGCCTCAACAAGGCCACCGTGTCGAGCCTGGTCGCCGATCTCATCGACCGGCGCCTGCTCCGCGAGACCGGCCTGACCGAGCACCGCGTGGGCCGGCCCGCCACCATGCTCGTCCTGGACGGCTCGCCGTACGCCGCGATCGGCATCGAGGTCAACGTCGACTACATCTCGGCGGTCGCGGTGGACCTCAAGGGCGAGGAGCTCCTGAACTGGCGGCGGTCCTTCCCCGGCGGCACCTCCAGTGCGGGGCAGGCGGTCGTCGCCATGGCGGCGCTCGCCCGGCGGGTCGTCAGCCGCATGACCAAGGAGGCCCGGCAGGTGCTCGGCCTGACCGTGGCCGTGCCCGGCCTGGTCGACGTCAACGGGAACGTGCGGGTCGCCCCCAATCTGGGCTGGCGCGACGCCGATCTGGCGGGCGACCTCACCAAGGCGCTGCGCGACCCCGGCTTCCCCGTGCTCGTGGACAACGACGCCAACCTCGCCGCCCTGGCGGAGCACCGGTTCGGCCCCCACCGCAACGCCGCCAACCTCGTCTACGTGACCGGCGAGGTCGGCGTGGGCGCGGGCATCATCATGGACGGCCGGCTCAGGCGGGGCGGGCAGGGCTACAGCGGCGAGATCGGCCACATCGAGCTCGACCCCGCCGGGCCCACCTGCCGCTGCGGCCGGCGCGGCTGCCTGGAGGCCGTCGCCGGGATCGGCGCGATCCTCGCGCACACCGCGCCCGACGCCTCGCCGTCCGAGCTCGAACTCGAGATCGACGAGGTCGTACGCCGCGCACGCAACGGCGAACAGGACATCCTCGCGCTGCTGGAGAACGTGGGGCGCCACCTCGGCAGGGGAATGGCCGCCGTGGCCAACATGCTCAACCCCGAGGTCGTGATCCTCGGGGGCTACTACGTGCCGCTGGCGCCCTGGCTCGTCGCGTGCGCGGAGGAGGAGATGTACGGCAGGGTGCTCGCCCCCGGCGGGGGAGGCTGCCGCCTTGAGGTGTCCACGCTCGGGTACGGCGCCGCCGCGCTCGGGGCCGCCGCGCGGGTGCTCGACTCGGTCGACTCCGGCCGCCTGCCCGCCCAACGCTGACCCCCACCCCGCCGCCCGCCCGCGCGGGCGGCGCGCCGGGCCGGACCCATGCGCCCGGTGCATTGGTCCTGGCGGCAGGTGTACCGGAATCGAGCGACTGCGAACCCGGCCGGGACGCGAGGCGTCGAACATGCACTGCCGACGAATTGGACCATGATGAACACACGCCCGCTGTCCGCCGCCGCGCTCTGCGCCACGCTCACGGCCGCGCTGGCCACCCCGGCGTTCGCCGCCCCCGCACTGGCCGCTCCCACATCGACTGCCCCGGCCGCTGCTCCGGCCGCCGCGCCCAAGCCCCTCACCGGGGTCGCCGTCTACCTGTCGTACGACACCGGTTTCCCGGTCAGCCGTTACGAGCCCCGCAAGGGCTTCACGAAGCTGGGCGCCATGCCGATGACGGGTCAGTTCTCCGCGTCCCCGGACGGCAGGAAGCTCGCCTGGATAACCGACGCCGGGTACGTGCGGGTCGGCGACGGCCGCAGGGTCACGACCGCGGCCAAGGGCGCCGCGGCCGGGTTCCCGTGTGCCACCCCGGTCTGGTCGCCCGACTCCAGGCGGGTCGCGTACGTGGGGAAGGGCAACTCGGACGCGCGGCCGATCTCGGTCGTCGGTGCCGACGGCAGGGGCCGCAGGAGGGCGGGCACGACCCTCGGGCTGTGCCACCTGGCCTGGTCGGCGAACGGCCGCTACCTCGCGGGGTACGCCGGGACGACCGAGGGCGTCTACCGCCTCGACGTGAAGACCGGCAAGGCGACCAAGGTCAAGGGCGTCGCTCTCGCGAACCACGTGCAGAGCCTGTCTCCCGACGGCTCGAAGGTCGTCGTGGCGCCGTTGTCGAGGAACGCGGCAGGAGGGGACGGTTCCTGGCCGGGGAGCTTCCGCCCGGTCGTGGTCGACGTGGCCACCGGAAAGAAGGTCGCCATCCCGGTGAAGGGCTCGCTCATCGGCGCCTACTACCTGCGGGACGGCCGCCTCGTCGTGCGGGTCGCCGGGCGCACCGCCAACACCCTCGTCGTACTCGACAGGAACGGCAGGCAGGTGCAGCGCCTGACCGAGCCGGCCGCGGCCAGGCGGCAGGCACTGCTGCAGATCGTCGGCTGACGCCCGAGCGTCGGCGGAAAGGGCGGGCGCGGGCCTGCCGGGACTCCGGCCCCGCGCCCGCCTTCGTGTCAGGGCTCGCATACGGCCCGCGCCCGCCGCATGCCCCCGCCGCCCGCCTTCGCGTCAGAACCGCGCATGGCCCCCCGCCCGTCCTCGCCCGCGGCCTGTGCCTGGCTTCGCTCGCAGTTCGCTGTTCGCCTTGGTGCGCGGCCCGGACCCGCCTTCACCTACAGCTCGGACAGCTCGCCGTTCGCTTTGGCCCGCGGCCCGCACCCAGCCTCCGCCTACAGCCCGCCGCCCGGCTCGGCATGCGGCCCACGCCACGGCTCCGCGTACGGCCGGAGGGGGCAGCGGTGTGACATCGACGTGAAACCGGTGCGAACAAGGGTCTTGACCTGAGCCGAGGATGAGGGCACTCTTCCGGATAAGCCCGGATTTACACGCCGGAAACTTGCGGTAACCCTTTCGAAGCGCTTCGACGACGGCGCTTCCCCAACCGAACATGCGGATCCTCGCGACGCCCCTCACGGGCGCGTTTTTCGGCAGGTCATCGAAGCGCTTCGACGCGAAGGGTGAGTCTCCAGATGAACGAACCGGCGAGACACGACCAGGACCCGGCATTCCGGAACCCCGCGCTGTCTCCCGCCGAACGGGTGGACGACCTGCTCGGCCGGCTCACGCTCGACGAGAAGATCGGCCTGTTGCACCAATACCAGGCGCCGGTCGAACGGCTCGGCCTGCGAAGCTTCCGCACCGGCACCGAGGCCCTGCACGGCCTGGCCTGGCACGGCCCGGCGACGGTGTTCCCCCAGGCCGTCGGCCTGGCCAGCACCTGGAACCCGGACCTGGTCCGCCAGGTGGGGGAGGCGACCGGCGACGAGGTCATGGCCTTCCACCACAAGGATCCGCAGAGCGTGGGCCGCAACGTCTGGGCTCCGGTGGTCAACCCGCTGCGCGACCCGCGCTGGGGGCGCAACGAGGAGGGCTACTCCGAGGACCCCTGGCTGACCGGGGTGATGGGCACCGCCTACGCGCGCGGCCTGCGCGGGGGCCAGTCCGTGCTGAAGACCGCGCCCACGCTGAAGCACTTCCTCGGCTACAACAACGAGACCGACCGGTGCGTGACCTCCAGCGTCCTGCCGCCGCGGGTGCTGCACGAATACGAGCTCAAGGCGTTCCGCCCGGCGCTGGAGGCGGGGGCCGCGGTGGCCGTCATGCCGTCGTACAACCTGGTGAACGGCCGGCCTGCCCACCTGTCGCCGCTGATCGCCGACCATCTGCGGACGTGGGCGCCCGACGACATCCTCGTGGTCAGCGACGCGTACGCGCCGGGCAACCTCGCCGGGCTGCAGGGTTACCACAAGGATCTGACGGAGGCGTACGCGCACGCGATCAAGGCCGGGCTGGACAGCTTCACCCAGGACGACGCGGACAGCACCGCCACCCTGGGCCACGTCAGGACCGCGCTCGACCGCGGCCTGCTGACCGAGGCCGACATCGACTCCGCCGCCCGGCACGCGCTGTCGATCCGGGTGCGCCTGGGCGAGTTCGACCCCGACACGCCGTACGACGACATCACCCACGACGTCGTCAACAGCCCCGAGCACCGGCGGCTCGCGCGGGAGGCCGCCCGCCAGTCGATCACCCTGCTGAAGAACGACGGACTGCTCCCGCTGACGGCCCCGCGTACGGTCGCGGTGATCGGCCCGCTGGCCGACGCGCTGTTCGAAGACTGGTACAGCGGCACGCTGCCCTACCAGGTCACGGCCCTGGCGGGGCTCGCCGAGCGGTGCGAGACCGTCTACTGCGAGGGCGTCGACCGGGTGGCGCTGCGCACCGAGGGCGGGTACGTCGGCGCGTCCGCCGACCCTGCCGGCGGGCCGTTGTACGTCGGGAGCGAGCGCTCCTGCTTCGACGTGTTCGACTGGGGCGGCGGCGCGTACGCGTTCCGGTCGTGCGCCAACGGCCGGCACGTGCAGGCCGGTGAGGGCGGTGTGCTCACCAACGACCAGCCGGGACCGAACGGCTGGGAGGTGCGCCAGACCTTCCGGATCGAGGAGCGGCCGAGGGGCGTGGTGCTGCGCAACATCTCCTCGGGCGACTACGTCACCGTGACCGGCGGCGTCGTGCGCACGACCGACGATCCCGACGCCGCGTCCGTGCTGGCCCTGGAGCCCGTCGAGAGCGGCGCGGCCCGCGCGGCGGAGGCGGCGGCCCGCGCCGACGTCGCGATCGTCGTGCTCGGCGACCACCCGCTGGTGAACGGCCGCGAGACCGAGGACCGCGCGACGCTGGCGCTGCCCGAGCGGCAGGAGGCCCTGCTGAAGGCCGTCCACGCGGCCAACCCGGCGACCGTGCTGGTGGTCTCCAGCGGTTACCCCTTCGCCGTGACCTGGGCGCAGGAGCACCTGCCCGCGATCGTCTGGTCGGCCCACGGCGGCCAGGAGTACGGCCACGCGCTCGCCGATGTGCTGCTCGGCGACGAGGACCCGGGCGGCCGCCTCACCCAGACGTGGTATCGCTCGGCCGCCGAGCTGCCCGACCTGCTCGACTACGACATCATCGCCTCCGACGCCACCTACCTCTACTACCGCGGCCGGCCGCTCTACCCGTTCGGGCACGGCCTGAGCTACACCCGTTTCGCCTACTCCGACCTGGAGCTGTCGTCGGCCGACCTCGCCGAGGGCGACACGCTGACCGTCCGGGTGACCGTGACGAACGCGGGCGGACGCGCGGGGGAGGAGGTCGTGCAGTTCTACACCCACCAGCGGCGCTCCCGGGTGAAGCAGCCCCTGCGCCAGCTCCGCGGCTTCGTCAAGGTGCGGCTCGCGCCGGGCGAGAGCCGTACGGTGTCGGTGGACGTGCCGGTCGGCGACCTCGCCTTCTGGGACGTGACGCGCGGCAGGTTCGTGGTCGAGGAGGCCGCGCACACGGTGCAGGTGGGCGCCTCGTCGGGGGACATCCGGCTGTGCGCGCCGTTCCGGGTGCGCGGCGAGCGCATCCCGCCGCGCGACCTGACCTCGGGGCCACTGGACGCGGCCGATCACGACGAGTACGACGGTGTGGTGCTGTGCGACGCCGCTCTCGACTCCGGCGACGCGGTCCGCTCCACGGGACCGGGGGCGTGGATCGTCTTCAAGGACTGCGACTTCGGTGGGGACTTCGGTGGGGACTTCGGTGGGGGCTTCGGTGATCAGGGCCCCTCCGCCTGCCTGCTCGCGGTGTCGAGCGACGAGGGCGGCGTGGTCACGCTGCGGCTCGACGATCCTCTGATCGGCGAGGTCGCCGGCGCGGTCAGCGTTCCGCCCACGGCGACCAGGCATGATTTCGTGGAGGTGAGCACCCCTCTGGCGGGAGCCGCGGGAGTGCGCGATCTTTATGTGGTGTACGAGAGCGAGGGGGTCACGGTGAGCGCGTTGGGGTTCTGCCCGTGAGGACCGTGACGATCGCCGATGTCGCCAAGCACGCGGGGGTCGCCGTCAGCACGGTGTCGTACGTGCTGAGCGGCAAGCGGGCGATCTCGGCGGCCACCCGGCAACGCGTCCTGGACAGCGTGCGGGTCCTCGGTTATCACCCCAACGCCGGCGCCCGCGCGCTGGCGAGCAAGCGGGCGAAGGTCATCGCCCTGGTGCTGCCGCTGCGGGCAGGCATGAACCTGCCGGTCCTCATGCAGTTCGCGACCTCCGTCGTCACCACGGCCCGCCAGTACGACCACGACGTGCTGCTCATGACGGCGGACGAAGGGGCCGAGGGGCTGCACCGGGTGGCGGCCAGCGCGCTGGTCGACGGGCTGCTGCTGATGGATGTGGAGATCCACGACCCCCGCGTGCCGCTGCTGCGCAAGCTCGCCGAGCCGGCCGTGCTGATCGGTTTCCCGGCCGACCCCGAAGGGCTGACCTGCGTCGACCTCGACTTCGCCCGCGCCGGGGCGCTGTGCGCCGACCATCTGGCCGACCTCGGCCATCGCGAGATCGCGCTGCTCGGCGCGCCGCGCGTGGTCTACGAGCGCGGCACGGGTTTCGCCGAGCGGACGATGGCGGGTTTCGTCGAGGCGGCCCGGCGGCACGGGATCGAGGCCGACGCGCGCCCCTGCGAGGAGTCGTTCGACGAGGTCCACGCCGCCGTCAAGCTGCTGCTCGACGAGCGGCCGGGCCTGTCCGGGCTCGTCGTGCACAACGAGGCGGCCGCCGGCCACGTGCTGGGGGCGTTGCGGATCCTCGGGAGGCGGGTGCCCGAGGACGTCTCGGTGGTGGCGATCTGCCCGGACGACATCGCCGAGCGGGCCAGCCCAGCGCTGACCTCCGTGCTCATTCCCGCCGAGGACGTCGGCAGGCAGGCGGTCCGGCTGCTCATGGCCAAGCTGGAGGGCCAGGCCGTCCCGGAGTCGACACTCCTCGAACCTCGGCTGACGATTCGCGAAAGTTCACGATGACCTCATTTCCCGACGGCTTCCTGTGGGGGGCCGCGACCGCGTCGTACCAGATCGAAGGAGCGGTCCACGCCGACGGCCGCGTGCCCTCGATCTGGGACACCTTCTCCCACACCCCCGGGATGGTCGCCGACGGCCACACCGGCGACGTGGCCTGCGACCACTACAACCGCTATCTCGAGGACGTCGAGATCATGGCGTGGCTGGGGCTGAAGGCATACCGGTTCTCGGTGGCCTGGCCGCGCCTGGCCGACCTGAGCTTCTACGACCGCCTCGTCGACGCCCTGCTCGCCAAGGGCATCACGCCGGTCGCGACGCTCTATCACTGGGACCTGCCGCAGACGCTGCAGGACACCGGCGGCTGGACCAACCGCGAGACGGCCTTCCGGTTCGCCGACTACGCCGCCGTCGTGCACCGGCTCCTCGGCGACCGCGTCGGCGTCTGGACGACGCTCAACGAGCCCTGGGTGTCGGCGTTCGTCGGGCACGGGTCCGGCCGGCACGCGCCCGGGGTGACCGACCCGGCCGCCGCGTTCACCGCCGCCCACAACCTGATGCTCGGGCACGGCCTGGCCGTGCAGGCGCTGCGGGCGGGAGGCGCGGAGACCGTCTCGCTGACGCTGAACCTGACGCCGATCCTCGGCGACCCCGAGCCGGCCCGCCTGATCGACGGGCTGGCGAACCGGCTGTTCCTCGACCCCGTGCTGCGCGGCGAGTATCCCGCCGACGTCCTCGCGCACCTGGAACGTTTCACCAAGGTCAACGTGGACGACCTTCCGACGATCGCGCAGCCGATCGACGTGCTCGGCGTCAACTACTACACGGTCAACCGGGTCGTCGCCGATCCCTCGGCCGAGGGGCATCCGGAGTATCCCGGCAGCGAGGGCATCGCCTGGGAGGACCCGCACGGCGAGGTCACCGAGATGGACTGGGAGATCAACCCCGCCGGCCTGGAGGACCTGCTCGTACGGCTGTCGCGCGACTACCCCGGCACGCCCTTGATGATCACGGAGAACGGGGCCGCCGTGCCCGACGGGGTGTCCGACCCCGGCCGGATCTCCTATCTCGACGCCCACTTCCGCGCCGCCCGGGCGGCGATGGACCGGGGCGCCGACCTGCGCGGCTACTTCGTGTGGTCGCTGATGGACAACTTCGAGTGGGCCCGGGGCTACCACAAGCGGTTCGGGCTCGTCCGTGTCGACTACGACACGCTGGAGCGCACGCCGCGCGACAGCGCCCGCTGGTATCGCGAGGTGATCGCCAGGAACGGCCTGGCGGACTGAGACCCTCCCGCCCGGGTGGCACCGGTTCCCCGCCGGATTCCCGCCGGATGCCCACCGGTTCCGCACCGGTTCCGCACCGGTTTCCGCGCCGGTTTCCGCGCCGGTTTCCGCAGCCACCCGGGCGAACCCCCACGACGCGTTCGGCTAGGCCGTGGCGGCTTGCCGCTGCAGGACGTTCTCGACGCAGATCATCGCGATCAGCAGGACGACCAGCACGCCGAGGTGGGCGGCCGACGACCACAGGCCGATCGGGACGGTCGCCGCGGCCAGCAGCACCGCGGCGACCCGTACGGCGGTCCGCGTCGGCCCGAGCACCCGGCGGAACCACAGGTCGCCGAGCAGGAACAGCGCGGTGCCCCCGGCCAGCGCCACGGCGGGGCCGAGGTCGAGGTGGCCGTGGCCCACGGCCTTGTGGATCCCGGCCGCGGTCGCGACGATCCCGAGCAGGATCGGGATGTGGGCGTAGAAGTACGCGCCCAGGATGAGCCGGGTCCGCTGGACGACGTCGGCCCGCATCAATGCGTGTTCGGGCCCGCTCTCGTCGCGTGCGAAGTACACCCACCACAGCGACGCGGTGAGGGCAAGGCCCAGCAGGGCCGCGACGATCAGGGCCGCGCCCGGGTGGCCGTCGGTCGCCCCGATGCCGATCGCCACGATCGACTCGCCCAGCACGATGATGACGAGCAGGCCGTGCCGCTCGACGATGTGCGCCGGGTGCAGGGGGAAGCCCTTCTGCCCGATGAAGATCGGGCTCAGCCAGATCAGCACGAGGGCCGCCGTCCACAGCGCGTAGTTCCACGGCGAATCGACGAACGCGGCGGCGAAGACGAGCGCGGTCGCGGTCAGGTTGAACGGCACGACCCGGGCGATGGCGGCCGTCGCCTGGAGATAGAGCCCGCCGTGGACGAGCACGATGACGAGATAGCCGACGGCGAACGCCACGCCGCTGCCCGAGAAGGCGCGCGGGATGGCCAGAGCCATGATCAGGAACCCGGCCATGCCGCCCAGGATCAGCACCCGCCGGGCCGCGTGCTCCGGCGGCACGGTGTTGGTGAGCCAGGCGTAGCCGGAGTACATCCACCAGAGCAGACCGAAGATCAGGACCGCCTGCACGGTGCCCTGGCCGGTGAACCCCTCTCCGTCCTGCCGGGTGAAGTCGTCCACGAGCAGTGACGTGAGCTGCGTGATCGTGAAGACGAACACGAGGTCGAAGAAGAGCTCGATCGTGGAGACGCGCAGCTCGGCGTCCGGCGCGGTCGGCTCCACGCGCTCGGCGAACCAGCGGGGGAGAGGCATGGCCAACATTGTGCTGCTTACACCGCTTGTGTGATTACACGTTTTCACGTGCTCCAGAGGACGGCGGCAGCACCCTGCAGCCGAGTCCCGGGAACACCTTGGCGACCTTCGCGGTCAGGTAGTCGCCGTACGTGCCGGTGAAGGCCCGCAGGTCCAGGCCGTCCCATCGGGGGCGGCCCCCCTCGCGGGCGGGCAGCGAGGGCAGCGGCGGCACCTCGCAGTCCCAGCCCGGGTCGAAGAAGAACGGGAAGGAGAGCCGGCTCCGGCCGGTGGCGTTGCGCACGCGGTGCGGAGTCGAGCGATAGAGCCCGCCGGTCAGCTTGTCGAGCATGTCGCCGATGTTGCAGACCAGCGTGCCCGGGATGGGCGGCGCCTCGATCCAGCCACGTGAGGTGTGCACCTGGAGGCCGGGATTGTCGTCCTGGAGCAGCAGCGTCAGCAGGCCGTAGTCGGTGTGCTCGCCGACCCCCCACTCCTCCGGATCGGCGTACGGCGGGGACGGATAGTGGAAGATCCGGAACAGGGTCGTGGGCGGGGCCGTGTAACCGGCGGCGAAGTAGTCCTCGTCGAGCCCCAGGCTCAGCGCCACGCCCCGCATGACCGCCTGCCCCACGTGGGTGAGGGCGTCCATGTACGCGAGCACGGCCGGGCCCAGCTCGGGCACCTCCTCGGGGAAGAGGTTGGGCCCGTGCAGCGGCCGGGGATCGTCGGGTTCGAGTTCGGCGCCGAAATAGAGGCCCTCCCTGAGGTCGGGCCGGCCGGAGGTGAGCTCGCCGCCCACGGGGAAGTAACCGCGCCAGGCCCGCCCGCCCCGGTCCATCGATATGCGCGACTTGTGCTCCTCCGGCAGCCGGAAGAAACGATCCGCTGCGTCCCTGAGCTCGGAGATCAGGGCCTGGGGCACGCCGTGTCCGGTGATGTAGAAGAAACCGCTGTCCAGGCAGGCGGCCTCGATGCGGCGTGCGACCTCGGCGCGCGCGTGGCCTGCTTCGGGGCCGTTCCCTGGGCCGGTCCCTGGGCCGGTCCCGGGGCCGGTTCCGGGGCCGGTCCCTGAGCCGGTGAGGGCGGAGACGTCGATTACCGGCAGTGGTCCAGCGGCGTTCATATCCCATATCCCACCATCCGGAAGGGCCGTCCGGAAGGCTCCTTTACCTGCTTGCCGGTCGTGTTGCGCGGGGAGGCATTTCGACCTGATAGGACCATCTCGTCCAGTTTGTTCCGTTACCAAGTAATAACGCCCCGAAGAGTAGATTTCTTAGGCACGGATAGTTCGCCACGTCGTAAGTGGGCGATCAGGTGGGTTTCGGGGATCGTTGGTCGTTGAGGAATCGCATCGCGCTGTTCACCGGCACGGTGGTCGCCCTGCTGTGCATCGCGTTCTCGTTCGTCCTGGTGTGGTCCCTGCACGTGGCGGCCCGGGACAACCTAGTGCTGAGGGTGACGGCGACGGGCGGGCGGGTCGCCTATCTCGTGGACCACGGACAGGTGGAGAGCGTGCTGCCCCCCAGTGGGCGGGACGAGCCCGTCCAGGTGGTGGACCCGCAGGGCAGGGTGCGTTCTGCGACGCCGGACATGGCCGGAAAGCCGCCCATGGCGAGCTTCCATCCCTCGCCGCCGTCCCGCAAGGCCACGCGCGAGGTCTGCGGCGGCGTCTTCGGCCCGGACCGGTGCTACACCGTGGTCGCGCAGGAGGTCTACAGCAACGGCGGCGACTGGACCGTCTACAGCGCCGCGCCGAGCCGGCCGTTCAACGTGCCGCCGGGCCTGGTGGTCGGTCTGATCGTGGGATCCGCGCTCGTCACGGCCGCCGTCGCGTACGGCACCCAGCGCAGCGTGCAGCGGGCGATGTTGTCGGTGCGGGCCATCAGGGCCGAGCTCGACGAGATCAACGCCTCGGACCTCGGGCGGCGGGTGCCGGTCCCCGAGGCCAAGGGGGACATCCACGACCTCGCGCAGAGCGTCAACTACACGCTCGACCGGCTGGAGGAGACGCTGGAGCAGCAGCGGCGCTTCACCTCCGACGCGTCCCACGAGCTGCGCAGCCCGATCACCGCGATCCGCGCGCAGGTGGAGGACGCGCTGCGCGCCCCGCAGGAGTCCGACCTGCGGGAGATCGGGCCGGCCGTGCTGAAGAGCCTCGACCGGCTCCAGGCGATCGCCTCCGACCTGCTGATGCTGGCCCGTCTCGACGCGGGCGCGCCGTGCGAGCGCGAGCGGCTGGACCTCGGGCAGCTCGTGTCCGCCGAACTGGACGCCCGCCGTCCGCACAAGAGGATCGTCTCGCAGCTGGCCCCCGGCGTGATCGTCCGGGGAGACCGCATCCGGCTGGGCCGCCTGGTCACCAATCTCCTCGACAACGCCGAACGGCACGCAGCCAGCACCGTACGGGTGGAGGTGCGGCGAGAGGACCCGCATGACGGGGACCCACGGTTCCGTTCCGGCGTGGCCGTGCTCGAAGTGCTCGACGACGGCGCGGGGATCGCACAGGACCAGCGGGACCTCGTCTTCCAGCGGTTCACCCGGCTCGACTCGGCCCGCAGCAGGAACGCCGGGGGTGCCGGACTGGGCCTGCCCATCGCCCGGCAGATCGCCGAGAGCCACGGCGGCACGTTGACGATCATGGACAGCCCCCGCGGCGCGCGATTCCTCCTGTGCCTGCCGCTCTCCCAGGAGCCCTGACCGGCCCCGGCCGGGCCCCTCCGCATCTCGTACACGCCGCACGGGAAGACCGGGCCCACTCACCGCACGGAAACGCCGCACCCTTCATCCACGCACGCGGCATGCGGAGGCTCACACGCCGCCTCTCGCACGCCGTATCCACTCGCACGCCGTATCCACTCGCACGCCGTATCCACTCGCACGCCGTATCCAAGAGCCGCCGCACGGGCACGCCGCACGCGCGGGCGCGGGGGCCGCGCCTGTGGCCCGTGCCGGGCGACCCGCCGTCAGTGGGCCTCGGCGCGGCTCTCCGTGGTCGTGTCGTCCTCGCGCCGCGTACGCCGCTGCCGGGGCGTGGCCTTCCGCACCGTCGTCGTGGCAGGGGCCTCCTCGCCCGGCGGCTCCGCGGCCGTACTGGTCCCGGACGAGGTGGAGCCCGCACTCGCACCGCTCGCCGAGGGCGGCTCCGGCGGCCCGGCCGAGCCGGTGGAGGGGGCGGGCGCGGGCTTCCCTGAAGCGGACCCGGACCCGGACCCGGACCCGGACCCGGACCCGGACCCGGACCCGGACGCGGACCCGGACGCGGCGGGCCGGGCGGAGGGCTCGTCCGCACCCGGCTCCCCGGGCTGTGGCGGGCGCAGCGCCGCGATGACCGCGTCGGCCTCCGCGTCGGCGGCGAACTCTCCGGCGGCCTCGGCCTCGCGCCGTTTGATGACCACCATGTGGTCGACGGAGATCCGGCCCGCGCCCGTGACGGCCAGCAGCACGGAGGCGGCCCCGAGGGCCACGATCAGTTCGATGTCGCCCCCGGTGAGCGGCAGGCCGCTGTCCCCGGCCGTGATCACGAACACCGCGAGAGCCTCGGCGAACAGCAGGAGCCCGACGGCCGGCACGATGAGGCCCGCGATCAGCAGCGTGCCGCCCACCAGCTCCGTCAGCATGGTCACCGGCGCCCACACATGGGGCAGCGGGGCCTGGAGCGCGGTGAACTGGTCGGCGGTCGCGTTGAGGCCGGCTTCGAGCTTCTGCCAGCCGTTGGCGAAGAAGATCCCGCCGACGCCCATGCGGGCGGCCAGCGAGGCTAAGTCGTGCAGGGTTCTCTTCACGGCTTCTCACTCTGGGGTGGGGGGTGACTTGCCCGGACACTTTCCCGCCGACGCCGCCGTCATGCGTCCGGTCCGCTCAGGTCCCTTCGCTGTCGGACTCCTCGGCGTCGGCGCTCGCGGGGGTGGGAACGTGGCGGGGGAGCAGCAGGGCCACCGCCAGCGCGGTGAGCGCGAGCAGCGCCACGCTGACGGCGATGGTGGAGTGCAGGGCGGTGACGAAGGCCGCGCGGGCGGCCTCCAGCAGCGCGGTCCCGGCCGCACCGGTCTCGTCGGCCACGTGCGCGGCCGCGGCCAGCGACTCACGCGCCTGCGCCATGAGCCCGGCCGGGATGCCCGGCACGTTTGCGAGGGAGGGGGCGTACACGATCGTGGTGATCGTCCCGAGGACGGCGATGCCGAGGCCCGCCCCGAGCTCGTAGGCCGTCTCCTCGATCGCGGCGGCGCCGCCGGCCCGCGACTCCGGCACGGTTGCCATGATCGTGTCCGACGCCGCCAGCAGGGCGACCTCGACGCCGAAGCCGATCCCCACGAAGCAGGCAGTCAGCATCACCGGATGCTGCTCGGTGCCCCAGGTCAGCACCGGGGTGAGCGAGAGCGCGGTCAGGGCGAGGCCGCCGCCCACCGTCGCGCGCAGCCCGACGCGCCCCAGCACGTGCGCGGCGGCCAGGCCGCCCGCGATCGCCGCGACCATGAGCGGCAGCATCCGCACGGCGGCCTCCAGGGGCGAAAGCCCCAGCACGAGCTGGAGATACTGCGCCAGCATCAGCTCCAGCCCGACCAGCGCGAAGATGGCCAGCAGCACGCAGCCGACGCCCGTCGCGAAGCCGCGCTGCGCGAACAGGCCGATGTCGAGCAGGGGGAACGCCAGCCGCCGCTGCCGCCGTACGAACCAGACGAGCAGTGCGACGCCGGTCGCGAGCACGGCGAGCGAGAGCCCGCGGCCCAGCGTGTGCCCCGACCCCGCCTCCTTCAGCCCGAACGCGATCGCCAGGATGCCCACGGTGGACAGGGCCGCGCTCAGCGCGTCCCACGGATGGTCGGCCCGCCGCGGTGACGCCGGCAGGATCCGTACGGCGAGCGGCAACGCGATCAGCAGCAGCGGCACGTTGATGAGGAAGACCGCGCCCCACCACAGGTGCTCGACGAGGACCCCGCCGATCAGCGGCCCGACGGCCGCTCCCGCGGCGGCGACGGCGCTCCACACGCCGAGCGCGATCGCCCGCTCGCGCCGGTCGGTGAAGACCTGCCGGATGATCGAGAGCGTCGCCGGCATGATCATCGCGCCGCCGACGCCGAGGAAGGCCCGCGAGACGATGAGCGCGAGCGGGGTCGCGGCGAACGCGGCCGACAGCGAGGCCAGGCCGAACACCACGTAGCCGCCGAGCACCAGGGGCCGCCTGCCATACCTGTCGCCCAGCGTGCCGAACGTCACCAGCAGCGGCGCGACGACCAGCGAGTAGATGTCGATGATCCACAGGAGCTGTACGGACGACGGCTCCAGGGCCGCGGTGAGCGCCGGGACGGCGATGTGCAGCACGGTCGCGTCGACCGCGATCAGGAGCAGGCTGAAGCACAGGAGCACGAGCACCGACCACCGGCTCGCCCTCCGCTCCCGCAGGGCACTGGTGGCGCGGACGGCGGCGGACTCGACCGAAACCATGATCATAGTCCGCTCAGTGCTCCTGCTCCGAGATCCCGGCCAGCTGGAACATGCGTGGCAGCTTAGGCCATGGGAAGCGGATCTCTCAGCCCTTCCGGTGATGTCGGGAACAAATCGCCGGATCCCCATCACCCCAGGTGATCAAGCGGAGCAATCCGCCTCTCTAGAGAGCCATAGGTATATATCCCGCGTCTAGGCAAGAGACCGGCCGCAACGGATCATGCGGTCGTGGGGAGCGATATCGACGGACGCGACACGTCCCCGGTGCCGCCCCCGCTCGACCGCGCCGACGCCCGCGCCTGGTGCGCCGTCGCGGTGGCCCGGCTGTCGTGCGACCAGCCGGAGGCGGCGCTGGAAGCGGCGCGCCAGGCGATCGGCCGCGATCCGCAGGACGAATGGGGGCATCGCCTCGTCGGGGCGGCACTGGAGCGTCTCGGGCGCGACACCGAGGCGGTGGCGGCGGCACGAGAGGCCGTACGGCTCGCGCCCGGCTCCTGGGCGGCGCGGCTGCGGCTCGCGAGCGCGCTGCGGCGGATCCCCGGACGGTGGCGGGAGGCCTGGGCGGAGGCCCGCCGCGCCGTCCGGTTCGCCCCCGACGAGCCCGACCCCCACGTGCTGTGCGGCGACCTCGCGCTGCTGCGCGGTGACCACGACGGGGCCGCCCGGGCGTACGGCGCGGCGCTGCGCAGGCGCCGGGACCACCCGGCGGCGTGGGTGAACCTCGGCCTGGCCCTGCTGCGCTGGCAGCGGCCGCGCGACCACCACGACCCCGCGTGGGAGGCCGACCCCCGCGACACGGGCCGTGCGCGGCGTGCCCTGGAGACCTGGTCGCGGCAGGTGCGGGTGATCCTCGCGGTCGCGACGGCCGGGATCTGCGCGGCCGTCCTGCTGCCGGGCCTTCTCCCCGGCGCGAACGGTCATCCCGGCACGCGGCGCCTCTCCGGTGTGCAGGGCCTCCTCGGCATGCACGGCCTTCCCGGTGTGCACGATCTCCCCGGCCCGCACGACCTCCCCGCCATGCGGGGGGACGTGCGCGTCGTCGGCGCGCTGGCGCTCGCCGCCGTCCTCGTGGTCTGCCTCCGGCAGGCCGCGCGCGTCGGCGCCTGGACCTACGTCCCCGGGATGCTCCGGCGCGACCTGCGGCTCTTCATGTCGGTCGCGCTCGGGTTGCTCACCCCGGCGGCGTACCTGGCGGAGCTGGCCACGCTGCCGGAGCCGGGGGCGGCTTCGCTGCACGAAGGGGGCGGCGTCTGGGCCGGGGCGACCGGGCTGGTGCTCCTGAACCCCGTCGTGGCGCTCGCCGTCCGGCTCCTGGCCGAGACGTGGCGGGGGCGCCCGCTCGCCGCGCTGAGGCGGTTCGCCACCGCGCTGCATGTGCCCTCGTCGTCACGCATGCGACCCCCCGCCTCATCGGCCATGCCGTCACGCGTGCCACCACCCGCGCAACGACCTGCCTCATCGGCCACGCCACCACGCGTGCCCCCGCAAGCGCCGCCACCCGTCCCATCTCGCGTGCCACCACCCGCGCAAGGCTCCGCCTCACCGCCCATGCCGTCGCGGGTGCCGCCGCAAGCGCCGCCACCCGCACAACCACCCGTACGGCCGGCTGGGTCCGGCGTGGCCGATCGGGGGCGGGCGGCGGCGGCCGACCGGGCGGCGGCGCGTGACATCGCCGTCGCGTACTGGATCGTCGCGGCCCGCGCGTGGCAGGCGGCCGCGGTGCTCATGCTCCTGCCTTTCGTGACCACGGTGCCCCTCGCCGCCGTCGCGTGCCTGGCGGTCCCGGTTGGGCTGCTGCACGCGCGCACGACGGGCGCGCCGCGGCCGGACGACCGGTGGCTCGCCACGGCGCTCACCGCCCCGGCCGTCGCCGCCCTCTGCGCCGCCGCGGCGGGCGCGGCGCACGCCCTCATGGGACCCGGCCCCGCCGTCGTGGCCCTGTGGCGCTGTGCGTGGGGCGCGCTGGCGCTCGGCGCGGCGGCCTTCGCGGTGCGTGCCGTACGGGCGTGGTGGCGCGGCGGGCCGGGCCCGTGGCGCGCCTCGCTCGTGCCGTCCGAGTCGCGGGGCGCGCGGATCCCCGGCGACCTGACCCCCTCGGCAGGTCTCAGCGAGGAGGTGCGGCACGCCGCGGCCTACTCCCGGAACGTGGTCCTCGCCTGCACCGGGGCTGACGGCCCGCGCGCGCTCGCGGTGAGCGCCGTGACCTCGGTGAGCCCGGCGGGCGAGTTCCGCCTCATCGCGGGCGACGAGGCGTGGGACGCGGTGCGGCGCGATCCCCGCGTGGTGCTCTTCGTGGGAGACCCGCGATTCTGGGCAGAGGTGCGGGGCGTCGCCGTGCCGGACGACGACGTGCTGCGGGTGACGCCGCGGCAGGTTCTGATGCGCGAGTACCCCGGACGCCACCAGGCCCGCACCCGGTAGCGCGAACCACGCAACTCGGGCGCGCGTCCGGTTCCGGCGACGTGCGTCGTCCACCGCGCCGCTTGGGTCCACCCATTCCGTTCGCACGTGCGGTATAACCGGGGTCGAAGCGGGGAGGCGTCGATGCGGGACTCCGACAGGGCACGGGCGGCGAGCCTCTTAAGCCGGACTGCGGCACGTGATCTGTTCGAACAGGTGCGTTTCCGCTATTTCCAACTTCCGCCGTTCGCGCGGCGCGCGTTGTTCGTCGTGCTGCTCGTCGCCACCATGGGCCTGGCCGCGGCGCTCAACTGGTCGCTGGTGCCCACGTTCATCTACACGTTCCTGGCGCTGTGCTTCCTCGCGCTGGCGCTCAGCTATCCGCGCGCCGCCGCGACCGTGCTCGTGCTCGCCGGGTGGGGCCTGCTGCTGCCGCTGTTCATGGGCGTGTTCGGCGGGCAGTCGATCGCGCCCGGCCTGCTGATGCTGCTGGGCGCGCTGACCGGCGTCGCGGCCCACCTGATCCGGTGGGTCCCGCCGTGGCTGACGACGCTGATGGCACTCGCGCCCGCCGGCGTCGTCGCGCTGTCGCTGTCGCCGCTGTCGCCGTCCGCCGCCCTGTGGGGCGCGTACGGCGTCGTCGCGGCGGTGCTCCTCTATCGCCTGGTGCTGGCCCGCAGGGTGCGCGCGGAGGCGGAGCGGGAGGCGGCGGGCGCGGAGACCCAGGTGCAGGTGCGCGGCAGGGCGGGCGGGCACCAGACCGCCGCGGCCGAGGCCGGCGCCCCGCCGCCCATCACGGTCGAGCAGGCGCTCGCGGAGCTGGAGTCCATGATCGGCCTCGAACCGGTCAAGGAGCAGGTGCGCGCCATCGCCGCGTCGATAGAGGCGGCCCGGCTGCGCAGGGAGGCGGGCTACGCCAACGAGCGGCCGATGCGCCACTTCGTGTTCGTCGGCCCTCCCGGCACCGGCAAGACCAGCGTCGCCAGGTCGCTCGCCAAGATCTTCTACGCGTTCGGGCTGCTGGAGACGCCGTTCGTGGTCGAGGCGCAGCGGGCCGACCTCGTGGGGGAATACCTGGGGGCCACGGCGATCAAGACCAACGAGCTGATCGACCGCGCGCTCGGCGGCGTCCTGTTCGTGGACGAGGCGTACAGCCTGATCAACTCGGGCGACGGCCAGCCCGACCGGTTCGGCGCGGAGGCCGTGCAGACGCTGCTCAAGCGGGCCGAGGACGACCGTGACCGGCTCATCGTCATCCTGGCCGGCTACGAGCGGGAGATGAACGACTTCCTCGCGTCCAACCCGGGGCTGTCGAGCCGCTTCGCCACCCGGGTGCGCTTCCCCAGCTACAGTCCGGCGGAGCTGCTGGAGATCACCGAGGCGCTGCAGCAGCGCCGGGGAGACCGGCTCGCCCCGGAGGCCCGTCCCGTGCTGCGCCGGCTGTTCGAGGACGTGGAGCGCCGGGGGCTCGTCGACGACCTCGGCAACGCCCGGTTCGCCCGCAGCCTCGCCGAGGCCGCGGCGCAGGCCCGCGACGTGCGCGTGGTGAGCGCGGGCGGGGCGCCGCGCGGCGAGGACCTGGTCACCACCACCGCCGACGACGTGACCAAGGCGTTCAACGAGATCACCGCGCGATACCGCGGCTACCAGGTCACCCCGACCCTGGACGAGGCGCTCGCGGACCTCGACAGGATGGCGGGCCTCGAACCGGTCAAGCGGCAGGTGCACGCGATCACCGCCCAGCTCAAGGTGGCCAGGATGCGCCAGGAGCAGGGCCTGCCGGTCCAGTCGCAGATGCGGCACTTCGTGTTCGTCGGCCCTCCTGGCACCGGCAAGACGACCGTCGCGCGCATCCTCGGCCGGATCTTCTCCGCGCTGGGCCTGCTGGCCCGGTCCGACGTGGTCGAGGCGTCGCGGGCCGACCTGGTCGGCCAGCACCTCGGCGCCACGGCGATCAAGACCAACGAGCTGGTCGACCGGGCGCTCGGCGGGGTGCTGTTCATCGACGAGGCCTACAGCCTGGTCAACACCGGCTATTCGGGGGGCGACGCCTTCGGGGCCGAGGCGGTGCAGACCCTGCTGAAGCGCGCCGAGGACGACCGCGACCGCGTGGTCATCATCCTGGCGGGCTACGAGCGCGAGATGGACGCGTTCCTGGCGACCAACCCCGGCCTGGCCTCCCGGTTCAACCAGCGCGTGTCGTTCCCCTCCTACCGGCCGTCGGAGCTGGCCGAGATCGCGGAGCTGCTGGCCTCCGGCAGCGGCGACAGGTTCGACGCCTCCGCCGCCCGCGACCTCGCCGACGTCTTCGACTGGGTGTGCCGGGAGGGGCTCATCGACGGCCTGGGCAACGGCCGCTTCGCCCGGTCGCTCTACGAGCGGGCCGCGCTGCGGCGCGACGTCCGGCTCGCCGAGCAGGGGTCGGCGAACGCCGCCGAGCTGACGACGATCACCAGCGAGGACGTCCGCAGCGCGGTGGACGAGTTGTCCTGATGCCGTAGGACGTGTCAGGGGAACCCCGCAGACGCGTGTCCCGATGGCCGCGAGCCGTCACTTCCTGCTACTAATCGACTGCGGATGGTAGCCGGAGGATCGGAGAAGCACGTGAGAGCACGATGGCCGGTCGCCCTGGCCACACTGGCCGCTCTGTGGGCCGCCGGTGCCTGCGGCGTGCAGCGGGGGCCCGGTGAACCGGACAACGGGCTCGCCCCCTCCCCGGTCAAGGCGTACGACATCAACCCGATGGCCCGCGACAAGGTCAAGGACGGCGGCACGCTCCGGTGGGGGCTCACCGACTTCCCGACCCAGTGGAACCGCAACCACATCGACGGCGACGGCACCGGAGTCAAGGCGGTGACCGACGCGCTGATGCCCCGCACGTTCCGCTCCGACGAGCGGGGGCGGCTGACGCTCGACACCGACTACGTGACCAACGCGAGGATCACCGCGACCTCTCCCCGGCAGGTCATCACCTATTCCATCAACCCCAAGGCGAAGTGGTCGGACGGCAGGCCGATCACCTGGACCGACTTCGCCGCCCAGTGGAAGGCCATGAGCGGCCACGACCGGGACTACCGGGTCGACTCGACCATCGCGTACGAGAACATCCAGAGCGTGGCCAGAGGGGCGAGCGACCGCGAGGTGGTGGTCACCCTCGCCCAGCCGTTCAACGAGTGGCAGTCGCTGTTCACGCCGCTGTATCCCAGCAGCACCAACGCGACCGCGGCGGCGTTCAACGCCGACTGGATCAACCACATCCCGGTGACCGCGGGGCCGTTCCGCGTCGAGCGTCTCGACGTCAAGGGCAAGACGGTCAGGCTCACCCGCAACCCCGCCTGGTGGGGCAACCGCGCCAAACTGGACGCCATCGAGTTCCGGACCGTGCGCCCCGACCAGATGGTCCACGCGTTCACCAAGGGCGACGTGGACCTCTTCGAGGTGGGCCCGTCCCCCGACGACTACGCGCGGGTCAGGGAGGCGTGGGACGCCGTGATCCGGCAGGCCGCGAGCACCCAGTATCGGCAGTTCACCTTCAACGGGGAGAGCCCGGTCCTGTCCGACGCGCGGGTGCGCGAGGCCGTCGCGGCGGCGATCGACCGCCGCGGCCTCATGCAGGTGGACCTCAAGGGGCTCGGCTGGCCGATCGTGACGCTGGACAACCACTTCCTCATGAACAGCCAGTACGGGTATCAGGCCAACGCCGGACAGATCGGTGCGTATGACCCGAAACGGGCCGGGCAGCTGCTCGACCAGGCGGGCTGGAAGCTGTCGGGCAAGACCCGCGTGAAGAACGGCAAGCCGCTCACGCTGCGCTTCGTCGTGCCCGACGGCATCGTCATGAGCGGCGTCGAGGCAGGCGTCGCCCGGCAGATGCTCGATCGCGTGGGCATCCGGGTCGACGTGCGCAAGGTGTCCTTCAACGACTTCTTCGGCAAGCACCTCATCCCCGGCGACTTCGACATCACCGCATTCGCCTATCCGAGCTCGCCGTTCCCGGTGTCGAGCGCCTTCGACATCTACGCGGACGGCGAGAGGGGCGGCCGGGGCGACGACGTCGAGTGGTACTCCAACCTCGGGCGCAGCGGGAGCAGGCAGATCGACGAGGCCATGTATCGCGCGGGCAGCACGCTCGACCCCGGCAAGGTGCCCGGCCTGCTGAACGAGGCCGACCGGCTGGTCTGGAAGAAGGTCAACGTGCTGCCGCTCTACCAGAGCCCGCAGGGCGTGGCCGTGCGGTCCGCGCTGGCCAACGTCGGGGCCAACGGGTTCTTCGACCTCAGGTACGAGGACATCGGCTACGCCTCCTGAGCGGCGCCCACGGGCCGTCTCCGGGCCGCCGGAGGCCCCCGGCGACGCCCAGGAGGCGCCCAGGCGGTGCCCGGGAGGCACATGCGGCGACAGGGGCCCCCAGCCGACGGCACGGGGCCTGGCGGGTCAGATGAACGGCTCCACCGTCACGCCGGCCTCCAGGAGCGCCTTGCGGACGGCGGCGGCGATCCGTACGGCGTCGGGGGTGTCGCCGTGCACGCAGACGGACCGGGCGCCGACGCGCACCTCGCCGCCCTCGATCGTCGTCACCACGCCCTCCGTGGCCATGCGCACGGCGCGGGCCGCGACCTCGTCCGGATCGTGCAGCACCGCCCCCGGCCGCCTCCGGGGCACCAGCGTCCCCTCGGCCGTGTACGCGCGGTCGGCGAAGCACTCGGCCACCGACGGCACGCCATGACGGGCGGCCACCCGCGAGAGGGCCGACCCGGGCAGCGTGAGGATCGGCAGCGCCGCGCCGAAGGCCTCCACGGCGGCCACCACGGCCTCCGCCTGCTCCTCGTCGCGGCAGGCGCGGTTGTAGAGGGCGCCGTGCGGTTTCACGTACGACACCCGCCCGCCCATCGACCTGGCCATGCCGTCCAGGGCGGCGAGCTGATAGAGCACGTCGGAGCACAGCTCCTCCGGATCGATCTCCATCTCCCTGCGGCCGAAGCCGGCCAGGTCGCGATAGGAGACCTGGGCGCCGATCGTCACGCCGCGGTCCACCGCCGCCGCGCAGGTGCGGCGGATGATCAGCGGGTCGCCCGCGTGGAAGCCGCAGGCGATGTTGGCGCTCGTCACCAGGTCGAGCAGGGCCACGTCGTCCCCGAGCCGCCAGATCCCGTAACCCTCTCCGAGATCGGCGTTCAGGTCCATCACGCCAGTGGTCATCGCCGTGCCTCCCGCAGCTCGGTGCGGTGTCCATCCTGCCGCAGGGAGAGGGGCCGCCGCCGTCAGGCGGGAGGTTCGTCCGGGATGTCGGCGATGTCGTCGAGCGCGGCGGCCAGCTCGTCCGGATGGTCGCCGATCCGCTCGGCGATCTCGATGAGGACGTGCAGCACGTCGTGCCGGTCGTGCCCGAGGTCGATCAGGCGCTGGGCGGCCTCCCACAGCTGCGGCGGGTCGCCGACCCACAGCCGGCCCGCGATCTCCTCGTGCCAGGCGAGGTGCTCCTCCAGGTCCGTACGGCCGAGCTCGCCGGCGTGGTCGATCTCCAGCAGGATGCGCCGGTCGGCCTCGTCCGCCGGGTTCAGCAGGTCGAGGCTGGTCGAGCCGCGCATGCCCTGCAGCAGGGGGAACGCGAACGCGCGCCGGGCCAGGGCGGACAGGTCGCCGTCGGGCAGCAGCCGCTCCACGAGAGAGCGGTCCAGCCCGAACGTGGTCGGGTCGCGGTAGGCCTCGGTGAAGCGGGCCGTCGCCTCCCAGACCGCGTCGAGCGTCGCCCGCACCCCCTGCTCGGGCAGGCCGATCCGGGGGCCGGCGAAACGCACCCACGCCGACAGCACATGCGGCATCGCGTCCTGCTCCGCCGGGCTGAGCAGGACCTTGCGCGGCAGCCAGTCGAGCAGGAACGTCTCGCACTTCGTCGGGCTCACCCGCATCGGCCGCCCGAAGTCCTGGTCGCAGCCGTAGTCGATGATGTGGTCGGCGCACCGGGAGGCGGCCGACGGGTCCGACAGGTTCTCCGCCGCGTCCGAGGCGAGGAACTCGGCCGCCAGCATCGCCCGGCGGTCGCGGCTGTAGGGCGCCTCGGTGTGCGCGGGGGCGGGCCGCATCCGCCCGGGCGGCAGCGCCTTGATCCGCGCCCGCGCGAAGGCGTGGTAGGCGCTGTAGCTGTCGCTCACGAGCTTGGGGCCGGTGCGGCCGTGCGCGGCGGTCCTGGTGGCCTTCATGGCGAACTCCAGCAGCGCCCGCGCCTGCTGTGGCTCCAGCTCCTCGAACCGCAGCAGCGCGTTGCCCGCGGCCTCCAGCCTGGCCTGTTCGAGCAGCTTGTCGACCTGCGACGACACCCAGGCGTCGCGGGCCATGCCGCCCATGTTGTAGTCGACGACCACGACCAGCGCGTGCCTGTCCTCGCCGTTGTAGGCGAACGTGCACACCACGGTGTCCTGGTCGCCGTACACGTCCCTGGAGACGTAGCAGCCGGTCGGCTTGACGGCCCCGACGCGGTCGGCCCAGCGGGGGCGGGCGACGTCCGACTCCATCAGCGCGAGCGCCGCGCCCTCCGCCTTGGCCGCCTGGCGGGCGGTGCCGAGGTAGGCGACGGAGACGAGCAGGGTGAGCGCGGCCGGCGTGCCGGCCTTGGCCGCGTAGTCCACCAGCCCCTCGCCGAGGATCTGCTCGACGTCGCCGCCGCGCAGCCGCCTGCCCCACCAGGCCCCGAGCATGTCGGAGACCATGAGCTCGGCGTCGAGAGGGCTGCGGACGGCGAGCAGTTCCCTGGCCGCCAGCAGCATCTCCGCGAACACGTCGTCCGGTGGCCGGGTCTCCCGGGGGTCACGTCGGCGCCGGCGACTCACGAGGTCTCGCTCCGCTCGCTCACGGTGACCACCTTCTCGCATTCCCGCCGCGAACGGCATCAGGAACACGGCCCGGTGACTTCCCCGTTATCTGCCGCTCCGGCCGTGCCCGCCGTACGGGTGCGGGTGGGGACGCTCGCTGGGGGACCGCGGCGCGGCGCCTCACCTCCGGGAAGGCGGCGCCGAGTTGACCACGCCCAGGAGGCGTTCCCGGGCGACCCGCTCGACGATCTCCGGAGTGACGTCGAGTCCGAGATGCTCGCCGCAGGCCCAGGTGTCGGCGACGCACCGGGCGACTGCGGACAGGGGGACGGTCAGGAATTCCGCGGCCAGCCGGTGGGTGACGAGTTCCGCCGGTTCACGAAGACCCGGCTCCGGTGTTGGGCCGCCACTGATTCGTGCTGCGAGTACGGGCATGGACTGCATTCCTCGCTGAATGGGGACCTGCCGCCCCTTATTCCACCTCTTTCCCCGGCGGTGTCAACCCTTCGCGGGCCGCCGCGTGGGAAGCTGAATCCATGCGTATCCGGCTCGCCCAGGATCCCGAGGCCGACGAGCTTCTCGGCCGCAGCCCCCTCGCACTGCTCATCGGCATGCTGCTCGATCAACAGGTGCCGCTCGAGCGGGCCTTCGCGGGGCCCCGTACGATCGCCGACCGGCTCGGCAGGGACCTGGACGCGCGTGAGATCGCCTCTTATGATCCTGATCAGTTCGCGGCTCTGCTCGCGGCGACGCCTGCCGTCCACCGCTATCCGAAGGCCATGGCGGCGCGGGTCCAGGCGCTCGCGGCCTATCTGGTCGAGCAATACGATGGCTCGGCCGAGAAGGTGTGGGAGGATGTCCGCGACGGCGCCGGGCTGCTGCGCCGGCTGCTGGCCCTCCCCGGATTCGGCCGGCAGAAGGCCCAGATCTTCCTGGCCCTGCTGGGCAAGCAGTGCGGTGTGCGCCCGGACGGCTGGCGTGAGGCGGCCGGGCCGTACGGCGAGGAGGGGGTGCACCGGTCGGTGGCCGACGTCGTGGACGCCGAGAGCCTGCAACTGGTCCGCGCGACCAAGCAGGAAGCGAAGCGGGCGGCCAAGAAGTAGGCCGGATCCTCCTGCGCGAGACGCCGGTCTTTTGACAGGATGCGTTGACCGCATGGCGGGCGGGGCTTCCGTCCGTGCATGCCGATCGCCCATGATGTAGGGCAGATCTGCGCTACCAATCACAGTTATGGAGATGTGCCTCGTGGGAGACGCTGGCACGCGACGGAGGTGCCGACCATGAGCGCCGAAACCTCCGTGCCCCGGCCCCGGGAGCCCGGTTTGGACATATCAGACTCCGACCTCTTCAGAGGCATGATGTCGGAGGCGCCGTTTGCCTTCGCCTTTTTCAACCCGGATGGACGTTTCGTCCGGGTCAACTCCACCTTTACCGAGCTGACCGGCCATCCTGTCGAGCTGCATCTTGACCGCCGGCCGTCCGAGTTACTGCCGGCCGACCTGACCACCCTCATCGAGGCGGCGCTGCGCCGGATCGCCGACGAGTCGCTGCCGATCACCGACCAACGGATCAGGACCCGCGCCGGGAACGGCGACACCCGCCACTGGACGGTGTCGTTCTACCCGATGCGGGGCGACGACGGCGTCGTCGGCACCGCGTTCTTCGGCGTGGACGTGACCGAGCGGCAGCTGAACGAGGAGGTCCTCGAGCGCAGCGAGGAGCGTTACCGCTCGCTGGTGGAGTCGCAGCAGCAGCTCGTGTGGATCACCTCGCCCAGCGGCACGGTCGCCGAGGACGCGCCCCAGTGGCGTGCCATCACCGGCCAGGGCCTGGAGGAGTACCTCGCCCACGGCTGGCTGGACGCCGTGCACCCGGACGACCGTCCCGGCACCGAGGAGGCGTGGCGCGAGGCGCTGCGCGGCCGGACGATGTTCGAGTGGAGCTACCGGGTGCGCACCCGGGCCAGCGGCTACCGGCACTTCGAGGTCCGGGCCGTGCCGATCATCAGGCACGGCCGCGTGGTGGAGTGGGTCGGGGCGAACACCGACGTCACGCCGCAGCGCGAGGCCGAGGAGATGCGCGGCCGCCTCACCGACCAGCTCGGCGCCGCCGCGCTGCGCACCGCCCGTCTCCAGGGCGCGACCGCGCAGCTCGCCGAGGCGCTCACCGTCGAGCAGGTGGTGCAGGTCATCATCGACGTCGGCCGTACGGCCCTCGCCGCCGACCACTCGTCGGTGGCCCTGCTCGACCTCGACCGGGCGACGCTGAAGCTGATCAGCAGCGGCGGCACCCCGGACACCCGGGGCGAGGAGATCGATCTCGCGAACCCCAACGTGATGACGATGGCGGTCAACAGCCGCCGCCCGGTCTTCGCCGAGTCGCCGGAGAGCCTGCGCGCCCAGCTCGTGGACGCCGGCGCCGACGAGGCACAGATCTCCGGGTTCCTCGCGCAGACCGACGAGCGGGCCTGGGTGGGCCTGCCGCTGCTGGCGGCCGGGCGGGCGCTCGGCGCGCTGCGGTTCGCGTTCACCCGGACCCAGAAGATCTCCCAGGAGGACGGCGTCTTCCTGGAGGCCCTCGCCGGTCAGTGCGCCCTGGCGGTCGAGCGGGCCACGCTCTTCGAGCGCGAGCACAAGACCGCCGAGACGCTGCAGCGCAGCCTGCTGCCCGAGCGCCTGCCGGTGGTGCGTGGGCTGACGCTGGCCTACCGCTTCCGCTCCGGCTCCCGGCACGTGCAGGTGGGCGGCGACTGGTACGACGCGTTCGTCCTCCAGGACGGCCGGGTGGCGGCCGTGGTGGGCGACGTCATGGGCAAGGGCGTCAAGGCCGCCGCCGGCATGGGCCGGATCCGCAACGCCATGCGCGCGCTCGCGCTGACCAACCCGCCCCCGGCCGCGGTGCTGACGGGGCTCGACCGCGTTTTCGAGGCCACCGAGGAGGAAGAGCAGGTCACCACCCTGGCGTACATGGTCGTCGAGCCCGGCACCGGGGAGGGCACGCTGGCCCTGGCCGGTCACCCGCCGCCGCTGCTGGTCTCGCCGCAGGGCGTCGGGCTGCTGCACGAGACCGAGCCGGGCACTCCGCTCGGCTGGGCCACGAGCCGCAAGCAGTTCCGGTTCTGCGTGCCGCCGGGTCACACCGCCGTCCTCTACTCGGACGGCCTGGTGGAGAACCGCAAGCGCGGGCTGGACGCCGGACTCAGGGAGCTTTCGTCCGTCGTGGCCGAGGCGCCCCCAGAGGTCCTGATCAGCCCGAATATGCTGCTGGATTTCCTGGTGGACCACATGCTGTCCGGGTATGAACAGGATGATGACGTAACGGTACTCGCGGTCCACGTGCCACCGGCCACGAAGAGTGACTGAATGAATCAGGCATAACGGTTGCTTTCGGGTATCAGTGACCTCCTTCCGTACGCACTAGTGTCTCGGTCGGCCTAGGGTGGAGGAGCAACCGGCGGGACGCGGCCGTATCACGTACCGTGGCGTGCCACAATGGCATGTCGCGGTCTGCGCGACCTCACCACCGGAAAAGAAGAAGCACCTGGGTCCATTCTCGCCATGCGTTCGTTCGAGAGGTGTTCGTGTCGCCTGCAAGTTCGACTCGCTCGAAGCCGTCGGAGCTGAACGAGCCAGTGATTCAGCAGCTCCTCGAGCGTGGGCGCTCGCAGGGTTTCCTCGAGTCCGAGGATGTCCGCAAGGCCTTCGAGGAAGCGGACATCCCGATGTCGCAAGCCGCTGGATTCCTGCGCAGCCTCAGCAAGGAGGGTGTGACCGTCGTGGTGACGGCCGCCGACTCCGCGGCTCCCAAGCGTTCTCGAGGTCAAGCCAAGCGCCGCACCACCGCGCCCGTCAAGAAGACCACCAAATCCGCCGCGGCCAAGGAGTCGCAGCCGGAGACCGTGACCGCCGTGGTGACCGACTCCGCGCCGGCCGCCAAGCCGGCGCCGAAGAAGCCCGCGCCGGCCAAGCCCGCGCCGCCCGCGGCCAAGCCGGCCGCCGCCAAGGCGCCCGCCAAGCCCGCGCCGCCGAAGAAGGCCGCGCCCGCCAAGCCGGAGGCCCCCGCCACGGGTCCCCAGGCCAAGGCGCCCAAGGCCGACTCCAAGCCGAAGTCCGCCGACATCGCCGACGACGAGGACATCGACCTCGAAGGTGACGTCGACATCGAGGACTTCGACATCGAGGTCGAGGACGTCGAGATCGACGCCGAGGTGGAGACCGACGACTCCGACACCGAGGCCGAGGGGGAGGCCGACGGCGACGAGCCCAAGGCCGAGGCGCTCGCCCAGTCCGAGGACGAGGTCCTGATCCTCACCGACGACGATGACGACGCGCCCGTCGCCCAGGTGGCGGCGGCCGGAGCCACCGCCGACCCGGTGAAGGACTACCTCAAGCAGATCGGCAAGGTTCCGCTGCTCAACGCCGAGCAGGAGGTCGAGCTCGCCAAGCGGATCGAGGCCGGCCTGTTCGCCGAGGAGCAGCTCGCCCAGGAGGCCGACAACCTGCCCGTCGACGTCCGCGCCGAGCTGGAGTGGATCGCCGAGGACGGCCACCGCGCCAAGAACCACCTGCTGGAGGCCAACCTCCGGCTCGTGGTCTCGCTGGCCAAGCGCTACACCGGCCGCGGCATGCTGTTCCTGGACCTGATCCAGGAGGGCAACCTGGGCCTGATCCGCGCCGTCGAGAAGTTCGACTACACCAAGGGCTACAAGTTCTCCACGTACGCCACCTGGTGGATCCGGCAGGCGATCACCCGGGCCATGGCCGACCAGGCGCGGACCATCCGCATCCCGGTCCACATGGTCGAGGTGATCAACAAGCTGGCCCGCGTCCAGCGGCAGATGCTGCAGGACCTGGGCCGCGAGCCCACGCCGGAGGAGCTGGCCCGCGAGCTCGACATGACCCCTGAGAAGGTCATCGAGGTGCAGAAGTACGGCCGCGAGCCGATCTCCCTGCACACGCCGCTGGGTGAGGAGGGCGACAGCGAGTTCGGCGACCTCATCGAGGACTCCGAGGCCATCGTCCCGGCCGACGCCGTGAGCTTCACGCTGCTGCAGGAGCAGCTGCACTCCGTTCTCGACACGCTGTCGGAGCGCGAGGCGGGCGTGGTCTCCATGCGGTTCGGCCTCACCGACGGGCAGCCGAAGACCCTCGACGAGATCGGGAAGGTCTACGGCGTGACCCGTGAGCGGATCCGCCAGATCGAGTCCAAGACCATGTCGAAGCTGCGCCACCCCTCCCGTTCGCAGGTGCTGCGCGACTACCTGGACTGACGCACGACTCGATCGTCCCCCCGGCCACGCACCACGGCCGGGGGGACGATCGTGTTTACGCCGACGTAACATCGTGGTAGCGCTGTGGGCACGGCGATGCTCCTAGGCTCGCGCCTCATGGGAGTGATCGAAGTGGATCGGGCGCGTGCTCGGGGGCCACGAGTGATCCCGGACCGCCCTTGGGCGGACACCATGCTCGACGAGGCGGTCGAGGCCGTCTCCCGGGGTGACCTCAGACCGGCGGCGGTGGTCCTCGCGGACAGCAGGGGCGACCCGGAGAAGCGGTCGCTGCGGGTGGAGGCGCTGTCGCGCGCCGTCATCGGCGCGAGCCGGTCGATAGAGGCGTTGATCGCCTACGACCAGGGCAACCCCGACCTCTGGCTGTGGCTCGGCCGGGCCCGCCTGGAGGAGGCCTGGGAACTGCGGCCCGACGTACGGGCCAGGGCGGTGCAGGCGGACCGGCAGCACGCCTACCAGTCGGCGATGGAACGGGCCAGGCAGCCGCTGCTGACGGCGGCGGGCCTCGCGCCGAGTGACCCCGTTCCCTGGGAGTGCCTGATGTGGCTGGCGATCGGGCTCGACCGGCCGCGCGCGGACAAGGACGCGGTCTGGTACGAATGCTCCCGCCGGTGGCCGACGCTGTATTCGGGGGCCCTGGCCCGCCTGATCACCCTGTCGCCCGGCTGGGGCGGCACCGCGGCGGAGATGCTCGCATTCGCCCGCTCGGCCGCCGCGCACGCCCCGGAGGGCAGCCCGCTCCCGGCGCTCGTGCCGCTGGCCCACTTCGAGATCGTCGCCGCCGCCCGCACCCCCATGTCGCGGGGCGGCTGGTTCTCCTTCGAGGCGCAGCGCGACATCGTCTCGGCCGCCGGTCAGTGGGCGGAGCGGCGCCTCGGCGGGGCGCACCCGCGCTCGGTGGAGGCGCACAACGTCTTCGGCGCCGCCTTCTACCTGTCCGACCTCAGGCGTCCGGCGCGGGGGCACCTCGCCAGGACGGGCGGCCGGTTCAGCCGGGTGCCCTGGTCGCACCTCGGCGATCCGGCGCAGCAGTACCGCCGGGCCTGCGCCCGGCTCAACCTCTGACTCACTCGTCCACGATCACGTCGAGGATCCGCGGCTTTCCCCGGCCGGCCGGCGCGGCCGGTTCCACGCGATGCCCGAGGCCGGTCAGCAGGTCGGCGAGATCCCCGGCCGTTCGAGGGCGATCGGGTGTCTCGAGGAGCGCGCGGGCCACGACGCCCCGGGTGGCCTTCGCCATGTGGCTGACGACGGTCCGCTTTCCGGCCGCCTCCCGCAGCACCCGTACGGCCACGCCGCGCTCGCCGGGCTGCCAGGCGGCGGCGTACGTCGCGGAGCGCATGTCCACCACGAGCCCCTTGGTCGCGTCGAGCACCGCGCTGATCGACGGCCGCCAGAACGCGGCCAGGCCGCCCATCGGCGGCAGCCGTACGCCCATGGACAGGCGATAGGGCGGCACGCGGTCGGATGGGCGCAGCAGGCCCCACAGCGCCGAGAACACCACGATCCGCCGGTCGGCCCGCCGCCGGGCCTCGGGGGAGAGGGTGGCCAGGCCGAGATTGTCGTACAGCACGCCCGTGTAGAGGGCGGCGACGGGCAGCGTGCATGCCGTGGGAAGCGCCAGGTTGCGCTCGATCTCGCCGGCCTGCCCCTCCGACAGGCCGAGCACGTCGCGCGCCTCGGGCGTCCGGCAGAGCGAGACGAGGGCGTCGAGGACCTTCTCGCGCGGGGAGGCGAGTTCGGGGAAGCTGAGCCGGCGGGCGGCGGAGGTGCCCCGCTCGGCCTTCCCCTCCGACGGAGGAAGCAGGATGAGCACGGTTTCGCAGCCTACTGCGCCCCGACCGGAGAGTTTCCCCCGATCGGGGCGCAAGGTCGTGCCTGACAAATCAAGCCCTGCTGCGCGTGGCCCGGGCGGCGCCTCGCTGCGTTCTCGTCCCACCCGCGGAGATCGCTCGCAGGCTCACAATCTCCGCGGGCCCGGGGTCGTCGCCCGTAGCCTCCGGCTACGAGCTCCTCCGCCGCCTTGCGATGCGTCCGCCTGCCCGCTCGTGACGGGCGGCATTTGTCAGACACTCTCCAGGCCCGGCCTACTCCTGGCCGGTCTTGACCGCCTTGAGCACGGCCTCCGCGATCGAGCGGGGGTCCACGCCGAAGTGCTTGCGGACCGACTCGCGGGTGCCCGACAGGCCGAACCCGTCGGTGCCGAGCGAGGTCCAGGGCCGGTCGATCCACGGGCTGATCTGGTCGGGCACCGCGCGCATCCAGTCGCTGACCGCGATCACCGGCCCCTCGGTCCCGGCCAGGGCCTGCCGGATGTACGGCACGCCTTCGGTGGACATGGCGTCGCGGCGCAGCTCGCTCCAGGAGGTGACCGACCACACGTCCACGCCAAGGCCGTACTCCTCACGGAGCAGCCGCTGCGCCTCCAGGGCCCAGTGGATCGCGGTGCCGCTCGCCAGCAGGTGGGCCTGGCCGCCGCCCTCGGAGAACCGGTAGATCCCCCGGAGGATGCCCTCCTCGACGCCCTCGGGCATCGCGGGCTGGGGGAGCGGCTCGTTGTAGACGGTCAGGTAGTAGAACACGTCCTCGCCGTCGGGGCCGTACATGCGCCGGAGCCCCTCACGCACGATCGTCCCCACCTCGTAGGCGAAGGCTGGATCGTAGGCGAGGCACGCCGGGTTGGCGGAGGCGAGCAGATGCGAGTGACCGTCGGCGTGCTGCAGGCCCTCCCCGGTCATCGTGGTCCGGCCGGCGGTGGCGCCGACGAGGAACCCGCGGCCGAGCTGGTCGGCCAGCGCCCACATCTGGTCGCCGGTGCGCTGCCAGCCGAACATCGAGTAGAAGATGTAGAAGGGGATCATGACTTCGCCGTGGGTGGCGTAGCTGGAGGCCGCGGCCGTGAACGACGCCATCGACCCGGCCTCGGTGATGCCCTCCAGGAGGATCTGCCCGTCGGTCGCCTCCTTGTACGCCAGCAGCAGGTCGCGGTCGACGGACTCGTAGCGCTGGCCGAGGGGCGAGTAGATCTTGGCTGTGGGGAACAGCGACTCCATGCCGAAGGTCCGGGCCTCGTCGGGCACGATCGGCACCCAGCGGCGTCCCGTCTCCGGCTCCTTCATCAGGTCCTTGACCAGGCGGACGAAGGCCATCGTCGTGGCCACCGGCTGCTTGGAGCCCTTCTCCAGAGCGCGGAACGGCGTCTCGGACGGGGTCGGCAGCGGATGGTAGGAGACCGTGCGGCGGGGGATCGGCCCGCCCAGCTCGCGGCGCCGCTCGGCGGCGTACCGCGCCTCCGGCGAGTCGGCGCCGGGGTGCACGTAGGGCGGCAGGTCGCCGTCTAGCGCCGAGTCCGGCACCGGCAGGCCGAGCCGGTCGCGCAGCGCGCGGAACTCGTCCTTGCTGAGCTTCTTCATCTGGTGGTTGGCGTTGCGCGCCTCGATGCCCGCGCCGAGGGTCCAGCCCTTGACGGTCTGCACGAGGATCACCGTGGGCGCGCCGCGGTTGTCCAGGGCCCTGCGGTAGGCGGCGTACACCTTCCGCGGCTCGTGGCCGGCCCGGGACCCGCCGACGATGCGCTGCAGGTCCTCGTCCGAGTGCGGCACGTCAATCCCGTGGAACAGCCGCTCCCTGATGTAGGCGCCCGACGACGCGGCGAACGTTTGGAACTGCCCGTCCGGCACCTCGCCCAGCCGGGCCACCAGCTCGTCGGAGGTGAGCAGGCTGTCCCACTCCTGGCCCCACAGCGCCTTGACGACGTGCCAGCCCGCGCCCCGGAAGACGCTTTCGAGCTCCTGCACGATGCGGGTGTTGCCGCGTACGGGTCCGTCGAGCCGCTGCAGGTTGCAGTTGATCACGAACGTGAGGTTGTCGAGCCCTTCACGGGCGGCCAGGGTGAGGGCGGCCGTGGCCTCCGGCTCGTCCATCTCGCCGTCGCCGAGGAAGGCCCATACGTGGCTGTCCGAGGTGTCCTTGATGCCGCGGTTGTGGAGATAGCGGTTGAACCTGGCCTGATAGACCGCGTTGAGGGGGCCGAGGCCCATGGAGACGGTGGGGAACTGCCAGAAGTCCGGCATGGATCGGGGGGGGGGGTACGACGGCAGCCCGCCCTCGGGCTCCCGCCGGAACAGGTCGAGCTGGGCCTCGCTCAGCCTGCCCTCCAGGAAGGCACGCGCGTAGATGCCGGGGGAGGCGTGGCCCTGGAAGTAGACCTGGTCGCGGCCGCCCTGGAAGAAGTGGTTGAAGCCCACCTCGTACAGCCAGGCGGCCGAGGCATAGGTCGCCAGGTGTCCGCCGAGCCCCAGCCGGCTGCCCCTGGTGATCATCGCCGCGGCGTTCCACCGGTCGTACGCGGCGATGCGTTCCTCCATCTCCAGGTCACCGGGGTAGCCGGGCTCCTCGGAGGTGGAGACGGTGTTGATGTAGCGGGTGGTCGTCGCCAGCCGCCTCAGCAGGTAGTCGGCCCGTTCGGGGCCGGCTGCACGGCGGACCGCCTCGAGGGATTCGAGCCACTCGGCGGTCTCCTGCGGATCCAGGTCTTCTACCATGAATCTATTAAATCACCCTATGATCGATCATCGGATGTATCCTGGGCCCTATCATCGGCCTCGTGGAACCCGTGCTGCGGCCGCCGCTTCGCGACCATATCCGGCAAACGGTGCTCGACGGCCTCATCCACGGCCGATGGAAGCCCGGCGACCGTATCATCGAGCGTCGTGTGGCCGCCGAGCTGGGTGTCAGCCAGGCCCCCGTGCGTGAGGCGCTGCGCGAGCTGGAGGCGCTCAGGCTCATCGAGTCGGCGCCCAACAAGGGCGCACGGGTCCGCGGGCTCACCCGGAGCGACCTTCGCGAAGTGTACGAGGTGCGGGCGGGCCTGGAGGAGACGGCCGTCCGGCTGGGCAGGCCCCGCGTGGGGGTGCTGCGTACGCATCTCGGCCGCCTGCGCGACGCGGCGGCCGGCGGTTCCCTGGACGATCAGGTGCGGCACCTCGTGGCCTTCCACCGGGAGATCGTGAAAGCCTCGGGCAACGAGGTGCTGCTGTCGGTGTGGGAGTCGCTCGGCATCGAGGTGTGGTCGCACCTGTCGATCCGCCTGTTCCGGATGAACCCGCACGAGAACGTCGGCCGCCACGAACCTCTGGTGGAGGCGTTCGAGCGGGACGACCCCGAGGTGGGCGTCCTGCTCCGCGAGCACGTGCTCGGCTACGCCCCGCTCGACCCCGGAGGCAGGTAGGGGGTTCGAACCCGGGCAGCGCAGGTCAACTAGGCTGCGGCGGGTGAGTGAGGTGAGCGAGGAGATCGCACGGTTCGACCTCCTGGTCGACGAGGCATGGCCGGCGCCGGGACGGGTCGAGGACGGGGGCTGGGTCTACCGGCACGCGGGCGGTGTGACGAAGCGGGCCAACTCGGTGCTGCCGCTGGGAGAGCGCGCGGATCTGCCGGAGGCGGGCGACCGGGCCGAGCGTTTCTACGCGGGCATCGGACAGCCCTGCGTGTTCTCGGTCGGCATGGGCGCCTCGCCCGGGCTCGACGACGAACTCGGCCGCCGGGGTTATCGGCTCGTGGACCCCACCCTGGTGATGACCAGGCCGATCACCGGCGACGAGGCCGCCGCCGGGGCTCCGGTGGCGGACAGGCCGTCGGAACGGTGGCTGCACACCTGGTGGACCGTGGACGGCGGGCGCCACGACGAGACCGGCGGGGTTCCGGCGCGGACGTGGGGCGAGCGCATCCTCAGCGGGGTGCCCGCCGGGTACGTCCTCCTGGAGGAGGGCGCGGTGGGACGGGCCGTGCCGCAGGGGCGCCGGCTCGGGATCTACTGCATGGCGGTCGAGCCGCACGTCAGGCGGCGCGGGCTGGGCGCGGCCGTGCTGCGCACCCTGCTCGCCTGGGGACGGCAGCGTGGCGCCGACAGCGCCTACCTGGTGGTGACGGAGGCCAACACCGGCGCCCGCGCGCTCTACGAGCGTGAGGGATTCACCGTCGCCGGCCGCTACCACTACCGGGTGCGGTCCTGACCCGCGGGCGCCGCCGCCGGGCCCCGGGGGAAGCGGGGAACGGCGGTGGCGCCGGCCGGGCGGCCCGGGCCGAGAGGTTCGTCCGGGCCGATGACGTGGATCGATGATTCATATGGAGACGGCGCGCGGAGCCGACGTCGTCGTCCGCGCTCCGGCACGCCGTCTATGGGTCAGCGCTCGCCGTCAGGGGCGGTCGCGGGGGATTCACTGAGTCGGGCCGACTCGTCCTGGATCTCAGCACCTTTGTCGCGCAGCACAGCCACGTGCTGACGCCCGTGGTGGGCGCAGAACAGCAACTCCCCACCCACGGGCAGGGTCGCGCGGATGTAGGCCTGAGCACCGCACCGGTCACACCGGTCCAGGGCCGTCAGCGGCTTGATGGGGGCGAGAGCTCCAGTCACGTATCGCCTTTCGGGTCGCCCCACGGTGTGGGGACGTTGGCGTCAGTCACTTGGGACAACATCTAACCGGATACGGGCCTTCCCAATCATGCTCCGAGTACGCCCAGAGCAGAATGATCCGTAAAGTGACCGGGATCACAGCGAAAGTGCCGGTCATAGTGCTGCGCCTGGCAAGCTTGTGCGCGTACAAACATGAGTGGCGTTAAGCTGCGTACGCGTGTTCGATTGATAAATAGGAGTTGGGTGTGACTGCGGTTCGCGCGGAGACGGGGTACACCGCCCGTCATCTCTCTGTGCTGGAAGGCCTGGAGGCGGTCCGCAAGCGCCCGGGGATGTACATCGGCTCCACGGACACGCGCGGCCTCATGCACTGCCTGTGGGAGATCGTCGACAACTCGGTCGACGAGGCGCTCGGCGGCTACTGCACCCGGATCGAGGTCGAGCTGCACCCCGACGGCTCGATCGAGGTGCGTGACAACGGGCGCGGCATCCCCGTCGACATCGAGCCCAAGAGCGGCCTGGCCGGCGTCGAGCTCGTCTACACGAAGCTCCACGCGGGCGGCAAGTTCGGCGGCGGCTCCTACGGCGCCTCCGGTGGTCTGCACGGTGTCGGCGCCTCGGTGGTCAACGCGCTGTCCTCCCGGGTGGACGTGGAGGTCGACCGCGACGGCAAGGTCCACCAGATCAGCTTCCGCCGGGGCGTGCCCGGCGTGTTCGACGGCGACGGCCCGACCGCCAAGTTCCGCAAGAAGTCCGGCCTGCGCGACGGCGGCCCGGCCCCGCGCCACGCCACCGGCACCCGCGTGCGTTTCTGGGCCGACCGGCAGATCTTCCTGCCCGAGGCGGAGGTCTCGCTCGACGAGATCCACGTGCGGCTGCGCCAGACGGCCTTCCTGGTGCCGGGGCTCACGCTCGTGGTGCGCGACGCCCGCGGCGAGGAACCGGCCGAGGAGACGTTCCGCTTCGACGGCGGCATCAGCGAGTTCACCGAGTTCCTGTCCCGCGACGAGGCCGTGTGCGACGTGCTGCGGCTGCAGGGCGAGGGCCACTTCCACGAGACGGTCCCCGTGCTCGACGAGCAGGGCCACATGACGCCGACGGAGGTCGAGCGGGAGCTCACCGTCGACGTCGCGGTCCGCTGGGGGAAGGGCTACGAGACGACCGTACGCTCGTTCGTGAACGTGATCGCCACGCCCAAGGGCGGCACCCACGTCGCGGGATTCGAGCGGGCTCTGGTCCGCACGATCAACGAGCAGCTCAGGGAGACCCGGCTGCTGAAGAACGGCGACGAGCCGGTGACCAAGGAGGACATCCTCGAAGGGCTGACCGCGGTCGTCACCGTGCGGGTGCCCGAGCCGCAGTTCGAGGGCCAGACCAAGGAGGTGCTCGGCACCTCCGCGGCCAGTCGCATCGTCGCCCATGTGGTCACCCGTGAGCTCAAGGCGCTGTTCGCGAACCCCAAGCGGGGGCAGAAGCAGCAGCTGCGCGCGGTGCTGGAGAAGGTCGTGGCCGCGGCCAAGGCCCGCATCGCCGCCCGCGAGCACCGCGACAACCAGCGGCGCAAGTCGGCCCTGGAAAACTCGGCGCTGCCCGCCAAGCTGGTCGACTGCCGCAGCGACGACGTCGACCGCAGCGAGCTGTTCATCGTCGAGGGCGACTCCGCGCTGGGCACGGCCAAGCTCGCCCGCGACTCGGAGTTCCAGGCGCTGCTGCCGATCCGGGGCAAGATCCTGAACGTGCAGAAGGCGTCGGTCGCCGACATGCTCAAGAACGCCGAGTGCGCCGCGATCATCCAGGTGGTCGGCGCGGGGTCCGGCCGTTCGTTCGACATCGAGTCGGCCCGCTACGGCAAGATCATCCTGATGGCCGACGCGGACGTGGACGGCGCGCACATCCGCTGCCTGCTGCTCACGCTCTTCCACCGCTACATGAAGCCGATGGTCGAGGCCGGGCGGGTGTTCGCCGCGGTGCCGCCGCTGCACCGCATCGAGGTCACCAACCCCGGGCGTGGCCAGGACAAGTACATCTACACCTACAGTGACGCCGAGCTGCACAAGGTCCTGCGCGACCTGGAGCGGCGCGGCAAGCGCTGGAAGGACCCCGTGCAGCGTTACAAGGGCCTCGGTGAGATGGACGCCGATCAGCTCGCCGAGACGACCATGGACCCGCGCCACCGCGTCCTGCGCCGCGTGCGGATCGAGGACGTCGAGGACGCCGAGCGCATCTTCAACCTCCTCATGGGCAGCGATGTCGGCCCGCGCCGCGAGTTCATCATCGGCAGCGCCGCCGAGGTGGACCGCGACCACATCGACGCCTGACACATCAGGTCGCCTGGTCGCCGGCCCACCTTCCCCGTGAGGTGTGACGACCGGAGGCCGCCTCTCAGGGCTTGACCTCGCGCAGGCGTCCGGTCTCGACCTCGTAGACGAACCCCCGCACCGAGTCCTTGTGCGGGATGAACGGGTCGGCCGTGATCCTGTTGATCGACTGGATGACGTCCGCGTCGAGGTCGGAGAACGCCTCGGCGGCCCAGTCGGGCTTGATCCCGGTCTCGGCCTCGATGCCCCGGCGGAAGTCGTCGTCGGTGAAGGTCAGCATTCCGCAGTCTGTGTGGTGGATGAGAATGATCTCCCGCGTGCCGAGCAGGCGCTGGCTGATGGCGAGGCTGCGCCGCTCGTCCGCGGTCACCACGCCGCCGGCGTTGCGGATGACGTGGGCGTCGCCCTCGCTGAGCCCGAGCAGGCCGTACACGTTCAGCCGGGCGTCCATGCAGGCGAGGACGGCCACCCCGCGTGCCGGGGGCAGCGGCAGGTGTCCCTTGTCGAAGGCCGCGGCGTATCGCTCGGCGTTGGCGAGGAGCTCGTCGGTGACGCTCATGTGATGCCCCTTCGAATCGTATGAGTCGCTGGGCTCAGCGTTGCCAACTATTCCTACCAAGTCAATAGGTATATGCCGTAGGGGCGCCAGGATCTCCTGTCACGCGTCGAGGTGTCGGTGCCGGAAGGCGTCGTGACGCTCACGTGCGCCGTGGAGCGCCGCTCGCAAGCATGGGTGCTCACCCGCATGGTCGAGCGGACCAACGGTGTGATCGGCGTCGTCGGCCGGCTGGAGTGGAAAGAGGACGGCGTCGGCCCTGGGAAGAGCGCTGACCGGCCGTCACCCCGTCTTGCACTCCGGAGCGGTGGAAACGCCGACACCCCTGCCCGGTCATCGGGAAGGGGTGTCATGGCGCACTCTGGAACTTTCAACCGCACCCGGAAAGACGGCGGCCCCCCGAACTCTCGGGCGACTGATCGGCCCCTGGACATGACGGCTTTACGACATAGGAGCATCGAGAGGCCGCGATCGGCGACGGCCGCGTTCCGCCTCCGGCAACGCCGGTTGCCGCCGGCGCGCCGGCCGAAAGCGCGACCGCTCCGCTCGACAGTCAGGATGCATTGGCGCAGATCGCATAAGGGGCGAGAATCGCATCGAACTGGCTGTTGTTGAAAACCAAGACCTCCCACCCCGTATTTGCGGCGTTCGGCGCGGATGTGACGATAGAGATGGTGCCGTCGCCTGGAGCGAGGGTGCCCACAAGAGTCCTGAATCCGCCGGAAATCACCACTTTTCCGGCGGGGCACATAACTCCCGCGGAATCTATAGATACCGGGTCTGAGGTGAACGCTGCTCCGGTGACGACCTCATAGCCCGAGACTCCCGCCGGGCCTTGCGGGCCTGCTGGACCCTGTGGACCCGCCGGGCCTTGCGGGCCTGCTGGACCCTGTGGACCCGCCGGGCCTTGCGGGCCTGCTGGACCCTGTGGACCCGCCGGGCCCTGCGGACCTGCCGGACCGACTGGACCTGCCGGGCCTTGCGGGCCTGCTGGGCCTTGCGGACCCGCCGGGCCTGCTGGACCCTGTGGACCCGCTACACCTCGCTCGCCGTGCGGCCCTGCAGGCCCCTTCGGGCCCGCCGGGCCTGCCGGACCCTGTGGGCCTTGCGGGCCTGCCGGACCCTGTGGGCCTTGCGACCGTGCCGGCCCCGCGGGTCCCTGCGGACCCGCCACCTGGCTCTGGTGAGGCGCCCCGTCCGTGGTCAAAATCCTGTCCTGCGCGCTCCAGGTCTGCGCCGTCGCGTCAGAGTTCTGCCAGTTGTAGGGGAGCGCCACGGATGTCGTCTCTGTCTTCTGTACCGGCGGCAGCACCTGAGTGAGATCCCGCAGCATGTTCTGGTTCTGGTTCGCGCCCTGACGCTCGTGCTGCCTTTGCTTGTTCTTGCTTTTGTTCTTGTTCTTGTTCTTGTGATTCGGGCCCGGGCGATGAGAGGAGTGAACGGCGGGGCGAAGGTGTCCATGGCGGACTTGAGAGGCTGCCTCACGTGCGGCAGTGGCGGATTCGACGGCGGCGATGTCAATCACGGGGACGGTGCCGGCGGTCAGCACCGTGCCGATTGCGAAACCCCTGAACATGCTGCCGAGCGTGGCCAACGTGATCACCTCTAAATGAGATTCCACCCATAGGTGCGCGATGTCGAAATTTCCCCGGAGAGGCCCGTCGGCCGCAGGCCTCCCGGTGTGGACCATCTTGCATCCATTCATTCGATGCGCCCGTGCCGACACACAGGTGTCACACGCCGCCACCTATTTATTTATCGCTCTATTAATGACAGGTCTTCGGGTTGTCTACTTTATTCAGATAATCCCGTCGCATTCCGGCTTATGCTGAAAGTGCGGCATCGAAGAGACCTTCCTCCCGCCGTACGAGGTGAGCGGGCCGTGTCGAGACTCCGCACGGCGATGAGCCCGTCACGCGCGGTCGATGACCTCGCCGGACATCACGCGGCCCCGGCACGCCCGGGTCGGCGAGCGAGCGCACCCGGCGGCGGGTGAGCGGCAGGATCATGAAGAGCCCGAATACGTCGCTAAAGAAGCCGGGCCGGCAGCAGGCGCCACCGGCGACGATCAACGCGCCACCGGAGAGCTCCTTGTCCGGGCATGCGGCCCCGGCTCGATGGCCATGCGCGCCGCCGCCACCCCCACCGGCCCTCGCGGCAGTTACGGCCCTTACGGCTCAGAAGCCGTCAGCCGAGGATGCCGTCGGCGATGTGCCGGGCGACCTCGGACGGTGTGTGACCCTGGTGTCTCCCAGTGCCACCTCCGGTACGCCCGGCGGCCGCACCGTGGCGGGCGTACCGGCTCAGTTGGACTCGATCTCCAGGGTGCTGACCCGGTTGCGGGCCTCCAGCATGCCCTCCCGGTAGCGCTCGTCCCAGGCGGGATCGTCGTCGGGGATGGCCCTGACCGTCTGTCTGGTCAGCTCCACCGGCCCGTTGGGGCCGGGAGCGACCTTGCGTACGACGATCAGGGTCCATCCGTTCTCCATGACCGTGTCGGTCTCCCAGCGGGCCTGCCCGGCCACCTCGCGCCGCGACGCCGGCCTCCCGCCGCGCGCGAGCACCACGAGCAGATATATGAGCACGGCGATGACGATGAGTGTCACCGGAAGGGCGAGCAGGCGCATCGGGGTTGCGGCTTCCTACTTGGTGGGCAGGGCGACGCCTCCAGTATTGCCCGGCGCGTACACCGTGATGCCCTGGGGCAGGGCCTTCAGCTTCTCGATCTCCGCACACGTGGGGCACCTGTTGTAGCCGTCCTGGCGGGCCTTGTTGGCCTCGGCCTCGGCGCGCGCCTGGGCGACCTTCGCCTGCGCCTCGGTGACCTTCGCGAACGCGGCCTGCGCCTGGTTGACCGCCTCCTGGACCTCGGTGGGCAGGGTCACCCGCGAGAGGTTGAAGTGGATGTTGGTCACGAAGTCGGCGCCGAGAGTCGCCTTGAGGTCCTCCGCCAGGCTCGTGTTCACCGCGTTCTGGATCTTGGCGATGTTCGCGTTGTTGCCCTGCTGCGGCAGGCCGGTCTGCTGGGTGCCGCTGTTGTTCTGCACGAGCGCGCAGGAGGAGACCAGCTCGGCGCAGCGGAAGTTGTTGATCTGGGTGCGCAGGTCGTTGTCGATCACGGGACGGATGATCTGGTCGAGGAAGGCCGACCAGCCCTCGTCGCCGTCCCAGGGGTAGTAGGTCCCGCCGTTGGTGCTGCGGAACTTGCGCGTGCCGAACTTGTCGTCGAACGACTTCAGCGTCTCGTGGTCGAGGTTGAGCCCGAAGTAGAGCGTGCCCTCGATGCCCATGTTGACGCCGTCGCTGCTCGGCACGTTGACCACGTCGACGCCGGACTTCTCGCCCTCGCCGGAGTTCGAGGTGATCGTGTAGAACCGCTGCTGCGCCGGATAGCGGTGGATCTGGGACCACCAGCCGATCCAGGTGACTCCGGAACCGGGGTCGATGACCTGGCGGACCTTGTTGTCGTCGAGCGGGCCGCCGTCGCGGACGACCGCCACCTCGCCGCCGCTGGTGCGCTCGAACCCGCTGAAGGCACCGATCAGGGTCGGCGTCCCGACGACGATGAGCGCGAGGATCACCAGGATGGCGATGCGACGGAAGGATCGGCCTGACGTTCCGCCGGAGGCGGAGGAATTGCGGCTTGGCATATGGGGGCTCCTAGGGGGGGCGCCTCGGGACCGGTTGTGGTGCCGGGGAAAGGCTCACGTGTCGTCGGCCAGGACAACGTAGCAGCGGTGCGCCCTGGTTCCGGCATGGCCGGAAGGAGCGGAGAAGGAGCCCGACCCGGTCACGTACGGCAGGCCGGGCGGCCTGCCGTACGAGGAGGGGTGGGAATCAGAACTCGACGGGCTGGAGCCGTCCGGTGTGCACGTCGTAGATCGCGCCGCCTACGGCGAGGTCGTCGGGCAGGTAGGGGCTGGACGTGATGCGGGTGATGTCGTGCCGCAGCGCGGCCCGCTGGTCGGGGACGGTCTGGAAGTCGAGGCTGCGGGTGTCGACGCCGTAGTCGGCGGCGATGAGGTTGTGCACGTCCTCGTCGGTCGACTTGGACATCCGGCAGTCGGTGTGCGGCATCACCAGCACACGGTCGACGCCGAGCAGATAGACGGCGAGGACCAGGGTCCGCAGCACGTCGTCGGTCACCCGCGCACCCGCGTTGCGCAGGATCTTGGCATCGCCCGCGTTCAGGCCGAGCAGCCCGAGCGGGTCGATTCGGGAGTCCATGCACGTCACCACTGCCAGCCCACGCGCCGCGCGGCCGCTGAGCCCGGAGTGGGTGAACGTGCTCGCGTACTTTTCGTTGGCGGCCAGTAGATCGTCGAAAGCTCCGGTCATGTCACAGATGTTGCCCGATGCCCCTCCGAGCGGTCACGCGGGGGCGGGCTTTCGGGCACTTCCAAACGGCTGGCCATCGCTTGCGACACCGGTATAGGGTTTTCACCGGTGTTATCCGCTGGAGGGAGAAGAGGTCACCATGAGCGGTGTCGCACGTGTGCACTCGGTCGTGCTCGACTGTCCGGAGCCGAAGGCACTGGCCGGCTTCTACGCCGGGCTGCTCGGCTGGGAGGTCGCCGACGAGGACGAGGACTGGATCATGCTCGCCGGCGACGACCAGACCCGGATCGCCTTCCAGCGGGTTCCCGAGTACGTGCCCCCGGCCTGGCCGTCCGCCGAGCACCCGCAGCAGTTCCACCTCGATCTGAGCGTGGACGACATCGCCGAGGCGGAGAAGCAGGTGCTCGCCCTGGGGGCCGTCAGGCACGAGCACCAGCCGGGCGAGGGCCACTGGACGGTCTTCCTCGACCCGGCCGGGCATCCGTTCTGCCTGATCACCGGGTGAGCCGACGCCTAACCGAAGGAGTCGGCGGCTTTGTCCCGGCGCGTGAGACGCCGCAGGACGAGAAGGCCGCCGATTCCCGGCAGCCAGGCCAGCACCTTGCCGGTCGGGTCGCACTCCGCGTCACGGGCGGCGGCCACGACGACGATCAGGTACGCGCAGCCGTGCAGGGGGCCGACGAGCGAGGAGACGGGCGGCAGGTGCAGGGTGGCCAGATTGGCCAGGAGGACGGCCAGCGACCCCAGCTCAACGGCGGCGGCGGCGCGCAGCGCCGAATGAGGGCGTGACATGGTCAGACTCCCGTGGTCGAGCCGGGCCGGACGATCATCAGCACCGTGACGGCCGCCCACAGCAGGTTGAAGACGCCGGTCAGCATGGCGAGCCGCGCCACCCCACCGCCGGCGTCGGCGGGTGTGGAGTCCCCGGCGGTGAGCCTGGCGAGGACGGCGTCCTGACGCGGCAGGACCGCCAGGGCCAGGATCGCCGCCGCCGCGCCGGTGAGCAGGACGGACGCGATCACCCACGCGTCGCCCAGCACGCCGAGGCCGCTCGCCGTGGCGAACCCGAAGACCGGTACGGCCAGGCCCGCGACGGCGTAGACCCGGCAGATGCGGTGCAGAATGCGGAGCGCGGCCACGCCGCCGGTCCGGGCGCCGTCGCTCTCGTTGGAGAGGCCACGATTCGACAGGGCACGCGCGGCGGCGGGGAACATGCTCGCCGCGACGGCGACCGGGCCGACCGCGAGGATCGCGGCGAGGACGTGGACGGCCAGGAAGAACGCGGTCATCGTGCCTGGTCCCATATCAGCGGGCGGCGCTCGCACCCGAAGGCGCTGAGCGCGTCGAGCCCTGGGTGGTGACCGGTCACGTGGCGCGCGAACTGGGCCGGCATGGGCATCGCTCCTTGTCGTCGCGGGTGTCGTCGCGGGTGTCGTCGCGGGTGTCGTCGGCGGTGTCGTCGGCGGTGCGGTCACCAACCGTAGGAGTGCGGCCCGGGGCGATCCCAGAGGCGAGAACGACAAAAGCCAACGGATTCTCGCCAACGGTTCTCACCGGAGAGTTCGCGTATCAGGCCTGGATGTGGTGGTGGCGGGATCCCGTCTATCGTGGCGATCGTGCACACTGTGGCGATCTTGGCACTGGACCATGTCGTGCCGTTCGATCTGGCGACCCCCATCGAGGTGTTCGGGCGCACCCGCCTGCCGGACGGCCGGAGCCCCTATCGGGTGCGGGTGTGCGGGCCCGCCCCCGAAGTGGAGAGCGACGCGTTCGCCCTGCGCGTGCCGTACGGCCTCGACGCGCTGGCCGAGGCCGACACGGTCATCGTCCCCGGCCGCTCCGAGCGGGCCGGGCCGCCTCCGGCCGAGGCGCTTGAGGCGCTGCGCCACGCCGCCTCGCGGGGCACCCGCCTCGCGTCGATCTGCGTCGGCGCGTTCACGCTCGCGGCGGCAGGGCTGCTGGACGGCCTGCGGGCGACCACGCACTGGGCGGCGGCGCCCCTGCTGGCCCGGCGGTTCCCGCTCGTGGACGTGCGGCCGGACGTGCTCTACGTCGACAACGGGCAGGTGCTCACCTCGGCGGGCGCGGCCGCCGGGCTCGACCTGTGCCTGCACATGATCCGGCGCGACCACGGCTCGGCCGTCGCGGCCGACGCGGCCCGCCTGTCGGTGATGCCGCTGGAGCGGGAGGGAGGCCAGGCCCAGTTCATCGTCCACGAGCACCCTCCGGTGCCCAGCGGCTCGGTGCTGGAGCCGGTGCTGGCGTGGATCGAGGACAACCTCGGCCACGACCTGACCCTGCGGGAGATGGCGGCCCGCTGCGGGATGAGCGAGCGGACGTTCAGCAGGCGCTTCCGGCAGCAGACCGGCACCACACCGCTGCAGTGGCTGCTGCGCGCCCGGGTCCGGCGGGCGCAGTATCTGCTGGAGAACACCGACCACGGCATCGAACGCATCGCCACGCAGGCAGGTTTCGGGTCGCCGACGGCGTTCAGGGAGCGGTTCAAGCGGGTCGTGGGGACCACGCCGCAGGCGTACCGCGCCTCGTTCCACTCCTCGTCCCGGGAGAGCCCCGCCGCCACCTGAGCGCCGCGAAAGGGCGCGCGGCGGCGGCGCGGAGCCGTGAAACCGGCCCCGCGCCGCAGGTGTCGCATAGGGCGGCGTGCCGCCTGTGCGGCATGGGGCGGCTCCGCGCCGCCGTGCCACATGGGCGGCGAGGAGCCGCCTGCGCGTCATCGTGGCGGCTCTTGGCCTCCGGTCACTGGGACGGCTCTTCGCCTCCGGTGTCGCCGGTGGTGGCCAGGCCGCCCTCCGTCGCGGCGGCCTCCTCGCCGCCGTCCGCGCCGAGCGCGCCGCCGATCGCGGCGATGGCGTGCACGAGGCGCACCCCGGAGCCGTCACGGCGGCCGAGCTCCTCGGGCAGCGGCACCGGCTTGCCGGTCGAGGAGACGGCCTTGACCGGTGCCGGGCCGGCGTAGGCGAGCAGCAGGACGTCTTCGCCCTTCAGGAAGCGCTGGGCGCGCACGCCACCGGTCGCCCGCCCCTTGGGCGGGAAGTCGGCGTAGTCGGAGACCTTGCCCGCGCCCATCTGCGTGCCGGGCAGGGCGGTGGAGGAGCCGGCGATCGTCACCACACGCGCCTCCCGCGTGGGATCGACCACGCCGAAGAAGACCACCTTCGCGTCGCCGTCGAGGCGTACGCCCGCCATGCCGCCCGCGGGACGTCCCTGGGGCCGTACGACGGAGGCGGGGAAGCGCAGGAGCTGCGCGTCGCTGGTGATGAACACCAGGTCGTGGTCGGCGGAGGTCAGCTCGACGGCGCCGACTACCACGTCGCCGTCCCGCAGCCCGATCACCTCGAACTCGTCGCGGTTGACCGGATATTCGGGCACGACCCGCTTGACCACGCCCTGGCTGGTGCCGAGTGCGAGCCCCGGCCCGTCCGGGTCGAGCGAGCCCAGCCCGACGACCTTCTCGTCCGGTTCGAGGGCGACATACTCCGACACCGGATGGCCGCCGGCGAGCGAGGGCGGATTGGCCGAGGGCGGCAGTGCGGGCAGGTCGAGCACCGAGACCCGGATCATCCGGCCCTGGGAGGTCACCACGCCCACCTCGCCGCGCACGGTCGAGCGGACCACAGAGACCAGCACGTCGTGCGCCGTCCGGTCGCCCTCGCCGGAGACGGGCGAGGCGTCGGTCGTACGGGCGAGCAGGCCGGTGGACGACAGCAGCACCAGGCAGGGATCGTCGGCCACCTCCAGCGGCACGACGGCGGTCCTGGCCGCCTCCGACGACTCCAGCAGGACCGTGCGGCGCGGCGTGCCGTACGTCTTGGCCACCTCGGCCAGCTCGGACGACACGACCTTGCGCAGCCGGTCGTCAGAGCCGAGGATCTCGTTCAGCTCGGCGATGTCGGCCTGGAGCTGCTCCTTCTCGCGGTCGAGCTCCAGCTTGTCGTAGCGGGTGAGGCGGCGCAGCGGGGTGTCGAGGATGTAGTTGGCCTGGATCTCGCTCAGCTCGAAGGTCTCCATGAGCCGCGTGCGGGCCTGGGCCGTGTCGTCCGAGTCGCGGATCACCCGGATGACCTGGTCGATGTTGAGCAGCGCGATGATCAGGCCGTCGACGAGGTGGAGCCGTTCCTCGCGCTTGCGCAGCCGATAGAGCGACCGCCTGCGCACGACGTCGAGCCGGTGGTCCACGTAGACCGACAGCAGCTCGCGCAGGCCGAGCGTGCGCGGCTGGCCGTCGACGAGCGCGACGTTGTTGATGCCGAAGGTCTCCTCCATCGGCGTCAGCCGATAGAGCTCCTCCAGCACGGCCTCCGGGTTGAAGCCGTTCTTGATCTCGATGACCAGGCGCAGGCCCTTGTGGCGGTCGGTCAGGTCCTTGAGGTCGGCGATGCCGGTGAGCTTCTTCGCGTTCACCAGCTCTTTGATCTTGGTGACGACCCGCTCGGGGCCCACGTTGAACGGCAGCTCGGTGACGACGATGCCCTTGCGGCGCGGCGTGACCTGCTCGATCGTCGCCTTGGCCCGCATCTTGAAGGTGCCGCGGCCGGTCTCGTACGCGTCCCTGATGCCGTTCAGGCCGATGATCGTGCCGCCGGTCGGCAGGTCGGGGCCGGGGACGAAGCGCATGAGCTCGTCGAGCGTCGCGTCCGGCTTCCTGATCAGGTAGCGGGCCGCGGCGATGACCTCGCCGAGGTTGTGCGGGGCCATGTTGGTGGCCATGCCGACCGCGATGCCGGAGGCGCCGTTGACGAGCAGGTTGGGGAACGCCGACGGCATGACCGACGGCTCGGTCTCCTGGCCGTCGTAGTTGGGCTTGAAGTCGACGGTGTCCTCGTCGATCGACTGCACCATGAGCATGGCGGCCGGCGCGAGGCGGGCCTCGGTGTAGCGCATCGCCGCGGGCAGGTCGTCGGGAGAGCCGAAGTTGCCGTGCCCGTCGACCAGCGGCAGGCGCATCGAGAACGGCTGCGCGAGCCGTACGAGCGCGTCGTAGATGGCCGAGTCGCCGTGCGGGTGGAGCTTGCCCATGACCTCGCCGACGACGCGGGAGGACTTGACGTGCCCGCGGTCGGGCCGCAGGCCCATCTCGCTCATGGAGTAGAGGATGCGGCGCTGGACGGGCTTGAGTCCGTCGCGCGCGTCGGGCAGCGCGCGCTGGTAGATCACCGAGTAGGCGTACTCAAGGAAGCTCGTCCGCATCTCCGCGGAGACGTCGATGTCGACGATCCGCTCCTCGAAGTCCTCGTCCGGCGGGGGTGTCGTCGTGCGTCGGGCCATGTCCTGGTTTCCTGCGTGTCGAGGAGCCGGACCCCGGCCGTCGTGACCGGGGAGGGCGAACGGTCGTGGTGAACATCAATAGTGGGCATCGAACATTCTGCCGAGAGTTCACCCTGTTCGCGACTCACCACCATACTGCCGGGCTCGTGCCCGCCGTCCGGCTTCCCCGACGGGACAGCCCTTCCCGGTTTCGGACCGGTCCCGGACCGGTCCCGGACCGGTCCTGGACGGGTCAGTCGCGGGGGCCGGCGCCGGGCCAGGGACCGGGCGTCTCGCCCTCGTCCTCGTCGCCGGGCGCGTTCAGCTTCTCGTCGTAGATCCGGAAGCCCCGGGCCTTGTAGTTCGCCAGCGCCGCGGGCCCGTCGAGGGAGCAGGTGTGCACCCACCCCCGCCGGGTGGCCTCCCGCTCAGGCCAGCGCCCGGCGAGGTCCCAGGCTCGGGCCGTGGCCTCGCCCAGCAGCCACCCGCCGAGGCCCTGCCCGATCGCGTACGGCAGGAGCCCGAAGTTGGTGATCTCGACCGTGGCGTCGTCCTGGGCCACCAGCTCGGCGTACCCGGCGGGGGTGCCGCGCACCCAGGCCACCCAGGTCTCGACGCCCGGCCGGTCGAGCCAGTCCCTCCACTGCTTCCAGGTCCACGGCAGCCGGTTGGTCCACTGCCAGTCGCCGCCTACGGCCGTGTAGAGGAAGCGGCTGAACTCGGGGCTGGGGACCTCGGCGCGGACGACCTGCGCGGGGATCGCGGGGGTCCGTCCCGGCCGCAGGTCTGCGGGGCTGGTCTGTTCGAGATACCAGGTGGTCACGTCCATAGCGGGACTCATCCAACCACGACGCCCGTCCGGGGCCGGATGCGGCCGCCGGGCCTCGCCCCCGTCCGGGGCCGGAGGTGACGCCCGCGCCTCACTCCAGCTGATGGGGCAAATGGGCGTATATGTACTGTTTATCCAGTTATAGCTGCTTCTTTGGTTCCTCCCCCCGAGAGAATGGAGGTGCTCCCGCGGTGTACGACGTCGTTGACCGGATGCTCGACGCGATGAACGCGCACGACCTGCAGGCGGTGTTGCGGTGCTATGCGCCGGGCGCGGTGGTGATCGGACCGGAGATGGAGGCGGGGGAGCCCGGGGAGATCGGGTCCTACATGCTGCAGATGTGGGAGGGCTTTCCCGACCTGCACTTCACCCGATGGGAGACGATCACACTCGCGGACGCGGTCGCGACGGAGATGACAGCGGCAGGCACGCACACCGGGCCCTATCTGGTCGTCGGGGGCGATCTTCTCGCCCCGACCGGCCGGCGCATCAGCGTACGCGTCTCCTGGTTCTGGCATCTGGAGGACGGCCTCATCCTGAGCCAGCGCTGCTACTACGACCAGCTCGAGATCTATTCGCAGCTCGGCCTGCGGCTGCCCCTGTGCTTCGCGGACGAGGACGCCGGAAGCGGCGCGCCCGCAGAACGCGGTTAGTTTCCCGCCTCGCCTCCCGCGATCGCGGCGGAAACGGTCGGCGGGACCTGGTACCAATGGGCGGGTGAGCGAAGAAGAGGTGACGCTGCGGGAAGAGGCCGAGGCCCGGCTGCGGGCGCTCGCCGGCGATCAGGCGCGGCTGCGCGACGACCAGTGGGCCGCCATCAAGGCCCTGGTCATGGACCGCAGGCGGGCGCTGGTCGTGCAGCGCACCGGCTGGGGAAAGTCGGCCGTCTACTTCATCGCGACCGCGCTGCTGCGCGAGCTCGGCGAGGGCCCCACGGTCATCGTCTCCCCGCTCCTGGCGCTGATGCGCAACCAGATCGCCGCCGCCGAGCGGGCCGGCATCCACGCCGAGACGATCAACTCGGCCAACCCCGAAGAGTGGGAGAAAGTCTACGGCCAGGTCGCCGAGGGCGCGGTCGACGTGCTGCTGGTCAGCCCCGAGCGGCTGAACAACCCCGACTTCCGCGACAACGTGCTGCCCGAGCTGGCCGGCAGCGCGGGGCTCCTGGTGATCGACGAGGCCCACTGCATCTCCGACTGGGGCCACGACTTCCGGCCCGACTATCGCAGGCTCCGCACTCTGCTGGCCGAGCTGCCGCCGGGCATCCCCGTGCTGGCCACGACGGCCACGGCGAACGCCCGGGTCACCCGCGACGTGGCCGAGCAGCTCGCCGTCACCCAGGAGTGGGACGAGCTGCCCGGCGGCGAGGTGTTCGTCCTGCGCGGCCCCCTGGAGCGCGAGAGCCTCCACCTCAGCGTCGTACGGCTCGGCGGAGCGGACCAGCGGCTCGCCTGGCTGGCCAGGACGCTGCACGAGCTGCCGGGCTCCGGCATCGTCTACACGCTGACCGTCGCCGCGGCCCAGGAGATCGCCGCGTACCTGCGCGAGCAGGGCCACACCGTCGCCGCGTACACCGGGCAGACCGAGCCGGCCGACCGGCTGGCGGCCGAGGAGGACCTGCTCGGCAACCGGGTCAAGGCGCTGGTCGCGACGTCGGCGCTGGGGATGGGCTTCGACAAGCCCGACCTGGGCTTCGTCATCCATGTGGGCGCGCCGGCCTCGCCCGTGGCGTACTACCAGCAGGTGGGCCGTGCCGGGCGCGGCGTGGAGCGGGCCGAGGTCATCCTGCTGCCCGGCCCCGAGGACCGGGAGATCTGGGCCTATTTCGCGTCGCTCGCCTTCCCTCCCGAGGGAGTGGTCAGGGCGACGCTCGACGCGCTGTCCGAGGGGGGAGTGCTGTCCACCGCCGCGCTGGAGACGCGGGTCGACCTCAGCCGGAGCCGCCTGGAGATGATGCTCAAAGTGCTCGACGTGGACGGCGCCGTGCGCCGGGTCAAGGGCGGCTGGGAGGCCACCGGCGAGCCGTGGAGCTACGACGCCGAGCGTTACGCCCGGGTGGCCGCCGAGCGCCGCGCGGAGCAGGAGGCCATGCTCGGCTACATCACGACCACCGAATGCCGGGAGCAGTTCCTGCGCCGCCACCTCGACGACGAGTCGGCGACTCCGTGCGGCAGGTGTGACAACTGCACCGGCGCCCACAGGTCCGCCGAGGTGCCGGATGACGCCGTCCGGGCCGCCCAGCAGCGGCTCGCGCGTCCCGGCGTCGAGATCGAGCCGCGCCGCCAGTGGCCCACCGGCCTACCGGACCTGAAGGGGCGGATCAAGCCCGAGCTGTGCGCCGAGCCCGGCCGCGCGCTCGGCCGTCTGACCGACATCGGTTGGGGCACCCGCCTGCGCGACCTGTTCGCGGCGGGCGACGGGCCCGTCCCCGACGACGTGTTCGCGGCCGTGATCGAGGTGCTGAAGTCGTGGGGATGGGAGCGGCGTCCGGTCGTGGTGGTCGCGATGCCGTCGGGTTCGCGGCCGGCGCTGGTCGGGTCGCTCGCCGAGCGGCTCGCCCAGGTGGGCCGGCTGGAATATCTCGGGACGCTCGGTTATCGCGACGGGTCGCCGGCCGCCCGGCACAACAGCGCCCAGCGGGTGACGGCCATCCGGGGGACGCTCGCGATGCCGCGTGACGTGGCCGCGAGGATCGCGGCGGCGGGCGGGCCGGTGCTGCTGGTGGACGACCGCGTGGACAGCGGATGGACGATGGCCATGGCCGCCGCCCAGGTCAGGCACGCCGGGGCGCCCGCCGTGCTGCCGCTTGCCCTGGCCGTCACCAACTGACCCGTCTCAGCGGCCCCGGACCGGGCACCCCCCGGCCACGACCGGGGCGTCCCTGACGGGCAGGGGCAGTGAGCCGGGACTGGGCCGGGCTCCGGACCTGCGCTCGGGGCCGCACTAGGGGCCGCACTAGGGGCTGCGCTCGGGGGCGGGTCAGGGCGAGGTCAGGGTGGTCACCTCATCCCGGGGCCGGGTTTGATCAACAGACTTGTCGCCATGAAATCACTTGTTGTGGCTCCGGTCCTGGTCGGCGCGTACGGCGTCGCCCGCATCGCCGACGGACTCGACGGGAGCCGCGGGCCCGGCCTGGCCTGGACCGTGGGGCACCTGTGCTTCCTGGCCGCGTTGGTGCTCTTCGTGCAGATCTTCGGGCGGCTCCGGGCGATGGCCGGTGGCGGCGTGGTGGCCACGGCGGGATACGCCGCAGGGCTCATCGGGGCGCTGGCGCTGGCCGCGCAGTTCACGATCGACCTGGTGGTCGGCTTCCTGTCCGCCGATCATGACGCGATGGGGCCGCGCTTCGAGGCCGTCAAGGCGATCCCGGGCGTCGAGCCGGTCGTGTACACCGTCGTCCCGTTGCTGTTCTACGTCGGCATGGTCGTGCTGGTGGCCCGGCTCGCCGCGGGGCGGCGGGTGCCGTGGTGGAGCGCGGTGCTGGTGCTCGTGCAGGCCGTGCTCCCGCTGGTGAGCAAGGACCTGATCCCGCTGGGCGCGGCCCTGCTCCTGCTGGCCTTCGTGCCGCTGCTGCGCCTGCGGCCCGCGCGGCCGGCCGTGGCCGCGCGAAGCCCGTTCTGAGCCTGCTCCCGTACGAACCGCGCCCTGCAGAACAGGGCCTCTGAAACACGGGCCTCACGAAGAAGGCCCTACAGAACAGCGCCCTTTAGAGCCGACGTCAGAGACGGGGTCAGAGGCGGGGGCGGGCGCCGAGGGTGGAGATGCACTTGGCGGCGAGGGCGTTGCCCGCCGCCAGCGCCTCGGCGGCCGGCTTGCCGTCCAGCCAGACCGGCAGGAAACCGGCGGTGAAGGCGTCACCGGCGCCCGTGCCGTCCACGATCCGGTCGACGACCTCGGCGGGCGCCCGGACCGGCTCGGGACGGTTGTTGGAGAACCAGAGCGAGCCCTCGGCGTTGAGCTTGATCACGACCTGGGGGAACCAGGCGGTCAGCACCTTGGCCGCCGCGGCGGGGTCGTCCCTGCCGGTGAGCACCTTGGCCTGGTCGGTGTTGGCGAACAGCAGCTTCGCGCCGTCGGTCCACTCGAGGAAGGGTTCGGCGCCGGTCCGCTCCAGCGGGGCGGAGGAGGCGCAGTCCACCGAGATCGACATGCCGGACCGCCGGGCCATGTCGAGCGCGGCGAGGCCGGCGTCGCGCGAGCCCTCGTTGATCAGCGTGTAGCCCGACATGTGCAGGTGGCCGCCGCCGCCGAACAGGTCGCGCGGCAGGTCCTCGGGGGACAGCGCGGCGTTGGCGCCGGGGTCGGACAGCATGGTCCGCTCGCCCTTGTGGGTGACGAGCACGACGCAGGTGCCGGTCGGCCGCTCGGGGTCCATGACGAGGCGGGCGTCCACGCCGTAGCCCATGAGCTCCATGTCGCGGTTGCGGCCCGTGATGTCGGCGCCGCGGCGGCCGATGAAGGCGACCTCCGAGCCCTCCACGGCGAGCCAGGAGGCGATGTTGGCGCCGGAGCCGCCACCGTGCATGGTCACGACGGCCGGGGTGTCGCTCGCCCTGGCAAGAGGGAATTTCGCGCGAGCGACCGCGTCCGTCATGAGATCGCCCACCACGACGACCCGCGTCATGATGTCACCACCTTGCCAACTGCTTGTGGAGGTGAGCCATGCCCATGGAGGGGTGGCGTCCTCTCCGTGCTGTGAGGCTGACGTCCAGAAACCTAACAGCTTCCAGGGGCGTCGTGGGGTGGAGAGCGGACAGACGGGCACAGTCGATGCACAAGCGTTGCCCAACTTGCCACGTCAGGGCTGGTAGATCCCTTATAGGCGAATCCGGAAAGCGGATCGGTGAGTCGTAAGGAATGTCTCAATCCAGGCGAAGCCGGACGCGGCTAGCCTCGATTGCGTGCACCCTCAGTACCCCGCCCACTGGGAGGCGGACGTCGTGCTGTCCGACGGCGGCACCGCCCACGTCCGCCCGATCAGGCCGGACGACGCCGACATGCTGCGCTCGTTCTACTCGCGCCTGTCCGCGGAGTCCATCTACTTCCGGTACTTCGGGCCGCGCCCCCGCCTGACCGACAAGGACGTGGTCTGGTTCACCAACGTCGACTACGACAACCGGGTCGCCCTCATCGCCACGATCGGCACCGAGATGGTCGCGGTCGTACGGTATGACCGGGTGCAGCCGCGCGACCACGCCGAGGTGGCCTTCCTGGTAGAGGACGCCCACCAGGGCAGGGGCGTGGCCGCGGTGCTGATGGAGCACCTGCGGGCCGCCGCCCGCGAGCGCGGGATCAAGACCTTCATCGCCGACGTGCTGCCGGGCAACCACCGGATGATGGGCCTGTTCCGCCAGGCCGGCTACACGGCGCAGAGCCAGTTCGAGGACGGCGTCGTGCGCATGACGCTCGACCTGTCCAGCACCGAGACCGCGCTGGAGGTCCGGCTCGCCCGCGAGCACCGCGCCGAGGCACGCTCGATCGCCCGCCTGCTGACGCCCGAGTCGGTCGCGGTCATCGGTGCGAGCCGCGAGCCGGGCGGGATCGGCCAGACGGTCCTGCGCAACCTGCTCGCCGCCGACTTCACCGGCCCCGTCTACCCCGTCCACCGGCACGTACGGGCCGTGGCCGGCGTGCGGGCCTACCGCAGCGTGTCGGCCATCGACGGCGAGGTGGACCTCGCGGTGCTGGCGGTCCCCGCCGAGGGCGTGCTCGAACTGGTCGAGGAGTGCGCGGAGAAGGGCGTGAAGGGCCTGGTCGTGGTCTCCTCCGGATTCGGCGAGACCGGGCCCGAGGGCCGGGCCCGCCAGGAGGAGCTGGTCCGCATCGCCCGCGCGTACGGCATCCGGGTGGTCGGGCCCAACTGCCTGGGCATCGCCAACACCGACCCCGCCGTACGGCTCAACGCGACGCTCGCGGCGACCCTGCCGGGGCGGGGGAGGGTCGGGTTCTTCAGCCAGTCGGGCGCGCTCGGCACCGCCCTGCTGCAACGGGTGGCGCAGCGCGGCATGGGCATCTCGACGTTCGTCTCGGCGGGCAACCGGGCCGACGTGTCCGGCAACGACCTCCTCCAATACTGGGAGGAGGACCCGGCGACCGACGTGATCCTGCTCTACCTGGAGTCCATCGGGAACCCGCGCAAGTTCACCCGGCTGGCCCGGCGGATCTCCCGCTCGAAGCCGATCGTGGTGGTCAAGTCGCGCGGCGTCCCCGGCGGGCACCGCGCGCCCGTGCTCGCGCTGCCCGACACCGCGCTGAGCTCGCTGTTCGCGCAGGCCGGGGTCATCCGGGTGGACGACCTGGTCCAGCTCTTCGACGTCGGCCAGCTCCTGGCGCACCAGCCGCTGCCTGCCGGGCCGCGGGTGGGGGTGGTCGGCAACTCCGACGCGCTCACGCTGCTCGCGGAGGAGGCGTGCGCGGACGCCGGCCTGCAGCCGGGCGTGCCGGTGAACCTCGGCGCCCGCGCCGGCGCCGCCGAGTTCGCCGCGGCCCTGCGGAGCGTCCTGCCGCAGGTGGACGCCGCCGTCGCGATCTACATGCCGCCCATCCCAGGAGACTGCCGCGAGGTGGCCGAGGCGCTGCTGGAGGTCGCGCGGGAGTCGGGCAAGCCGGTGCTGGCGACCTTCCAGGGCGCGCTGGGCATGCCGGTCGAGCTGCGGGTGACGGACGGCCCCGGCGACGACTCCCCCCAACGCGGGTCGATCCCGTCGTACCCCGCCCCGGAGGAGGCGGTTCGCGCGCTGGCACACGTCGTGCGGTACGCCCAGTGGCGCAGGCAGCCGCCCGGCACGGTCCCGACCGTCGAGGGGATCGACACCGCCGCGGCGCGGGAGATCGTCGCCGCCGCCCTGGCAGGCAAGGACGCGGCCGGTGAGGCATCCGGCGGGGGTGGTGCGGCAGGCGAGGGTGCGGTCGACAGGGGTGCGGCCGGTGAGGGGACGGTCGGCAGGGGTGCGGCCGTCGAGGAGCGGGAGATCGACGCGACCGCGCTGCTGGCCTGCTACGGCATCGAGGTCTGGCCCGCGTACGTCGCCGCCGACGCCGAGGAGGCCGTCGCCGCCGCCGAGCGGATCGGCTGGCCCGTGGTGGTCAAGTCGGCCGACCCGGAGGACGCCCGCCGCGCCGGCACCGTCCGCATCGGCCTCACCGAGCCCGCCGGGGTCCGGCAGGCGTACGCCGACCTCGCCGCGCTCCTCGGGCCGGGCACGCCGCTCGCGGTGCAGCGCATGGCGCCGCAGCCCTCGGTGCCCACCGTCGTCGGCGTGACCCAGGACCGCTATTTCGGCGGGGTCGTCACGTTCGGCCTCGGCGAGGTCACCGCCCGGCTGCTCGGCGACCAGGCGTACCGGCTCGCGCCGCTCACCGCCGAGGACGCGGCGGGGCTGGTGCGGTCGGTCCGCGCCGCGCCGTTGCTGTTCGGCGAGTACGGCTACCAGGCGGTGGCCGTGGAGGCGCTGGAGGACCTGCTGGTGCGGGTGGGACTGCTCGCCGACGCCCTGCCCGAGGTGGCCAGGATGGACCTCGACCAGGTCCTCGTAGGCGCGTCCGGGGTGGCCGTGCTGGGGGCGCGGGCCGTCCTGCGGCCCGTCACCGCGCTGCGCCCCGACGTCGGCCCCCGTCGCCTGAGCTGACCGGCGCGATGATCGACGCCTGAGCCGATCGGCCCGGCGTCACGCCGTGGGCGGAAAACCCGTCCCGTCGGGGTGTGAAACAGGTGTCCCTTACAGGGCAGGATGGACCCATGAGGGAAACCCGAGTCTCCGCCGCGGGCTTGCGCGAGGCCATAGATCGCAGCGGCTACTACCCGGATCTGGTGGCCGACGCCGTCGACTCCGCGCTCGGCAACGAGCCGGTCACGGCGTACGTCGTGCATCACGAGGCCACGTTCGACCCGGCGATGGAGGTGCGCAGGCACGTCACGGTCCTGGTCCTTTCGCCCACCCGGCTGCTGGTGTGCCACACCGACGAGCACCCGCCCGCCGAGGGCATGCCCGCCTCGCACGCCTCCACGACGACCGAGGCGGTGAGGCTCAGCCGCATCCAGTCGGTCGCCGTGACCAGAGTCGTGCCCGACCCCGCGGCGTACGCACCGGGCGTTCCCCCGACGGAGGTCACGCTCACGATCGGGTGGGGCGCGATCTCCCACGTCGATCTCGAACCGGCGACCTGCGGCGACGAGAACTGCGAGGCCGACCACGGCTACACCGGCGCGATCACGGCCGACGACCTGTCCCTGCGGGTCAGCGAGGCGGCCGACGGTCCCGAGGCCGTCACCCACGTGCTGACGTTCGCGAAGGCGCTGTCGGAGGCCACCGCCAAGGCGGCGACCACCTGACCGTTCCCCCTTGAGTCCCCCTTGAGCCGACGGGGAGGTGACGTGATCGATCCCCAGCCCTCGGGGGCTCCGCCCGGGGAGCCCACCATGGAGTCGCCGGTCGCGCCCGTGCCGTACGTGCCCGCGTACGGCACGGCCTCCCTGGCCGACCTGCCGGGCTCGCTGCTCGCCTCCCTCGGGCTGCCGACCGGCAACACGCTGGCGCTCGAGCCGGCCTCCCGGGTGTGCCTGTTCCTCGTGGACGGTCTCGGGGCCGAGCTCCTGGCCGCGCACCCCGGTGCCGCGCCGTTCCTCTCGGCCCATCTGCGCCGGACGCTCACGGCCGGCTTCCCCTCCTCGACCACGACCAGCCTGACCACCCTGGGCACCGGCGCCACTCCCGGGGAGCACGGCATGGTCGGCATCCAGATGGCCGTCCCGGGAGAGGGGCGGTTGTTCAACTGCCTGCGCTGGACGGTCCCCGGTCTGCCGATCGACCCGGACGTCTGGCAGCCCGCGCCGACCGTCTACCAACGCATGGCGGCGGCAGGCGTCGAGCCCGTTTACGTGGCGCCCGCGTCGTTCGACGGCACCGGGCTCACCCGCGCCGTCTACCGGGGCATGCGCTACTGGGCCGCCGAGAGCCCGGACGAGCGCGTCGAGGCCGTACGGCACGCGCTGCGCGAGACCGCGTTCGTCACCGTCTATTACGGCGACGTCGATCGCGCGGGGCACGTCAGCGGGTGGGGCGGCCGCGAGTGGCTCGAACAGCTCGCCATCGTGGACCGCATGGCCGAGCGCATCGCCGAGGCGCTGCCGCCGGGCGCGGCGCTGTACGTCACGGCCGACCACGGCATGATCAACGCTGCCGACAAGGTGGACGTGGATCTCCGTCCCGATCTGCTGGAGGGCGTGCTCATGCTGGGCGGGGAGGCCCGCGCCCGCCACGTCTACACCGCTCCGGGCGCGGCCTCCGCGGTGCTGGAGACCTGGCGGGAGGCCCTGCGCGGGCGGGCCTGGGTGGTCACCCGCGAGGAGGCCGTCTCGGCGGGCTGGTTTGGCCGCAGTGTCCGGCGCGAGTGGCTCGGCCGCATCGGCGACGTCGTGGCCGTGCCGTACGGCGAGTGCGTGATCGTGGCCTCGGCCGGGGAGCCGGTGGAGGCTTCCCTGATCGGGTATCACGGCTCGCTGACCCCCGCCGAGCAGAACATCCCGCTTGTAGAGATTCGCCGCTGACGCTGGTGCGGCCGGGGCGCTGCCGCCCCTGCGAGAGCCGCCGCCGATCCACATGCCCTTTGATCATCAGTCTGGACTGCGCAGTTTTGCGTGTACAGTCTGGACTGTCTTTCTTTGGGAGTGTGCCATGAGCGATGCCGTCTCTGAGGCGGCGGCGCAGGCGGCCGGCGACGTCTGGGTGGCGGTCAGCCGGCTCGTCCGCAGGCTGAGAGAGCTCGACACAGCGGGAGACCTCAGCCCCGGACAGGTCTCCGTGGTGGTGCGGCTGTTCAAGCACGGCCCGGCGTCGGCCAGTGAGCTGGCCGCGGCCGAGCGGGTCAGGCCGCAGTCGATGGCGGCGATCGTCCAGGCACTGGAACGGGCCGGGCTGGTCGAACGCCACCGCGATCCCGAGGACGGCCGGCGTCAGCTCGTCACGCTGACCGAATCGGGACGCGAGCGCCGCCTGGACGACCGGAGGGCGCGTGAGGCGTGGCTGGCACGGGCGCTGCAGGCACACTGCACCGAGGCGGAGCTGCGCACGATCATCGAGGCGATGGCGCTGCTGGACGCCGTGGCTCAATCGTGACCGGCCCAGTCGTAGCCGGGTCAGCGGTATCCGCGCCAGCGGTGTTCAAGCCGGTCGTGTCCGGGTCGGCGGTGTTCAAGCCGGTCGTGTCCGGGTCGGCGGTGTTCAAGCCGGTCGTGGGCGGGGCCGTTCGTGAACAGGGCACCGTCGTGGTCGGGCCGGAAGTGGCCGGGGCGGTTGTGCCAGCGCCGGTCGTGTCCGGGCCGGCGGTGTCCGAGGCTGAAGGGTCCGGGCAGGTCGCGGTCGGGGCCGTTCGTGAACAGGGCACCGTCGTGATCGGAGTCCGGGCATGACGCGCGTTGCCGCCGTCTTCCGGGTGGGACGCCGATCGGACTCCGGCGGCTTCGACCGCAGGCTGATCGTCCCGATGATCCTGGGCTCGATCCTCAACCCGATCAACTCGTCGATGCTGGCGGTGGCACTCGTGCCGATCGGCCGCTGGTTCCACGCCTCGCCCGCGCAGACGGCGTGGCTGGTGACGGGGCTCTACCTCGCCACAGCGGTCGGCCAGCCGGTCATCGGGCGGCTGGTGGACACCTTCGGCCCGCGGCCGCTCTACCTGACCGGCACGGCACTCGTCGGCGTCGCAGGGCTGCTCGGCGTGCTCGCGCCCACCCTCGGCGTACTGATCGTGTCCCGCGTCCTGCTCGGGATCGGAACCTCCGCCGCCTATCCCGCCTCGATGTTTCTACTGCGGGCCGAGGCCGACCGCACCGGCATGCGAAGTCCCAGCGGCATCCTGGCGGCGCTGTCGATCTCCAACCAGGTCATCGTGGTCATCGGGCCGACCCTGGGCGGCCTGCTCATCGGAGCGGGCGGCTGGCATCTCATCTTCGCCGTCAACGTGCCGCTCTCGGCCGCCTGCCTCGTCCTCGGCGCGCGGCGGCTGCCCCGCGGCTCCTCGGCCGCCCGGCGCGGCGGGGGACTGGACGTGCTCGGCATGGCGCTGTTCGCCGGCACGCTCACGGCGTTCATGACGTTCCTGATGAACCCGGCGTGGGACCTCTGGTGGCTGCTCGTGGTCGTCGTGATCGCCGGCACCTGCTTCGCCGTACGGGAACTGCGGACCGCCCAGCCGTTCCTCGACCTGCGGGTGCTGGGCGGCAACCCGCCGCTGCTGGCCACCTACGGCAGGCAGTGGCTGGCCTTCACGACCTCCTACGCCTTCATGTACGGCTTCCCGCAGTGGCTGCAGGACAGCCGGTCGCTCGGCCCCTCGGCCGCCGGGCTGCTGCTTCTGCCCATGTCGGCGACGGCCATCGCCGTGACCGCCCTCACCGGCCGCCGCCCCGAGGTGCGCGGCAAGCTCGCCGTGGGCGCCGCGGCGCAGATCGCCGCCTGTGTCGCGCTGCTGACGGCCGGCTCCGGCAGCCCGATATGGCTGCTGGCGCTGACCGGCGCGTTCGTCGGCGTCTCGCAGGGCCTCAACGGGCTGGCCAACCAGAACGCGCTGTACGCGCAGGCCGACCCGGCCCGCATGGGGTCCTCAGCCGGGCTGCTCCGCACGTTCGGATATCTCGGCGCGCTGAGCGCCTCGGCCTCCAACGCGACCTTCTACCGGGATGGCGCGACCACAACCGGGCTGCACGAGCTGAGCCTGCTTCTGCTGGGCGTCTCGGCGCTGCTGCTGGTCGGCACCCTCGTCGACCGGTCGCTACGGCGCGTCGGCCGCACCTGACCATCCCGGCCCATCCACCAGGGCCCATCCAGCCGGGCGCATCTCATCAGTGCCCATATCCCATCAGGGCCATCCATCAGAAAGGGAGCTTTCCCATGCCCGTGACCACGCTCGACCCCAGGACCGCGCTCGTCGTCGTCGACCTCCAGAAGGGCATCTTGGCCATACCCGGCGGCCCGCACTCCACGAGCGACGTGCTCGCCCGGACGGTGCGGCTGGCCGAGGCATTCCGGGCGCGCGACCTGCCGGTCGTCCTGGTGCGCGTCACCGGAGCGGCCGACGGCGCGGACGCCGTCCCGGGACGCACCGACCTGCCGCGCGCCGGGCAGGCCCGGCCCGACGGATGGGACGAGATCGCCGACGACCTGGCCGGGCACCCAGGCGACATCGTCGTCACCAAGCGCAACTGGTCGGCCTTCTACGGCACCGACCTCGACCTGCATCTGCGCCGCCGCCGCGTCACCCAGGTCGTGCTGACCGGAGTCGCCACGAGCATCGGAGTCGAGTCGACCGCGCGTGCCGCCCACGAGCACGGATACAACGTCACTCTGGCGACCGACGCCATGACTGACCTCGACCCGGAGGCCCACCGCAACAGCATCGAGAAGATCTTCCCGCGTCTCGGTGAGACCGGCACGACGGCTGACATTCTCGGCCTGCTCGCCGCGATCGGGTCCTGAGCCGCGCGGCCCCTGCCTGCTTCGCAGCGCGCTCTTTCGCCTTGGCACGTCGGACCCTGCCTGCCGCCGCACGGTGGACGCCGCCGGCTTGGCACAATGGCTGCGGCACCGTCCGGCAGGGGCGCGAAGGCAAGGGGATGGCATGAGCCCGCTGATCACTCCTGAGGAGCTCGCCGCGATCGGCGACGCCTCGATCCTCGACGTTCGCTGGCGGCTGGGCGGGCCGCCCGGCATCGAGGCGTACCACGAGGCGCACATACCCGGCGCGCTCTTCTGCGACCTCGACGCCGACCTCGCAGCCCCGGCCGGGCCCGCCGGACGGCATCCGCTGCCCACGCCGGAGGCGTTCCAGGAGGCGATGCGCCGCCTCGGAGTGTCCGAGGGCCGGCCGGTGGTCGTCTACGACGACGCCGACTCGACGGCGGCGGCCAGGGCCTGGTGGACGCTGCGTTACTTCGGCCACGGCGACGTACGCGTGCTCGACGGCGGGCTGCGGGCCTGGACCCGGGCCGGGCTCCCGTTGACCAAGGACGAGGCTCCCGTCCCGCCGGGCGACTTCACCGCGCGGCCGGGCGGGATGCCGGTGCTCGACGCCGACCAGGCCGCCGCGCTGGCGTCCGACGGCGTGCTGCTCGACGCCAGGGCGGCCGAGCGCTACCGGGGCGAGGTGGAGCCGATCGACCCGGTCGCCGGGCACGTCCCCGGTGCGATCAGCGCCCCGACCTTCGAGAACGTCGAGCCCGGCGGCCGGTTCCACAACAGGGAGTTCCTCCGCGAGCGCTTCAACAGCCTCGGAGCGGTCGAGGGCGTGCCCGTCGGGGCGTACTGCGGATCGGGCGTCACGGCCGCCCACGAGGTGCTCGCGCTGGAGATCGCCGGCCTGCCGGCGGCCCTGTACGTCGGCTCGTGGTCCAACTGGGTCGCCGACTCCAGCAGGCCGGTCGCGACCGGCTGACCTCGGCGCTCGGCTGCAGAGCTGGGCCCCGGTACGTGTGACCCGGCTGGAGCGCACGCCCCAGAGGGATCGTGTGACCCGGCCATGCTGGGCACGGTTCCAGCACTCGACCCTGGCGCCTGTCCGGGGCTTTGCTCGCGGGGTCGGCTCCGGTGCTTGGCTGGGTGCTCGGCTTCAGCGCTGGACACTGGCGCTCGTGCCGGAGATCGGCTCGCGGGGTCGGCTCCGGTGCTTGGCTTCGGTGCCGGACCCTGGCGATCGTCCCGGAGCTTGGCTCGCGCGCTTGGTTCCGCTGCTCGCCTGGCTGCTCGGCTTCATTGCTGGATCCTGATGCGCGTCCTGGAGCTTCGCTCGCATGGTCGGCTGCGATGTTTGGCTTCGGTGCCGGATACTGGCGATCGTCCCGGAGCCAGCTCATGACGCCTGACTCCGGCGCTGGGTCCTGACGCTCGGTCCGGTGGCGGGCCGTCAGCTCGTGGCGAGGGGTTCGTCGCCGGCGCCGAAGCAGACGAAGCCTGGCACTGCCGTCTTCTCGGCGGCCTGGGCGAGCGCCTCGGCGGGGGAGCGGCCCTCGGCCAGCAGCGTGTGGAAGAGCGTCATGAGCGTTCGCGCCTCGTCGTCGCGCACCGGCACGACACCGGCCACCACGCACGCGGCGTCCCCGTTGCGGGCGGCGCTGTCGAGGAAGGCCCCGGCGAGGCCCAGCGCCGCGCCGTCCACCGGGGCGTGGGCCATCCCGGCGTCGCAGGCCGACAGCACGACGAGACGGGGGATCCGCCGCGCGGTCAGCAGGTCGTAGGCCATGAGCGGCCCGTCGTCGAGCGTGATCTGCGACAGCATGGGCCCGCGCGGGCTGAACATCCCGTGCGCGGCGATGTGGAGCACGTCGGCCTGCTCGATCGCGCGGAGCACCTCCGCCCTGGTCGCGCCGATGCGCCGCCCTCGAGTGTGCGCGGCGGCGACCATGTCGGCCTCGGCCTCGGCGTGATCGAGCCCCGGCCCCGCGAGCGACAGCACCAGAGGGGCTCCGGCCGGGCCTCGGCGTGAGGCGAGCCACACGGTGGCGTCGGCGGCCACCGACACCGGCCTGCCGCGTAGCGAGGGAAGCAGCGGCCAGGGCAGCGTGTACAACGCTCCGGTGGGCACGATCGTCACCGGGCTGCCGGGCGGGCTCCCCGCCAATGACAGGGTGCCTGGACCGGATAGGAGAACGTGGTCGAGCGCGTACAGCTCGCCTGCGAGTCCCTCGTCCACTGACATGGGAAAAGCATCCACGCCGCCTGGCGCATCCCGCAGAGTGCTGCGCCCGTAGTCAAGCGGAGCGTCGGGTGGGGTGTCGCGCCTGGGCTCGGGTCGGGCGTCGCGCTCGGGGTCACGTATGGCGCCGCGCTCAGGGTCGAGCAGGGTGTCGCGCCTGGGGCCGAGCGGGGTGTTGCGCCCGGGGCCGAGTGGGGTCCCGTGCATGGGGTTGGGCGGGGTGTTGTGCTCGGGGTTGAGCAGGGTGTTGCGCTCGGGGTAGGGCAGGGTGTTGTGCTCGGGGGCGAGTGAGGTCCTGTGCATGGGGTTGGGCTCGGGATTGCGCCCGGGGCGGGGCAGGGTGTCGAGCAGGGCACGGCGGCGCAGGCCATACCTGATGCGCACGGTCGCCTCCACTGCCGCCTGGTAGCTGCCGAGGAACCGCAGCGTGCATCCCCCTGAGCCGGCCGTGACGGCGAACAGGTCGTCGCCGCGCCGTACGAGTTCCACGAGCAGCCCGGATCCGGCGGGCGGGTCGCCGTGCGGCCCGGACCCGGTCGGCATAAAGCCGTGCAACCTGGACCCGGTCGGCATGCTGCCGTGTAGCAGCGGCGCGGGAACCGGGGCGCCGCGCACGACCGCCCGCCACCGTTCGGCCCATTCGAGCACGGTTCGGGCATCGCCCGTCCGTCGGGCCCGGTCGAGGGCGATCTCCAGGCCGAGCGCGGCGAGGTCCTCGGCCGGCCGTGCCGCGTGCACCCGCAGCTCCGCGTCCCGCGCCGCGTCACGGTCGCGCGGACCGGCCGCGTCACCGATGGGACCTGCCGCGTCACCGATGGGACCTGCCGCGTCACCATGCGGACCGGCGGTGTCGCCGTGCGGACCGGCCTGGTCATCGAGTGGACCGGCGTCGCCGGGGGAGTGCACGGCCTCGATTCCTCGGGCCGCGGCAATCAGGGCCTGATCGAGGTCCCCGTCCAACCGATGCCGCATCGCCACCGCGTGCCAGCGTACGAGCGGGCGGGTGGCGGTGGCGGCGTGGTCGAGCTGGGCGCGGGCCTGCGTGATCGCGCCCAGCCGTACGGCCGCCGCCGCGGCGGTGAGCCGCAGCGCGGCCGAGGCAGCAGGCCATCCGCACACCGCGAGCTCGCCGGCGCAGGCGACCAGATCGGTGACCAGGCTCTCGGCGTCCGACGCCTCGTGCGCGGGTGCGTCCGGTGGTGCGGGTGTCTCCGCGAGGCGGGCGCGCAGGACGACCTCCCTGGCCAGGGGCAGCCAGGCCGTCCTGCCCTGGGCGTCCAGCTCCGCGAGCGCCGTACGCGCCGTCGCCGCGGCCAGCGTGGCGTCCCCGGCGAGGAGCGCGGCCTGGGCGAGCAGCAGCCGTGCGCCGGGCACCGCCGCCTGCGCCCCGGCCGCCACCAGTTCGGGGACGGCCTGTTCGAGCAGCGTGCGTGCCTCACCGGGCAGGCGCGCGGCCAGCAGCGCTTCGGCGAAGTCCGTGCGCATCACCGCGAGCCGTTCAGGAAAGCCGAAGAGGGTCGCCTCGGCCGCCTGGTATCGCGCGAAGGCGGCGGCGATGTCGCCGCGCCGGGCGGCCACGAACGGCAGGTTGCCCTCCGCCAGCATCGCGACGTGGTCCAGGCCGGCCGACCTCGCGAGCCGGGCGCACTCCGCGAGATCGGCCTCGGCCTCGGCATACCGCTCACGGTAGGCGTGCGCGAGGCCGCGGTTGAGCAGCCCGCCCGCCCTGAAGTGGGCGTCGTCGCCCAGCAGGCCGATCGCCCGGTCGCAGTGCCGTACGGCCTCCTCGTGCCGTCCCAGCAGGATCAGGGCGACCGACCGCTGCACGCCGAGCCTCGCGAGGTCCGCTCCCGAGAGGTCCCGTTCGGCGAGGTCGGCGAGGCGCAGCCCGCCCTCGGGGTCGCCGAGCTGGGCCCGCACGGTGACGAGCGACATCCGGGCCTGCACCACCCGGCGCGGAAACCCGCGCCCCGCCGCGATCGCCTCTTCCAGCCGCTCTCCGGCGAGCTCGAGGTCGCCCAGCTCGCGGGCGGCCAGCGCGGTCGCGCGCAGCGCCACCGACGCCGCCTCGCCGTACGCGCCCGCGGGTCCCGGCCACCCGGCCAGGTCCAGTACGGCTCTCGCCTCCACGAGGGCCAGCCGGGGGTCGGTCGCGGAGAGCCGTACGGCAGCCTCGGCCCTGCCGAGCAAATCGACGCCGTGCGGATCGATGGCGTGCGGATCGACGCCGTGCGGATCTACGTCCAGCGAGTCCCCGGGCGGAGTCATGGGTGCACGTGGATCCAGCGGGTGAAGACGGGCGGGTGGCCGGGCCGGTGGCAGACGACGCTGACCCAGCCAGGCGGCAGGCCGGCCACCGCGAAGTGGCCGCTGCCGGAGGGCGTACGGACCTTGGCGATGTGCGGCGTCCGCACTTCGACCGTGGCATCCGGCCCGGGGGCGGGGGACACCTGACCGGCCACCTCCATACGCCCTCCGGTGACGGTCGTCTCGACGTCGATGACCAGGCCATCGGCACTGAACCGGCGGGCACCGGCCTGCGCGGTCCCGGGCCGCGTCGTCTCGCCCTGTGCCGTCTCGGGCTGCGCGCGTTCGGCCTGTGCGTGTTCGTCTTGTGCCGTTCCGGCATCGGCGGCGGAGCGAGCCCCCGGCGGCACGGGAAGGTCGACCGGCCCGGCGGGCACGCCTCCGGGCACCCGCAGGCCGAAGACCGCGCGGGCGGCGGCCGACACGCCTTCCGGCACCGGGTCGGCGCCCGCTCCCATGCGCAGGGCCGCCAGCAGGTATTCCTCCCTCACGATGCGTCCTCCTCTTCCACAAGAGCGCGCAGGCGGGCCATGCATCGGGCCCGGGTGGGGCCGATGCTGCCGATCGGCAGGTTCAGACGGACCGCTATCTGGGCGTACCGCGCCTCGGGGTGGAGCACGTAGAGGCGGATGAGCGACCGGCACGGCTCACCGAGCAGGTCGAGCCTGCGCCACACCTGCCTGCCGAAGTCGGCGTCCACCACCGCAGCGGTCGGGTCGGGCAGTGCCGTGTCGGGCACGTCCAGGTCGGAGACCACCTCCCCGCGTGCCCTGCGGCTGAGCCGGGCGGCCTCGTGCCGGGTCGTGGTGACGAGCCAGGCGCCGATCCGTTCGGGGTCGCGGATCGTGTCCGCGCTCTCCACGAGCCGGAGCCATGCACCCTGTACGGCGTCGGCCGCGTCGGCGGTGCTCAGCCCGAACGCCCGGGCGACCGCCCACATCCTGCCGTCGAATCGGGCGACCAGGGCCTCCCAGGCGGCCTGGTCGATGGTGGCGAAGGAGTTGTCTGTCGTCATCCGTCACTCTGCGCGCTCGAGGGAAAGCGTATGGTGACGAGAACCTTACCGATCCCCGCTCGTCACGACCACCCCGAGATCCGCGACCCGCCTGTCGCCGTCGAGCAGGCGGCGTACGGCCTCCGCCGGCGGCACCTTCCGGCACAGGCGGGCGAGCGCGCCGGTGACGACGGCGGCGGCGAACGAGGTGCCGCTCCAGGTGGCGTAGCCGTGGAAGTCGCCGAACTCGAGGAAGCTGCTCGTCAGCCCGACACCCGGGGCCCAGACGTCCACCCATGGGCCGTACGCGGAGAACTCGGCCCTGTTGTCGCCGTCGAGTGCGCCGACCGCGACCACGCCGGGCAGTGCCGCGGGCCAGAAGGGACGCGACGACGCGGTGTTGCCCGCGCACGCGACGACGGCGGGGAAGCCCGCGAGCGCCTCGGCCAGCCCGAGGGGCGGCGCGTCGTCGAAGGTGTGCCCGCCGAAGGAGAGGTTCACCACGTCGGTCCGGCCGTCGCGCAGCACGGCGAGCGCCCGCAGCAGCGCCGCCTGGTCGCTGACGCCGTCGCTGTCGAGGAGGCGGAGGACGCGCAGCCGTACGCCGGGCGCGTGCCGCAGGATCAGCCCGGCCACGAACGTGCCGTGTCCCGCCTGTCGGTCGCGCACGCCGTCGCCGTCCGCGTCGGGCGTCTCGGCGATGTCGTCGTCGTACCACCGTGCCATCCAGGGGTGCGGCGCCAGGCCGGTGTCGAGGACCGCGGCGACGACCTCGCCCGGCTCACCCGGCTCGTACGGCGGGGCCGCCGCGGGTGCGGGCGGCCCGCCGGGCCCGCCGAAGAACAGCGGCTGGCCGGAAAGGACATGGTTGGGGGAGGCGGCGTGCCCGCGGTCGCGGAGCGTGGCCGTCAGGTCGATCACGTCGGTGCCCGGCGGCAGCCGTACGCGGTGGACCCGGCCGGTGCCCGGAAGGGGCTCGGAGGCCAGTGCCCACCGGGAGACGGCGGTGGGAGAGGAGGTCAGGAGTTCGTCGGGCCGGATCAGGGCGGGCCGTCCGGGGAGGGGTTCGACGAGCCGGCTGCGCATGGGAAAGCCTTTCCGTATTGATTACGGAGCGTGTCCTTCCCGAATTGGTTGGTCGCCAAGCACCAATCGGTATGACCCCCCTCTGGTGCCAGGCTGCAACGGACGGTAGTCTCTCCTACAGTCATCCAACCGTGATCATTCCAAGTATGAGGCCGTTGGGGAAGGCGCACCTCATGCGAATTGGGAGGTCCGGTGGCTGCTGCTCGTGGCGTCCTGTACGTCCACTCGGCTCAGCCTGCGCTGTGCCCGCACATCGAGTGGGCCGTCGCAGGCGTTCTTGGCGTACCCGTCGACCTGACGTGGACCGCCCAGCCCGCCGCGCCCGGGACCCTGCGGGCCCAGGCGGAGTGGGAGGGGCGTCCCGGCACGGCGGCGGCGATCACGTCCTCACTCATGGGCTGGCAGCGCATCCGGTTCGAGATAACCGAGGACGCTTCACCGGGTGTCGACGGCTCCCGGCACGCCTACACGCCGACGCTCGGCGCGTTCACGGCGGTCGTCGGCGCGAACGGGGACATCCTGATCCCCGAAGACCGCCTGCGCAACGTGATGCTGATGGCCGCCCAGGGCCGGGTCGTCCTGGAAGAGGAGCTCGACCGCCTGCTCGGCAAGCAGTGGGACGAGGAACTGGAGTCGTTCCGCTACGCGGGCGAGGGCGCGCCGGTGCGCTGGCTGCACGCGGCCGTCTGATCCTGTGCCACCGCGGTCTCAGCCCTGCGCCGCGGTGGCCTGAATCCTGCGCCGCGGTGGTCTGTTTTGCGCGGATCGTGATAACAAGGCGCGGGTGCGCCTTATGAAAACCATATAGAAAGCCGCCTTTTTCGCAGATATACCGGGACTCATCCACGTCCGCACCCCCGACGCGGACCCGAGGAGGAGCCCATGAGCGTTCTCGCCCGGCGGCTGGTCGTTGGCCACATGCGGGCCGTAGGAGTCGCTGGTGTCGATGTGGGTGACGCCGAGTTCCACGGCCCGGCGTAGCACGGCGAGCGCGGTGACGTGGTCACGCGGCGGGTCCCACACCCCCGGGCCGGGCAGTTGCATCGCCCCATACCCGAGCCGCCGGCCGGCCGGCCCGTCACCCAGTCGCAGGACGCCGCCGGCGAGGCCGTGAGAACCAGCGGAATCGTCAAGTAGCGGATATCCGCCGCGAGAGAACGCGAAAGCGCCGGTCCCCGCGTTCAGGGACCGGCGCTTCCGGTGCGTCGTCAGAAAGGCGTCCTCAGATAGGCGCCGCCAGAAGGGCGCCGCCAGAGGGGCGTCGTCAGAGGGGGATGTTGCCGTGGGCGCCCCGGGCCGGGGTGGCCTGGGCGAGCACCCGGGCGATCATGCCGCGCGTCTTGGCCGGCTCGATCACCTCGTCGATCACGCCGAGGTCGAGGGCGCGCTGGAGGCCGCCCGCCGTCTTCTCGTGCTCCTCGGCCAGCCGGGCCTCGAGCGCGGAGCGCTCCTCCTCGGGAGCGGCGGCCAGCTCGCGCCGCTTGAGGATGCGCACCGCGGCGACCGCGCCCATGACCGCCACCTGGATGTCCGGCCAGGCGAACACCCGGGTCGCGCCGAGCGAGCGGGAGTTCATCGCGATGTAGGCCCCGCCGTACGCCTTGCGGGTGATGAGCGTGATGCGGGGCACGGACGCCTCGGCGAACGCGTGCAGCAGCTTCGCGCCGCGCCGTACGATCCCGTCGTGCTCCTGGCCGACCCCGGGGAGGTAGCCGGGCACGTCCACGAGCACCACCAGCGGCACCCCGAAGGCATCGCACATCCGGACGAACCGGGCGGCCTTCTCCGCGGAGGCGGAGTCGAGGCAGCCGCCGAGCCGCATGGGGTTGTTGGCGATGACGCCGACCGTGCGGCCGCCGAGGCGGCCCAGGGTGGTGACGATGTTCGGCGCCCACTTGGGGTGCAGCTCCACGCCGGGCTCGTCGAGCAGCCCCTTGACCAGCGGGTGCACGTCGTACGCGCGGCGGGGGTTGTCGGGGAGCAGGGTGCCGAAGTCGACCTCGTCCACGTCGTCGCGCACCCGGCCCTGGTGGCCGAGCAGTACGGCGAGCTGGCGGGCCCGCAGCATCGCCTCGGGCTCGTCCTTGGTGACGACGTGGACGACGCCGCTGCGCTTGCTGTGCGGCTCCGGACCGCCGAGGGAGGCCATGTCGGTCTCCTCGCCGGTCACGCTGCGCACGACGTCCGGACCGGTGACGAAGATGCGGCCGCTGTCGGCGAGGATCACGATGTCGGTCAGGGCGGGGCCGTACGCGCCGCCGCCGGCCACCGGGCCGACCACGACGGAGATCTGGGGGACCAGGCCCGACGCCTTGGTCATGGCGGCGAAGACCCGGCCGACCGCGTGCAGGGACTCGGCACCCTCGGCGAGGCGGGCGCCGCCGGAGGGCCAGAGGCCGATGATCGGCACCCGCTCCCGCACGGCCACGTCGTAGGCGTGGACGATGTGCTCACAGCCCTCCGCGCCCATGGCGCCGCCCTGGACCCGGGCGTCGCTGCAGAACGCGACGACCGGCACGCCTTCGACGCGCCCGGACACCGCCAGCACGCCGCTCTTGTCCTCGGGGGTGATCGGCCGGATCGAGCCCTCGTCGAGCAGGTGGCCCAGGCGCACCAGGGGGTCACGGGGGTCGACGGCGGCGGCGTCGGCGGCGTCGGCCACCGTTCTGCTGTCCAGCACTGTCATTCGAGACTCCCTATGTCAAACCGTCGTGAAGGCCACGGCGACGTTGTGTCCGCCGAACCCGAAGGAGTTGTTGACCGCGGCGATCTGCCCCTCGGGGAGGTCACGCGGCTTGGCGCGCACGATGTCCACGTCGACGCCCTCGTCGAGGTCGTCCAGGTTGATCGTGGGCGGCACCACGCGCTCGGCCAGCGCCTTGATCGTGAACACCGACTCGATGCCGCCGGCGCCGCCGAGCAGGTGCCCGGTCATCGACTTCGTCGACGTGACGAGGGGATGCGATCCGATCGACTTCTGGATGGCCTGCGCCTCGATGACGTCGCCCGCGGGAGTGGAGGTGGCGTGCGCGTTGACGTGAAGGATGTCGCGGCCGGTCAGGTCCGCGTCGGTCAGGGCCTGGGTCATCGCCATCATGACGCCGCGGCCCTCGGGCTCCGGCTGGGTGATGTGGTGCGAGTCGGCGGACATGCCCAGGCCGGCCGCCACCGCGTAGATGCGGGCGCCGCGGGCCACCGCGTGCTCGTACGACTCCAGCACGACCAGGCCGGCGCCCTCGCCGAGGACGAAGCCGTCACGGCCCCGGTCCCAGGGGCGGGAGGCCCGCTCGGGCTCGTCGTTCCTCGTGGACATGGCCCGGGCCGCCGCGAAGGCCGCCATGTTCAGCGGGTGGATCGCGGCCTCCGTGCCGCCGGCGACCACGACGTCAGCCCGGCCGCTGCGGATCATCTCCATGGCGTAGCCGATGGCCTCGGCGCCGGACGCGCAGGCGGAGACGGTGGCGTGGACCCCGGCCATGGCGCCGAGCTCCAGGCCCACCCAGGCCGCCGGGCCGTTCGGCATGAGCATCGGAACGGTGAACGGCGACAGCCGCTGCCAGCCCTTCTCCTTGAAGGTGTCGTAGGCCGACAGCGTGGTGCCGATGCCGCCGATGCCGCTGGACACGCAGACGCCGAGCCGCTCGGAGGGAACCTCGGGGGCCCCCGCGTCCTGCCATGCCTGGCGGGCGGCGATCAGCGCGAACTGCTCACTGCGGTCGAGCCTGCGGGCCTCCGGCCGCGGCAGGACCTCGGCCGGATCGACGGCCGCGGTGCCGGCGAACTTCACCGGAACGGAGTCGACCCAGTCCTCGGTGAGCGGGCGGATGCCCGACCGCCCCTCGAGGAGCGCCGACCAGGTCGATGCGACGTCTCCACCGAGGGGCGTCGTCGCGCCGAGCCCGGTGACTACGACACGTACCCGGTCCTTACTCACTTGTCTGCACTCCTCTTGGTATCGGGGCGTGAAAGGGGGCCGGACGCGCCCTGTCGCCTCGCGGGAGGCGGGGCGGGCACGCCCGTGCGGCCGGGGGACTCAGGCCTGGGTGAAGCTGATGACGTCCTTGACGGTCTTGAGGGTCTTGAGCTGGTCGTCGGGGATCTCGACGCCGAACTCGTCCTGGGCCGCGACGGCGATCTCGACCATGGAGAGCGGGTCGATGTCCAGGTCGTCCACGAAGCTCTTCTCCGGGGTGACCTCGTCGGCCGAAATGCCGGTGATCTCGTTGATGATCTTGCCGAGGCCCGCGAGGATCTCCTGCTCGGTCAGTGCCATGTCGCGATTACTCCTTGGATTTGCTGTCTTCCGGTTTCCTGGGTTGCCCCAGCTCTGTACGGCAGGCCGTACAAGTTCCTCAGGGGATCTCGATCACCTGGGAGGCGTAGGTGAGGCCGGCGCCGAAGCCCAGCAGCAGCGCCAGACCGCCCGACTGGACCTCGCCGCGCTCGATCATGCGCGAGAGCGCGAGCGGAATCGACGCGGCGGAGGTGTTGCCGGCGAGCACGATGTCCCTGGCGACGACGGCGTTGTCGGCGCCCAGCTTGCGCGCGATGGACTCGACGATCCGCAGGTTCGCCTGGTGGGGGACGAAGGCGGCCAGGTCGGAGGGGTCCACGCCCGCACGTTCGCAGGCGAGCCTGGCCACCGGGTGAAGCGCGGTGGTGGCCCAGCGGAACACCGTCTGGCCTTCCTGATAGAGGTAGGACCGGCGGTCCTTGACCTGGATGGCCTCGGCCTTGTCACCGGCGCTGCCCCAGGCCACCGGGCCGATGCCGGGCCGGTCGGAGGGGCCCACGACCGCGGCGCCCGCGCCGTCGGCGAAGATCACGGCGGTCGAACGGTCTTCGCTGTCGACCCACTGGCTGAGCTTCTCGCTGCCGACCACCAGCACGTTGGTCGCCGAACCCGACCGCACCGCGTCGGACGCGGCGGCCAGCGCGTAGCAGAAGCCGGCGCAGGCGGCGTTGATGTCGAAGGCGCCGGGGGCGGTGATGCCGAGCCGGTGGGCGACGCGGCCGGCGGCGTTGGGGATGGGGGCCTCGATCGTGCAGGTCGCCACGATCACCAGGTCGATGTCGTCGCTGGACAGGCCGCTGGCCGCGAGGGCCTTGCCACCCGCCTGCACGGCGAGGTCGATCTCGGACTCCTCCGGGCCCGCCACACGGCGTTCCTTGATGCCGACGCGGCTCTGGATCCACTCGTCGTTGGTGTCGAGCCGGGCGGCGAGATCGTCGTTGGTCACGACGTTGGCGGGCTGATAGCCACCGAACGCCAGGATCCTCGCCGCGGGGGCGCCTTGGCCGAGCTTCACTGCAGCACCTCCCGGGCGGTGTCCAGGTTGTCAGGGGTCTTGAGCGCCACGGTCTTCACTCCGGGCAGGGCCCGCCGGGCCAGGCCGGTCAGCGTGCCGCCGGGCAGCAGCTCGATCATGGCGGTGACGCCGCGCTCGGCCATCGTCGCCATGCAGGCGTCCCACCGGACCGGGCTGGCCACCTGGTTAACCAGCCGGTCGAGGAACTCGGCACCGCCGGAGACGGCCGCGCCGTCGGAGTTGGACAGCAGCGTGACCGACGGGTCCGCGGGGGTCAGCGCCGCGGCCTCGGTGCGCAGGTGGTCGACGGCGGGGGCCATGTGGACGGTGTGGAAGGCTCCGGCGACCGCCAGGGGGCGCACCCGCGCCTTCTCCGGCGGCTCGGCCGCGAAGGCCTCCAGCTGCGCCAGCGTGCCGCCCGCGACGATCTGGCCCGCGCCGTTCATGTTGGCGGGGGTCAGTCCGTGCTTGGAGATGGCGGCGAGGACGTCCTCCTCCGCGCCGCCGAGCACCGCGGTCATGCCGGTCTCGGTGACGGCGGCGGCCTTGGCCATCGCCCGGCCGCGCTCGCGCACCAGGGCGAGGGCCTGTTCGGGGGTCAGCACCCCGGCGATCGCGGCCGCGGCGAGCTCGCCGACGCTGTGTCCCGCGACCACGTCGGGCCTGATCCCGAGCGTCTCGAACGACGCCAGGGCGGCGGCCACGAGCAGGGGCTGGGCCACGGCGGTGTCGCGGATCTCATCGGCGCCCGCGGTCGTCCCGTACGCCACGAGGTCGAGCTCCACGATCTCCGACCACGCGGAGATCCGGTCGCGGAACTCGGGTATCTCGAGCCACGGACTGAGGAATCCTGGGGTTTGGGCGCCTTGGCCCGGAGCGACGATGACGAGCACGTACTCAACCCTGCCCTGTAGAGGTTCACCACACTGATGGAGATCCGAACGAACTTTGCCGCTGCCGTGTTGTGGGGTACCTACAGTTTCGGTGTCGAGCAGATTAAGGCACCCGGCTCAGGTTACGGACAGACGCCCGAGTATGAGACCCACCTGGAGGGTGAATGCGGACCGCCCCTCCGTGGGCTGATACCCGGTCAGTTCCGTGATCTTACGTAGACGGTATCGCACGGTGTTCGGATGGACGAACAGCAGCCTGGCCGTCGCCTCAAGCGAGGTCCCCTGCTCCAGGTAGGTCGCGAGCGTGTCGAGCAGCGGGGTCCCGGCGAGCGGTTTGTAGACGTTCTCCACAAGCTGGGCGCGGGCGTCCTCGTCGCCGTCCAGCGCGCGCTCGGCGAGCAGGTCCTCGGCGAGCACCGGGCGCGGGGCGTCGGGCCACCCGGCGGCGGCACGCAGGCCCGCGATGGCGGCGCGGGCCGACCTGGCCGCCGCGTGCAGGTCGGGCACCTCTGGCCCGATCACGACGGGCCCGGGGCCGAAGCGCGCCACCACGCCGCGCGCCGCGTCCTTGACGCCGTCCGCGCCGCCGACGATGACGATGAGCCGGTCGCCCTGCACCCCGGCGAGCAGCTCGTGGCCGAGACGGCGCCCCTTGTCGCGCAGGCCGTCGATGACGCTCTGCGGGTCCTCGTCCGGGGCGTACCCGGCGAAGACGACGACCGGCGCGGAGGTCCAGCCGAGCGCGGCGGCCCACGAGTGCAGCCCGTCGTCGACCTGGCCGCGCACCAGCGCGTCCACGATCAGCGCCTCAAGCCGCGCGTCCCACGAGCCGCGCGCCTCGGCCTCCCTGGCGTACACCTGGGCGGCGGCGAAGGCGACGTCGCGGGTGTAGCGCAGCATCGCGTGCCGCAGCAGCTCCGCGCCGCCGGGCGCGGCCAGCTCCTCGACCTGGGCCTCGACGACCTCGACGACGATGCGGACGAGATCGACCGTCTGCTGGAGCGACACGCTGCGCTTGAGCTCGCGCGGCGCGGTGCCGAAGAACTCGATGCTCGGCGTCGGCCGCCCCTCGCCCGCGTGGCCGAACCACTCGACGAACGCCGCGATCCCGGCCTGCGCCACCAGGCCGACCCACGACCTGTCCTCGGCCGACAGCGCGCGATACCAGGCCAGCCGCTCCTCCATGCGGGCCATCGCGGCCGTTCCGAGGCTGCCCATGGCGCGGTCGAGCCGCCGCGCCGTGTCCTCCCGGATCCTGTCGTCCTCCCGGATTTTGTCGTCCTCGCGGATCCTGTCGTCGTCCCGGACGCCGTCGCTCATCGGCACCCCGTCTCCGGCCGTCCGGACGACGTCGTCGTTCTGCCCGTCCGTACGCATCTGCCCGCCGTTCCACGCGCCCCGCTCGCTCACGCCCTCTAGCGTGCCAGGTCATCGCATTGATCGTGCCGCACGGGTGTGTGGGCGGCGTCACCGCAGGTCGGAGCGGCGGGCCGCGGGCTCAGGAGCCGACGCGGCCCAGCGGTCTCGGGCGCCGACGCGGTGCGGCGGTCTCGGGCGCCGATGCGGCGCGGCGGCCTCAGGAGCCGATGCGGTGCAGGACGACGATGTCCTGGCGGTCGAAGCGCAGCTCGTAGCCCTCGGTCAGGTAGCTGTCCACCACGCCGCGCAGGTCGTTGTTGACGGAGGCCACGATCCAGGGCGTGCCCCGCTTCTGGTAGTCCCACCACAGCACGGTCGCCCGGCCGGACAGCCGCGCGCCGAAGTCGTCGCTCGCCTCCACCACCGTGCCTTCGGGGACCATGCTGATGGCCTGCTCCCTGGCCTCCGTACGGGGATCGGGCTGGTAGAAGTCCGGGCTCATCAGGTTGTCGAACGGCCGGTAGGGGACCGTGGTGACCGCGACCGCGAAGACCGCGGCGGCGTAGGCCAGCCGCAGGCCGTGCCCGGGGCGCGGCACCCCGCGCCGCTCCAGCCACCGGATGAGCCGGGCGGCGCCGTCCACCCCGGCCATCAGCAGGACCATGATCACGAACGCGTCGTAATGCCAGCCGGTCGACCACCAGTTGTCGGAGTCGGCGAGCAGCCGTTCGAGGATCAGCGGCAGCGCAGCCAGGAACAGCGGGGACAGCAGGCACAGGAACAGCGCCGGCCACAGCAGCAGGCCCCAGGTGTCCCACTTCGAGTGGTCGTCGAAGAGCATGCCCACGAACTGGAGCGGGTGCGTGACGGCGCTCCACAGCATCTGCGGCAGGTCATCGCCGAGCTTGGAGTAGCGCGTGTAGTAGGCCGGGTTGCCGCCCGCCAGCGGAATCAGGAACTTGCGTACGACCTCGAACACGGCCACGCCGGTGAAGACCAGCCCGGTCCCGAGCCTGCGCTGCCCGGTGAAGAACAGCCAGACGCCGAGGCCCGCCACCATGAGGCCCAGGTCCTCCTTGGTGAGCAGGAGGCCGGCCACCGCGAGCAGCCCCGGCAGCCGCCGCCCGGCGTGCAGCCGCTCGACGGCGATCGCGCTCAGCAGAGGCACGAAGGCCACCTCGTGGAACTCCACCGCCGTCGCCTGCGCGATCGGCCAGGAGATGGCGTACGCCACGGAGACGAGGTAGGCGTGCGGCGTGCCCAGCACGCGGCGGGTGAACTTCCACAGGAACGGGATGGCCAGGGCGAACAGCACGGCCTGCGCGACGAGTAGCGTCTCGGGCCCGTCGTGCAGCCAGTAGAACGGCGCCAGCACGGCCAGGATCGGCGAGAAGTGGTCGGCGAGCTGGATGTAGTCCATGCCGAAGCCGCCGGTGACCCCGCGCAGCGGCACGGTGGGCGCCGAGAAGTGCGAGTATCCGCGCACCGCCTCGTCGAAGATGACCAGGTCGTAGGTGGCCACCTGGAAGTGGGCGAGCCTGAGCAGCGAGAGGGTGCAGTTGAGGGCCGTCGACAGCGCGCAGAGCACGGACAGCGCGATCAGGTGCCGGTTGGACCGCAGGATCCCCGCGGACGGGCCTTGCGGGTCCGCCTCGCCGTCCGGCCGCTCCTGCGGCTCGGCGGTGGCCGTGGCGTCGGGGGTCTCCGCGGGCTCTGTCTCGCCTGCCGCCCGGGTGCCTGCGGCGTCTCCGGGCTCCGCGACGGCCGTTCCGTCCACGGCGGCTGCCTCCAGGGTGTCGTCGGGGTCGCTGCTTTTCCGGGGCGGCTCCTCCGCCGGTCGCCCGGACGCCGTGGTCCCCGTGAACACGAGGAGGAGAGTAGGCCCTACGGGCAGGAACGGTCTATACGGGCGCATCTCCGGAAACTCGCTGCCGCGGCGTACGGCGCTCCCACCTGGGGCTCCTCACGCGCGCCCATGAATCTTTCATGGGCGCGGGGCCGGAGGTCGCCGGCGCCGGTCAGATGACGGCGACGGCCGTGATGAGGCCGATGAAGAAGTGCGTCACGCCGAGGAGGACGGCGGCGGGCTGCAGCGTCGTTTCCTGGACGAGTTCACGCACCGAGATGCCGGCGACCTTGTCGAAGGCCACCATGCCGAGCGTCTGCACGGCGATGCCCACCAGGCCGAACACGAGCGTCGCGAGCAGCCCTTCCTGCAGCGCGCCGCCCGACGACCAGATGGAGGCCGCCACGACGAGCCCGACGCCGGCGACGCTGGAGGCGGCCAGCATCGTGGCGTTGGGATTGCGGTCGGTGCGGATGACCTTGCTGAGCCGCCCGGGCGTCGCCAGGTCGATGACGTAGAACCCGGCGACGAGCAGCAGCACGCCCAGGATGGCGTACGCGAGGATCGCCAGGGCGCCGTGCGCGAGCACGTCGCCGATGGAGGTTGTGGTGTTCACGGGGGCCTTCGCTTTCAGCCGTGGATGCGGTGGGGGACGAAAGAGGACGTGTCGTCGGTGACGAGGCCGGAGGTCTCCCGGATGCCGAGTCCGGCCGACTCGTCGTCGACGACCCACGCCCCGAGCACCGGACGCCAGCCGTCGAAGTCCGGCAGCGGCAGGAACTCCTGGTAGACGAAGCCCTCTGTGCCGTAGTCGCCCTCGGTCTCCACCTCGACGCCCGGTGCGGAGATCCGCATCGAGGCGCCCTCGCGGCCGAGCAGCGGCTTGCGTACGTAGCCGGGCCCACCGGCCAGCTCACGGGGACCGTCGAGGTAGGCGGGCAGCAGGTTCGGGTGGCCCGGATATAGCTCCCAAAGGATCGCCAGCAGGGCCTTGTTGGACAGCAGCATCTTCCACAGCGGCTCGATCCACGTCATCGAGACCTGCTGGGCGAGCGCGTGCGGCGCGAACGGCTCGGCGACGATCCACTCCCAGGGATACAGCTTGCACAGCGTGCGGACGACCCGGTGCTCCATGTCGACGAACCTGTGGTTGAGCGCGTCCCAGCCGATGTCCTCCATGGCGATCGCCGCAGTGACCAGCCCGGCCTGCTCCGCGGTCTCCTGGAGGTAGCCGATGGTCATCGCCTCCTCGCCCGTCTCGTCGGCGCTGGTCCACGCGAAGTGGGCCGGGCCGGTCTGGAGCGTGAGCGACTTCCAGCGGTCGACCAGGCGCTCGTGGATCGAGTTCCACTGGTCGTCTTCCGGATAGACGTCCTTCAGCCAGAACCACTGCACGACGGAGCTCTCGACCAGGCTCGTCGGGGTGTCGGCGTTGTATTCCAGCAGCTTGGCCGGGCCCGTGCCGTCGTACCGCAGGTCGAACCGGCCGAAGACGTGCGGGTCGCGCCGCCGCCACGACTCCGCGACGGCCGCGCGGCAGTGCGGGGGGATGCCGAGGTCGGCGAACCGGCCGGAGGTCACGATGTGGTCGGCCGCCGCCAGGCACATCCGGTGCAGCTCCTCGACCTGCTCCTCCAGCGCCAGGACCTCGTCCATCGTGAAGACGTAGTGGACGCTCTCGTCCCAGTAGGGCCGGGTGAGGCCCACGGGGTGGGCGGAGCGGTGGAACGCGAGCCCCTGCGACTCGACGAGGGCGGCCCAGTCCTCCCTGGGCGCCGAGCTCAGCCTGCGCACGTGCCGGCCCCGCTCAGCCGCCGCCGCCGAAGTGGAAGCCGAAGCCGCCCCGCTGCACGACCCGCCCCGACCGGGTCGTGATGTGGGCGTCGGCCGGCCGTACGGTCGTGCCGCGGTAGACCCGGCTGCCGTTCCGGATGCCGCCGTAGTACCAGCGGTACGCGCCGTGCGAGCCGTAGTAGTGGCTGCGGCCGCCGTCGTCGTCGCAGTAGTCGTCGTCCACGACGAGGTAGGAACCGTCGAGGTTGAGCGTCGAGGTGTCCACGCAGTCGGCGCCGACCTCGTCGTAGTCGTCCTGCGCCGCGCAGAAGCCGACGACGAGGACGGACAGCACGCCGAGGGTGCCGAGTTTGATCGCGGTGGAGGACTTGATGCCGCCGGAGGGCGGCGGTGTCCCCGGCGGCTGCGCGCTCATGGCCATGGGATGGGTCGGCAAGGAGCCGCCGGGTGGCGTCGTGGGTGGGGGGCTCTCCCCGGGCTCTGCCAATCGGGCTCCTGCTGTCGAGATCGGCACACATTATCGTCTGGTTGGACGAACGGGACAGGCAGGTGCCGGGTTCCTGATGCGTCTGTTATCTCCGGCCCGGCTGAGGCTCCGTACGCCGGGTAGCGTGCCGGTTGTGGACCCCGTCGAGGCGCTCAAGCGCATCGCCTTCCTGCTCGAACGGGCCGGCGAGCCGACCTACCGCGTGCGCGCCTTCCGCGGCGCCGCCGCCGCGATCGAGGGCCTGCCCCGGGAGGAGCTCGTACGGCTCGCGCGCACCGGCGGCCTGACCGGCATGCGGGGCATCGGCAAGGTGACGGCCCTGGCCATCACGGAGGCGCTGGACGGCGCCGTGCCGACCTACCTGCGGCGGCTTGAGGACACCAAGGACGTCGACCTGGACGAGGCCGCGCAGGCGCTGCGGTCGGCGCTGCGCGGCGACTTCCACAGCCACTCCGACTGGTCGGACGGCGGATCGCCGATCGAGGAGATGGCCGACGCCGCCCGCGCGCTCGGTCACGAATACCTGGCGCTGACCGACCACTCACCCCGGCTGACCATCGCGAACGGTCTGTCCGCCGACCGGCTGCGGCGTCAGCTCGACGTCGTCGCCGAGCTCAACGAGCGGTACGCGGGGGAGGGCGGCCCGCCGTTCCGGATCCTGACCGGCATCGAGGTGGACATCAACGCCGACGGCTCGCTCGACCAGGAGCCGGAGCTGCTCGGACGGCTCGACGTCGTGGTGGCGAGCGTCCACTCGCTGCTGCGGATGGAGGCCGCGGACATGACCCGGCGGATGGTCACGGCGGTGGCCGACCCCGACGTGGACGTCCTCGGGCACTGCACCGGCCGCGTCGTACGCGGACGCGGGCGGCCTGAGTCGCGGTTCGACGCCGAGGTCGTCTTCGAGGCGTGCCGGAGGTTCGGCGTCGCGGTGGAGATCAACTCCAGGCCCGACCGGCTCGACCCGCCCAAGCGCCTGATGCGGCTGGCGTACGAGATGGGCTGCGAGTTCGCGATCGACTCCGACGCGCACGCGCCCGGCCAGCTCGACTGGCAGCGGTTCGGGTGCGAGCGCGCCGCCCTGTGCGGGATACCGCCCGAACGCATCCGTAACACCCGGTCCTGGGAGGTTGTCGCAGGCATGGGGTGATGGTGCTGTGGCGTCCGAGTGAGGTGTGTTGTGCGGGTTTGGCCGCACTGATCGACGTAGCGTCGAATCATGAAACGCCGCGACGCGCTGGTGAGGGAGCTGGAATCCGCCGGGTGCCTGTCGGCCCGCGAGCTCGCCTCGCGCCTCGGCGTCAGCAAGAGCACCGTCGTGCGCGACGTCGCGAAGCTCCGGGAGGCCGGTGTCCCCATCCGGCTCGACCAGGGCGGGTACGCGCTCGCGGGCCCCGACCTGGTGAAGCGCGCCATCGACAGGGCGCTGCGCGGGCGGCACGTGCTGCGCCTTGAGTACGTCAACAGCAAGGGTGTGCCCACCGTCAGGGACGTCGAGCCGAGCATCTGCCTCGGAGGGCGGGGCGGGCACTGGTATCTGGTGGCGTGGTGCCGGTTACGCGACGACGTCCGCGTCTTCCGGCTCGACCGGATCTCCTGGGCCGAGGTCATGGACGAGCGTTTCCCCGAGCCGGGCCGCGACCGGCTGGCCGAGCTCGCCGAGGCCGTCGGCGGCTGACCGCGCCGTTCGCGCTGACCCACTATGACCTGGATTGATGGGATGCAGTCGAACGCGTCAGCGAGAAATGTCGGTGGGGTGGCCTACCCTCTGCGGCGTGAACCGTACCGACCGGCTCTACGCGATCGTCGAGGACCTGCGGGCGATCTCCCCGCGCTGCCGGTCCGCGCGTGAGCTCGCCCTGCGCTTCGAGGTGAGCTCGCGGACCATCGAGCGGGACATCTCCGCGCTGCAGCAGGCCGGCGTGCCGATCTACGCGGAGGTCGGGCGCAGGGGAGGATACGCGCTGGACAAGAGCATGTCCCTGCCCCCGCTCAACTTCACCCCCGCCGAGGCCGTGGCGGTGGCGATCGCCCTGAGCCGCACAGAACAGCAGCCCTTCGCCGACGAGGCGCGCAGCGCGCTGCGCAAGCTCGTCGCCGCCATGCCCGGCCCCGAGGGGGACCGAGCCCGGCAACTGGCCGCCCGCGTGCAGATCCTCACCGACGACAAGCCGGAGTCCCGCTACACCGGGTCGATCGGCCGGGTCATCGAGGAGGCCCTGCTCAAGGGCGTCGTCCTGCGCATCCACTACGGCGACGCGCAGGGTGTGCTCACGACCAGGGAGGTGGAGCCCGGGGCGTTCGTCGGCGGGCGGAGCGGGGGGGGGTACCTGGTGGCCTGGTGCCGCCTGCGCGACGCCGTCCGCGTCTTCCGGCTCGACCGCATCGTCGAGGCCGTCCTCACCGAGGATCCGGTGCCAGGCCGGCCTTTGGAAGCGTTCGACGCCGGGGTGCCTGACATGATCGCGCGCACGCCGGTGCTCGACTGATCGTTTCTTCGAAAAAATGTTCGTGAGTCTTCGGAAACGCCGACAGGGGGGTGTCGCGAGGGAGCGGGAGGCTCTACTCACACGACGACGGACCGGCCGTGGCCCATCGAGCACCTTCCCCGCTCGACACGCCGCCGCCGTCGCACAGGAGAGAGCGCCCGCCACAGAGGGCTACAGCAGGGCGTGACAAGCCGCGACAAGTAAGGCGCGACAAGCAGGGCGCGACAAGCAGGGCGCAACTGCAGAGCGCCACGGAAGAAAGAGACCGACGATGACCACTCCCGCCGCCCCAGCCGTCAACACCGTCGCCTGGTTCGAGATCGCGAGCGACGATCCCGAGGGGGTCCAGCGCTTCTACGGTGACCTGTTCGGCTGGCGGTTCCAGACCGACGAGAACTCGGCCGCCATGGGCATGGACTACCGGCTCATCAGCTACGACGGTGACGACGAGGTGAGCGGCGGCGTGTTCGGCACCCGCGGCGACATGCCCGGTCACGCCATCTTCACCGTGCTCGTGCGGGACGTGGCCGAGACCTGCCGCACCGTGGAAACCCTGGGCGGGAAGGTGCTCAGCCAGGTCGTGGGCAACGAGAGCGGCCCCGACTTCGCCTACCTTCACGACCCGTCCGGCAACCTCTTCGGCATCTTCGCCCCGGCCGGTTCCTGACCGGCCGGAGCGCACCCAGGCCGTCCGAACGCCCGCCGGGATCCCCCCGTGCTTCCCCTGCGGTGCCTTTCCCCCCGGGCCCTTCCCCTCCGGGCCGTCAGGGCGCTCGGACGGCCGTTCCCCACCCCCGCCGGTCGGGTGGGGTCCGCCGGCCGCCCGTTCGAGGTGCCGACACGGGCGGCCGGCCCCGCCGCGTCGCCACACGTGCCGTGGCGGGGCCTCGTCATGCCTCCGGCTGCCGGTTCTGCACCTGCGGGTGCTGCACCTGCGGGTGCTGCACCTGCCGGTGCTGCAACTGGCGGCGCAGCTCGGCGATCTCCCGCTCCAGGTCGGCGATGTCCGGGGCGCCGGAGCCGGCCTGGCCCTGACCCTGGACTTGGCCCTGGCTCTGGACCTGGCTCTGAACCTGGCTCTGAACCTGATCCTGGCCCTGGCCCGGTGCGGCCTGCGACCACTGCTGCCCATAGGGCGAGGGAGCTGGACGCACATACCGTGTCGCGCCGTCGAGTCGCTGAAGGTCGTTGCCCGCGTCCGGCCGCTGGGAGTCGTCGCCCATGTCCGGCCGTTGGCGGTCGTAACGCACGCCAGGCCGCTGGGGATCGAAGTCGCGCGAGGGCGGGACCTCGTGGTCTCCGGACGTCCGCCCGGGCCGGTGGCCGTTGGCCGGCGGCAGGCTCTGCGGCTGCCGGCCCTGCGGCAGCAGGTGCCCGTTCACCGGCTGCCGGTCGTAGCCGGCGCCGACCTGCGCCGGGTAGCCACCGCCGCCGTCGGCCTGGAAATACGGCCCGCCGTACGCGGGCGAGGGCGACTGTCCCTGCGCGGAGAAGGCGGTCTTCCTGCGCCTGCGCATCAGGATCAGCAGCAGGAGACCGCCGCCGGCCACGACCAGCGCACCGGCTCCGGCGGCGATCCACAGCCACAACGGCTGCGGGGTCTCGTCCTTGCCGGACGAGATCGCCTGCTGGGAGTCGGTGATGTACTTCGCGACGTACGGGTGACTCGGGAACAGCGCCTGCACCTCGCGGAACTTCGGCAGCGCGTCCTTGTAGTGCCGCTGGAAGAAGTCGTCGAGCGCCTCGTTGTACTTCGTCGTCGTCAGCGACGCGGCGGGCCTGACGTTCTTCTCGTTGAGCTTCTCCTTGATGATCGAGACCGGGAGCACGAAGCTCTCGTTCTCCGACGCCTCGCCGTTCTCGCTCACGGTGCCGGCGATCAGCATGCCGACGACCTTGCCCGCCCGGCTGAAGACGGGACCCCCGGAGTTGCCGTGATAGGAGGGCGCCTGCGTCTGGACGTACGGCACGCCTTCCTGCGTGGTGCGCTTGGCGTTGTACGGCCCCTCGGTCAGCGCCGGGTCGAGCTTCGACTCGACGCTGAACCACGGCGTGTTGGTCACCAGGCCGGGGAAGCCGCTGATGTAGAGCGTGTCGCCGGTCTGCACGTCGGCGTCATCGCCGAGCGGCACGGTCGGCAGGTTCTGCCGGCCGTTGACCTTGAGCAGCGCGAAGTCCTTGCCCGGGTAGCTCTCGCCGACCGACACCAGCTCGGCCGGGACCTCCTTGGCCGTCTTGTCGACGCCGCCGCCGGGCAGGCTCTGCAGGACCGACAGGCTCTTGCGCAGGCCGCGGATCTCCAGGTGGGTGCTGTTGAAGGTGACGTAGATCTGCTGGACGAGCTCGATCATCTCCTTGTCGGCCTCGAAGTTCCGCAGGGCGTTGATCATGTCCTTCGCGTCCTGCTTGTTGAACTTCTCCAGCGCCTGCCGCGCGAAGGTCTGCGACAGCTCCTCGTCGCTCATCTCGACGCAGTGCGCGCCGGTGACCATGTAGCCGTCGGGGGTCACCCACCAGCCCGTGCACATGCCGCCGACCTGAGCCTTGACCGTGCGTTCCGGGCCGACGGGCCGGAGATACCGGTCGACGTCGGCCGCCACGCGCTGGAAGAGGAACTTGGCGATGCTCCGCTCGTCAGAGGGGATCTTGCCGGTGAGCACGGCCCGGGTGGCCTCGTTGGTGAGCTGGTCCCACGCGGCCTCCTTGGCCTGGCTGCTCGGGACGACGACCTCGCCGGAATAGGTGATGCTGGTGAGCTGCACGGCCGGGTGGGTGCGAGCGGCCAGCCGGGTGCCGACGGGGACCTCGTCCCCGGTGTCCGCCGAAGCGGGAGCGGCCACGACGAGCAGGGCGAACGCCGCCGTCGCGGCCATTCCCCCGGTCAGTCTGCCGAAGTATTTCCTGAGATTTCCATCCACGGCCGCAAGCGTGATGGAACGTTCTTGTTACCCGCTTGGAGGTGGCTTGGGACCGGCCGGTAACGCACGCCACGGCCGCATCCGCGCCGCTCAGGCGGGATGAGGGCCCCGGACACAGCCCCGCTTCCGGCGCGGGTGAGGGCTCCGGACTCCCGCGTGGGGTGAGGGCTCCGGACTTCCGCGTGGGGTGAGGGCTCCGGAAACGACGGCGGCCCCCGCCGGAGCGGGGGCCGCCGAAACGATCCGCGGATCAGACGCCCATCGACTGGGTGTCGTTGGTCTCCGGGGTCTGCTGAGCCGTCACCTCGGTCACGCCGTTCTTGAGGTGATAGCGGGCGACGGCCTCCTGCAGCGTCTCGGCCTTGACCTCGCCGCGCCGCACGAGCTGGGTCAGCACCGCCAGCGTGATCGAGGCCGCGTCCACGTGGAAGTGGCGGCGCAGCGCCGAACGCGTGTCGGACAGGCCGAAGCCGTCGGTGCCGAGCGAGGTCCAGTCGCCGGGCACCCACTGGGCGATCTGGTCCGGGACGGCGCGCATGTAGTCGCTGACGCCGACGAACGGCCCCGGCACACCCGACAGCTTGGTGGTCACGTACGGCACCCGCTGCTCGGCGTCGGGGTTGAGCAGGTTGTGCTCCTCGACGGCCAGGGCGTCCCTGCGCAGCTCACTCCAGGAGGTGGCCGACCAGACCGAGGCCGCCACGCCCCAGTCCTCCGCCAGCATCCGCTGTGCCTCCAGCGCCCACGGGCCGGCGACGCCGGACACCAGGATGTTCGCCTTCGGCCCCTCGCCCGTCGCAGGGGCGTAGAGGTAGAGGCCCTTGAGGATGCCCTCCACGTCCACGTTCTCCGGCTCGGCCGGCTGCGGGTAGGGCTCGTTGTAGACGGTCAGGTAGTAGAAGACGTCTTCGGGGTGCTCCCCGTACATCCTCCGCAGGCCGTCCTTGACGATGTGCGCGATCTCGAACGCCCACGCCGGGTCGTACGCCACGGCGGCGGGGTTGGTCGAGGCGATCAGCGGGGTGTGGCCGTCCTCGTGCTGCAGGCCCTCGCCGTTCAGCGTGGTGCGGCCGGCGGTGGCGCCGAGCAGGAAGCCCCGGCCCATCTGGTCGCCGAGCTGCCACATCTGGTCGGCGGTCCGCTGGAACCCGAACATCGAATAGAAGATGTAGACCGGGATCATGTGCTCGCCGTGGGTGGCGTACGACGTGCCCGCCGCGAGGACCGAGCCCATCGAGCCGGCCTCGCTGATGCCCTCGTGCAGGATCTGACCCTCGGTCGACTCCTTGTAGGACAGCAGCAGCTCGCGGTCGACCGCCTCGTACGTCTGCCCGTGGGGCGAGTAGATCTTGGCGGTCGGGAACATCGCGTCCACACCGAATGTGCGGGCCTCGTCCGGGATGATCGGCACGAACCTGGCGCCGATCTCCTTGTCGCGCATGAGGTCCTTGAGCAGGCGGACGAACGCCATGGTGGTGGCGACGTTCTGCTTGCCGGAGCCCTTGCGCAGGCCCGAGTAGACGGGGTCGCCGGGGAGCTTGAGCGGCTTGGCGCGTACTACTCGCTTCGGCAGGTAGCCGCCGAGCGCCGCCCTGCGCTCCTTCATGTAGGCGATCTCGTCGTTGTTCTCGCCCGGGTGGAAGTACGGCGGGAGGTCGGCCTCGAGGTCCTTGTCGGGGATGGGCAGGTAGAGCCGGTCGCGGAACTCCTTGAGCTCGGCCTTGCTCATCTTCTTCATCTGGTGCGTGGCGTTGCGCGCCTCGAAGTCCTTGCCGAGCGTCCAGCCCTTGATCGTCTGGGCCAGGATGACGGTCGGCTGGCCGACGTGCTCGCGGGCCGCCTTGAACGCGGCGTACACCTTGCGGTAGTCGTGACCGCCGCGCGACAGCTTGCGGATGTCGTCGTCGGTCATGTGCTCGACCATCTTGCGCAGGCGCGGGTCGCCGCCGAAGAAGTGCTCGCGGATGTAGGCGCCCGACTCGACCGAGTAGGTCTGGAACTGGCCATCGGGCGTGGTGTTCATCTGGTTGACCAGCACGCCGTCGACGTCGGCCGCGAGCAGCGGGTCCCAGTCACGGCCCCAGACGACCTTGATGACGTTCCAGCCGGCACCGCGGAAGTACGACTCCAGCTCCTGGATGATCTTCCCGTTGCCGCGTACCGGGCCGTCGAGCCGCTGCAGGTTGCAGTTGATGACGAAGGTGAGGTTGTCGAGCTCCTCGCGGGCCGCGACGCCGATCGCGCCGAGCGACTCGGGCTCGTCCATCTCGCCGTCGCCCAGGAAACACCAGACGTGGCTGCGGCTGGTGTCCTTGATCTTGCGGTTGAGCAGGTAGCGGTTGAACCGCGCCTGGTAGATCGCGCCGATCGGGCCGAGGCCCATGGAGACCGTGGGGAACTCCCAGAAGTCCGGCATGAGCCGGGGGTGCGGGTAGGACGGCAGGCCCTTGATCCCGTGGGACAGCTCCTGGCGGAACGCGTCGAGCTGGGCCGCGTCGAGGCGGCCCTCAAGGAAGGCACGGGCGTAGATGCCCGGGGCCGCGTGGCCCTGGATGAAGACCTGATCGCCCGACTCCCCGTGGTCCTTGCCGCGGAAGAAGTGGTTGAAGCCCACCTCGTAGAGCGAGGCCGCGGACGCGTAGGTGGCGATGTGGCCGCCGACGTTGGTCCGCGCGTTGGCACGGGTCACCATCACCGCCGCGTTCCAGCGGATGTAGGCCCGGATGCGGCGTTCGACGTACTCGTCCCCTGGGAACCAGGGCTCACGCTCCGGTGGGATGGTGTTGATGTAGTCCGTGCTGCGCAGGCCGGGCACGCCGACCTGGTGTTCGCGGGCGCGCTCTAGCAGCCGGAGCATCAGGTAGCGGGCCCGGGTGCGACCCTCGGTCTTGATGACGTTGTCGAGCGATTCGAGCCATTCGCTGGTCTCGCTCGGATCGACATCAGGCAACTGGCTGGGTAGGCCGTCACTGATGATCGAAAAACGCTGGCGTCCGGAAGCCACTGGGTCTCGCCTTCCGAGAATGGACTGTGTCTCGTCGGATCTGTTACGTCTGGGTTGCCTGCTGCGATGCAGTCAGCGCTTGATCGCGGCGTTGCGGTCTTCTTCCATCCTGTCTCGTCCTACCGGAAAGTGCATCTCTACTTCCCGGTAACCGAACCGTCCGCGCTGGCTGCGGGGCAGTTCTTGGCCTAGACCACCGATGGTAGGACGATTTTTACCCACCATCCATTCCTGGCCGCCGCCGGGGGCGCCGCAGGGTCTCAGAGGTCATATCGTGCCTGGTCGGAACCCCCCTACCCGGCCTTGCCGAGCCTTATCCGGAAGGCCCGGCGAAGTCGTCGCGCGGCCGGGATCCCCGACGATTTGTAATCGTCTACGGCACGCTCTCTACTCGTCTGTTTCCAGGTCTGCGGCATGTCGCCCGGGACAAGCGGACGGGGCCGGGCGGTCGTGTGGCGGCCACGTAACGTTTTGGTATGAGTTGTCCCTTCCTCTGAGGAGAGGAGGGTTTCTCCTCTTTCCAGGTGGCGATAGCCGTACCAGGCTCAGGAGAGAGGGGGACCGAGATGCATGCAACGGTAGGGGACCGGCTGGTGGTGCACGGTGCCGTCGTGGGCGACCACGAGAAGCACGGTGTGATCGTCGAGGTCCGCGGCCCGGAGGGCGGCCCGCCGTTCCTGGTGAGATATGAGGACGGGCACGAGGCGCTCGTCTTCCCCGGACCGGACGCCGTCGTCGTCCCAGCTCAGCGCGAATCGTAATATCGCGGATGTGAAATCGACGGTGATCGACGTGCGGACCGGCGCGCGCGAGCGCGTGCACGACATAACGAAGGAGTGCGCCGACTTCGTGCGCGAGTGCGGGGGAGACGGGCTGCTGCACGTCTTCGTCCCGCACGCGACGGCGGGCGTGGCGCTGATCGAGCTCGGCTCCGGGAGCGACGAGGACCTGCTGGCCGCCCTGGGAGACCTGCTGCCGGCGGACGACCGGTGGCGGCATGCGCACGGCTCTCGCGGGCACGGGAGATCGCATGTCATGCCCGCCTTCATTCCGCCGTACGCTACCGTTCCCGTCCTCGCGGGCAGGCTGGCGCTGGGGACCTGGCAGTCGGTCGCCCTGGTCGATCTCAACGTCGACAACCCCGACAGGCGTGTTCGTTTGTCGTTTTTGACCGATTAAGAGATAACGGTGCGGGTCACCCGCCGTGGCGACCGTTGACGACGAAGGGTCGCAGCGTGTGGACTGTGCCGAAGCATGGCTCTCAACGAGCCGGGACAACCGCAAACTGGGCGGGGTCACCCAAGCAGGAGGGATAAACGTGAGCGCGACCGCGGGTCAGGCGCAGGACGAGCGCGGCCTGGCCGAACGACTCGGCCTCAAAGCCGGTCAGGTGGTGCAAGAGGTCGGCTGGGACGAGGACTGCGACGAGGCGCTGCGCGAGTCCATCGAGGAGCTGACCGGCAACGAGCTGGTGGACGAGGACTACGACGACGTCGTCGACGTGGTGCTGCTCTGGTGGCGTGACGGCGACGGCGACCTCTTCGACGCGCTGAGCGACGCGATGACCGCACTCGCCGACGGAGGCCAGATCTGGCTGCTGACCCCCAAGGCGGGGCGCGAGGGCCACGTGGAGCCCAGCGACATCGGCGAGGACGCGGCGACCGCGGGTCTGTCGCAGACGAGCAGCGTGAGCGCCGCCAGGGACTGGTCGGGCACAAGGCTCGTCGCCCCGAAGGCCCGCCGCTGAGTATTGCCCTGCCGTACGGCCCGGGGATGCCGTACGGCAGGATGATGAGCGGACACCTGGGGAGGGACTGCTCATGGCGATAGAGGTCGGGCAGCGGGCTCCGGATTTCGCGCTCAAGGACCAGCACGGAGTCCCCGTGCGCCTGTCCGGCCTGCGGGGAAAAACCGTGATGCTCGTCTTCTATCCCCTGTCCTTCAGCCCCGTCTGCCATGGCGAGCTCGCGGCCATCCGCGACGAGCTCGCCGGCTCCCTGCCTCCGCACGTCCAGGTGCTGGCGGTGTCGGTCGACTCGATGTTCAGCCAGCGCGCCTGGGCCGACCAGGAGGGTTTCACTTTTCCCCTGTTGTCGGATTTCTGGCCCCACGGTGAGGTCGCCCGGGCGTACGGTGTCCTCGATGAGGACAGGGGCCTCGCGCTCCGGGGCACGTTCATCATCGACGGCGAAGGCATCGTGCGCTGGAAGGTCGTCAACCCGATCGGTTCCGCACGCGATCTCGACGAGTACCGCAAGGCGCTCGCGGACATCTGATCGTTTCATTGCCCGCCCCCGGGCACTGACATATCCGACTCCGACTCCGACTCGCCCTTTTGGAGGCCACGATGCCCTGCTACCGGTGCGGGGCCCGGCAGACCGACCCCGTCCGCGGCGCCAGCCCATGGAAGCGCGCGGTGCGCCACGAGGCGCAGGTCCTCGTCTGCCCGGACTGCCAGCGCGTGCACGATCTCGATCTCGACACGTGCGCCTCGTGCGGCTCGATCGCGCTGATCTGCCGCCTGGGGGAGATCGAGTGCCGCTCCTGCGGTGAGGTGCGGCTCGCCCGCGCCGGTGAGCCGCTCGTCACGGCCGGCCCGCCGGGTTCCGCCCGGATGCCCGGCCTCGCCGCGGAGGTGGAGGCGGCCCTCGACCGCGTCCTGGGCCGCTCGTGACGTACGTCGTCGCCCTGGACGTGGGCGGCACCTCCATGAAGGGCGGCCTCGTCACCCGGCGCGGCGAGGTCACCGTCCTCGCCGGGCGTCCCACGGGGCGTGAGGACGGTCCTGACGCGGTCGTGGACGCCGTGCGCGCCTACGTCGGCGAGATCGCCGACCTCGGCCGCTCCCGGTATGGCGCCGAGCCCGCCGGGGTTGGCCTGGCCGTACCGGGCATCGTCACCGCGTCCACCGCCGTCTATTCGGCCAACATCGGCTGGCGCGACGTGCCCGCCGAGGCGTTCACGCCGCCGGGCGTCCCGGCGCGGCTCGGCCACGACGTCCGTACGGGCGGCCTGGCCGAGAGCGTCTTCGGCGCGGGCCGCGACGTCGCCGATTTCCTCTTCCTGCCCATCGGCACCGGCATCGCGGGAGCGGTGGTGCTCCGCGGCGAGCCGTACGGCGGAGCGCACGGGTGGGGCGGCGAGATCGGGCACGCGGCCGTCTGGCCCGCGGGGGAGAAGTGCGCCTGCGGGCAGATCGGCTGCCTGGAGACCTACGCCTCCGCCTCGGCCGTGGCCCGGCGCTTCACCGACCGCTCCGGCCGTACGGCGACAGCGAAGGAGGTCGTCGAACTCGCGGTCGCGGGAGACCCGGTGGCCGCCGAGGTGTTCGGCGAGGCGATCGAGGCCCTGGCCATCGCCCTCGCGTCGTACGTGCTCGTGCTCGACCCGGCCCTGATCGTCATCGGCGGCGGCCTGGCGGAGGCAGGCGCAACCCTGTTCGAGCCGTTGAAGGAGCGGCTCGCCGGTCGGCTGGCCTTCCGCGAGCCCCCGCCCGTACGCCCGGCCGCCCTGGGCACCCGGGCGGGCATGCTGGGCGCGGCCCTACTCGGCTGGCAGGCCGCGGGAGACGGCGACGCGGGCGCCGACTGGTCACTCGATGTGCTGAGAGGCGGGTCGGTGTCGTAAGGTGTAGTCCGGTCCGGGCGGTTAGCTCAGCGGTAGAGCACTCGCCTTACAAGCGAGGGGTCACTGGTTCGAACCCAGTACCGCCCACCTGGTGAAACGGCGTGTTGCCGATCTTGTTTTCGCGGACCGAGTGACTATCTGAGTGACTATGCCTCGAAGAGGCTGTCCATCTTCTCCGCGCCCTGCATGAGCACCGGGCGGATCTGCTTGCGGTAGACGGTCTCGGTGACCACGGTGTTCCGATGGCCGACGAGGCGGGAGATGTCCTCGATCGGGACACCGGAGTCCGACAGCAGCGAGACGAAGCTGTGCCGCATCTCCCGTGGGGACCAGTCCTTGCCGGCGAGATCGGCGTTGTCGAGGATCTTGCGGAAATCGCGTCGTACGTTGTGCGCGGTCAGCGCGGTTTCGTTCTTGGTACGGAAGACGAGATCGGACTCAGTGGAGGTCTGCTTGTCAGCCAGGGTATGAAGGGCGTCGACGCAGAGGCGGGGCAGCTTGAGGGATCGGCGGGACTTCACGGTCTTCGTGTCGCCCTTCTGGCGGACCGAGCGCCAGACGTGGATGGCGAACTCCTCCTGGTCCCAGCCGGCCTCGGCGACGGGTAGCCACGCCTGTCGTTCCTCGTCGTACGCGACGACGTGTGACCAGGTGAGCGCGCGAAGCTCCTCGGTCCGAGCGCCGATCAGCAGCGAGAGCACGATGTACGCCCGCATGCGTGGGCTGGCCTTGGCCGCCTCGTCGAGGATGGCCTGAGCCTGCGGCAGGGTGAGTGCTTTAGAGGGACGGCCCGCGCGCCCTTCGGGGATCTCGCAGAGATCGACGACGTTCCGTTTCACCTTGTCGCGGCGCATCGCGCTCTTGACCGCGCGGTTCAGGATGCCGTGGATCAGCTTGAGCGAGCGCGTGCTGAGTTCTCCCTTCTTGTTGGCCAGCCAGGAGTCCACGTCCTCCACGGACAGGTCACGCAGCTTGCGCGCGCCGAGCGCCGGGAGGATGTGGGTCTCCGCGAACGTCGTGTACATCCGGACTGTGCTGGGGGACCGGCCACCCAGGCCGTGAGCGAGCCAGTAGGTCACGGCGTCGCTCACGGTGTAGTTGGTCGGTGCGATGGCCAGGCCGTCTTCGTGGTCGCGGATTATCTCTTTGAGCTTGGCCTTGGCTTCGGTCTTGGTCTTGCCGCTGGCCTTCTTCACGATGCGTTTCCCCGCAGGGGAGTAGCCCAGGGTCACCGAGGCGATCCAGCGTTGCCGCTGTTCGTCCCAGTGCAGGCCGCCGTCTCCTTTGCTGCGTCGGGCGGTCATGATGCCTTCCTTGCCTCCTTCTCCAGTAGCCGGATGTAGTCGTCGATGGCCGAGGCCGGGATGAGCCGGGTACGGCCCTGGCGGACGGAGCGGAGTCGCCCCGAGCGGATGAGTTCGTAGATGACGCTGCGACTGAGGCTGAGCAGGCGCATCGCGTCGGGGATTCGGTAGAGCCGCCGATCGGCGGATGGGGGTGGGGTCATCCGTCCTCGCGCTCTGCCCTGATGGCGCGGGCGGTCTGGACGCGCTGGCGGATGTGCTCGGCCATGATCGCCTCACCGGGCGTGTGGCCGATCCCGGCCAGGCGCCAGTGGCCGAGGACGAGCGTGGTCGCGTCGCCGAGGGCGGGCAGCCCGTGGCGTTCGCGTGCTTCGGCGGCCCGGTGCTGGGCGCGAGCGCCGCGCAGGTCGCCGAGCTTGAGGGAGTAGGCGCGGCTCTTGCTGGAGAAGTGACCCCGGAAGCCGAGCATGTGCGCCCAGGGTCGCAGGCGCAGGGCGGCGAACTCCGGGCGTCCGCCGAGGTCCCAGCAGGTGCGGATCATGCGCCGGGCGTGGTCGGTGACCGGCAGTGCGTCCAGGTTGAGTCCGGCTTTGAGGCCGGTTCCGGGGCAGCGCCCACAGGTAGCAGTCAGCGTGATCCGCCCACGACCGCCGCAGGCCGGGCACGACACGCGGTGATCGACGGTGCCGGAGGCTTCCGCGCCTTTGGTGGCGTACTTGGCGATGTAGCCGGCCACCGCCCGTTCGCTGACTCCTTCCGCTCTTTCGTCGAGGAGGATGGGCCGGATGTCGAGTTGGTCGCCCCAGGTCAGCTCCCACTGCCCGAGTTCGCTTTCGGGTGAGGAGAGACGGACACGGGCGAGCGCAGGTGGGACCGCCCGTACGAGCAGGTCGTGATCGGCCCATGCGGGAGGGGGTTCCTGGGCTCCTGCCGGGCCGTCGAGGCGGATGACTGAGTGGAAGTGGACGAGGCCGCGCCGCTGATACTCGGCGACCTTGGCGAAGGAGACGCGCACCTCTTTGCCGAAGGCACGGCGGCTCATTCCCATATGTGCGGCCAGCTCTTGACGCATGGCCAGAGTGAAGCGATGCCACAGCGCGCCCGCGTGCGCCTGCCACAGAACGGCCCCGATGTAGTCGTAGCAGTCCGGGCAGATGGGCTGTCCGAGCCGGTCATCTCGTGGCTCGTGCCGGACATGGCAGCCAAGCGGCCGCCCGTGCTCGCACACCTTGTCACGCTTCCGAGGACGGCAGGCACGCCCGTCCCGGTGCGAGTGAACCGGGCCGAAGGACGGAGCGGTCAGCGTGACGAAGGCCCGCGGATGGGAGCTGACCGTTTCCGGGACGCCCTTGCCGCCCGACAGGCCAGCGCGGATCAGGTGGAAGGTGTCGGCCCGGTAGACCTCCGAGCAGGCCGGGCACACCGAGGCGCGCCGGTTGCCGCAGGCGATGCGCAGGCGACCGTCCGGCTCGTCGGCTGTGGTGTAGCTGTGCAGGACCTCGCCGGTGCCCGCGTCCACGATGGCCGATTCGCCGGCCAGGTGGATCGGGTGAGAACAGCCGCCTGTCGCGGCCACCATCGAACGCCACCGGTCATAGCCGGGCGCGTTGATGACCCGAACGAGGTCGGTCATCCAATCGTGTTCGTCATTCGCGCTCATGATCGGTACCTCCCTCCTACTGCAGGACCACTTGTAGTACATGTTGACGTGCGTTGCTGGTGCTCGTCAACCTGTAGTACAAGTTGTGTTGAGAGAAGTGGGAGGGATCGTATGGAGACCGAGGAGAAGGACCCGCGTTGGCGCGTCATCGCCACCGACCTACGCGCCGCCATCCTCGATGGCCGTTACCCGCCTGGTGGTGCACTGCCGAGCGAACCGGAGCTGGTCAGGAAGTATGAGGTCTCCCGTCCCACGGTTCGCAAGGCCATCGACACCCTGGTCTCCGAGGGTCTGGCCTACGTAATGCGCGGACGAGGCTCGTTCGTGCGCCCCATGCCCGAGCGGCGCGCCATCATCATCACGGACCGGAACCGGCCGGACCTGGCCGCTCCCGGCAACCATCCCGACGTTCAGGAGTTCGGCTGGGACCTGGCCATGAAGGACGTCGAGCCCGAGGCCCCGCTGTTCACCGACGAGAAAATCAGCGCGAACCGAGACGTCGCCATCATGCTCGGCGTCCGGCCCGGACACCCGGTGATCCATCGCCGCAGCATGTGGCACCGCGGCCACACAGCCCGCATTCATGGCGCGTCAGCCCGGCTGGAAATCAACTCCTACACGAACGCCGACATGGTCACCGACTGGGACGACCCCAAGCGGTACCACCAGTTCCGCGAGCGTCCTGGCTTCTTCTACCAGTCGCTCATTAGCGAGCACGGCCCGGTCAGGTGGATGACCCTGACGACGGCCCGCATTGCGTACGAGGACGAGCGAGCCCTGCTGGGGCTGGACTATGCCGAGGCGTTGCTGATTATCCGGCGCACGATGTCCCACGCCAACGGCCGTCCGATCGAGGTCACCGAGGTCAAGGCCCCCGCCAACCGCTACGAGATCGGCTATCACACGGAGCTTGCCGACGACCCCGACGCCGACCTCACGCCACAGGAGCTCAGCGACAACGGCATCGACCTCGTGATCTAGACCCTGCCTTTTGGTGGTTCAGAGTTTCTTTACTGGTTCAAGGGCGAGCCGCCTACGGCGGCCCGCCTCGCGCGCCGGTCGGCCAGCCGGCCGGGCGTGCGGCTCTTCGGCCGGTCCCGGCCGGCGCCGCCCGCGCGCTCCCGGCCACCAAGACGGAAGGCCAGACGATCGAACACCACCGCGGCCAGGACGACGCGGTCCAACTCGCCGAGACGATCCGGAGATAAGAGCCGCAAGGGGCTCCGCCCCCTGCACCCCCGGCCCTCCTCGGAGATGAGCCGGGACAGTACAGGTGGTAGGGCGGTCATCTCCTCGTCGGTCCCCCGAGGGGATGCCAGACCGGCCGCCCAAAGTCAAGCCGTCGTGTGCAGGCAGGACAACCAGCCAGAACGGAAGGTCACCGGGAGTATGTACACGCGAACGACAGCTTGACCCCAGGCGTCCGGCCCGGCATGGCTACGCCTGCCCGACGAGGAGATGACCACCAGACCGGTTGCTGCGGTAAATAGCCCTGAGAGCAGCTCTAAAACCCGGGTGGTCCGCCATATAGTTCTTTAGATCCACATTTACGATGATATTGCATATCATCAAACATAGACTTTTATGTGGAGCTTATGACAAATACCTTGCCGCCCGACGGAATACAGTCCGTCAGGTTTCCCAGCTCCTTCGGCGGCGTTTTCCAGTTCTGAATGAATCCGCTTAGATCTATCATGTCCCCCTCGAGAATCATTTTCTTCGACACGCGCACACCTCTCTTTCTGTTTGCAAGTATGGGCTCCGCCCCCTTGGGCCAAACCGACCCATATATGACATCGGGACGCACTATTGAGCTGATCGTTAAGCATTTACTTTTAGGATTAAAGACAAGGCGGCCCACTAAGCCTACACCCGGATTATCAATGTTGTTGTGTATGATGATACGAGGGTCCGTACCGCTCAGGCGGAATTTCCAATCATCCTCCTCTTGACAGGATGCGACAAGGAGGGGGACTAATGCAAGATAGACAACTTGCTTCCACTGCGGTGATTTCATGCTCTATTCAATCTGTATGTATGGATCTGAGCATCAGATGTCGCCGATGAACGAAGATGGGGGTGCCAATATTACTTGGCACCCCCCCAATAGACTATGAGCCTACTGGCGCTGTCCATACATAATACCCACCGAGAGCGCTTGACAGGTCCGCGGCCGGAGTAAATGAATCCCAGGTTTTCTGGTATGCGCCGTGATGAATGCCCCATGCCCTGTTACCGTAGTACCAGGGGCCACCACTATCTCCGCCAGCGGCTTGACGGTCTTCCATCACCGTGAGGTCGTAGTAAGTTCGCCCGTCGTCGCCCGTACCTACGGCCCCGACCTGCTTCACATGGCTGCACGTAGCCCCAGTTTTACGACCGAATCTACAGATCCTGTCGCCGATGTTTGAATAAGTGCCCCAATCGTAGACGTAGCGCTTAAAAGTCCAGTCGTAATAGAACGTGCGGGTGACGACGAAATTTCCTCTGGAGTATCGGGCGAGATCATAGCTTGAACTTACGGATTCTTTTGCAACACCTGTAAAGGTGTTATTGACCTCATCTCCATTGATGTATGCCAACCCACCTCCCAGGGCCCAAGCGTTCTCGGCTGGTGAGATGGGCGCAGCCCTGGGACGGACGGGTAGTTGAGGGCGCCCCGGTGCGGAGATGACAAACGCGACCCCTCA
>NZ_VJVX01000070.1:0-38386 GCF_008033685.1 Microbispora sp. CSR-4
TTGGGGATACTTCCTCGGGGCTGGCATCGTGACGTGATTCTCCCTTCCGCCAGCAGATGATGCTGGCTTCAGGGCCTCCACGAAAGTCGGAGTGGTTCAGAAGGAGCAACGGCCCTTCCAACTGCTCAAGGAGACGCACGCACGAGGCATGGTGCATGTCATCGCGATCGACAACGGCGATCAGCGGACCTGTGTCCAGGAGCGTAGCGGTCACACCGACCGATTGAATCGCTCTGCCAGCAAATCTTCGACCCGTTCTGACAGATCGCCCTCTCCGGATGCGCCGATCCCCGCGATCGACAGGCGGCGACGCCGTACCGGTTCCGATGGACCTTCGCTCGCGGCCTCAGCGAGTTCCGGGTCCGTCTTGACCAGCCGCAGCAGCCGACCCGCCTGGTCTGGCGACAGCCGGTCAACCAGGTGATGAAGCTCCTCATGCGCATGCCCGGCGCTCATGCTCTGAGTCTACGCTGGCGATCTCACCAGCGGCAGGCACACGCTGGCGTGCCCGATGTGTGCCCGTTCGGTTGGCACGCAGCGGGGAGCCGCGGGGACTCATGGTGACCCCACCGCGGTCGATGAGGGTTTGTAAGCCGGTGATCGTGGTGGGCTGATCGGGCTGGGCGCGCAGCCATTTTTTCATGGTCTGCTGGAAGCGTTCGACTTTTCCGCAGGTGGTGGGGTGGTTGGGGGTGGAGTTCTTCTGGGTGACGTGCAGGCGGCGTAGTTCGCTTTCGAAGGCGTTGCGGCCGCCGGCCGGACGAGGCGAGCACCGGAAGGGCACCACCTACTTTGAATGTCGGTCAGGGTGGAGGCGGGCACGCCGTGAGCGGCACAGGCAAGGCGGAAGGTGTCGCGCACGATCGGGCCGGTGACGCGAGGGTGGGCGGTCACCGACAGGGCGTAGGGAGTGGTCGTCCAGCCAGGTGAGAATCTCGGCGTCGGTGCCGTCGGCGAGGCGGTAGTGGGTGAAGTCGGCCTGCCAGGTCTCGTTCGGCTGCTCGGCTTGGAAACGGATGTAGGAGAATCGTGGTCGTTTGCCCGGCTCGGGGGTGACCAGCCCGGCGCGGTTCAGATAGCGGCTGATCGTGGCCCGGGACACGATGACCTGGTGATGCTGCTGCAGGTGCCAGGCGATGGTGTCCGGCCCGGCGTCCAGGCCCTGGCCGGACAGCTGTTTACGCAGGCGGATGATGAGATCGACGATCTCGGCGTCGATCGCGGTCGGTGAGGTCGTGGGTCGTCGGGATCGGGGCTCGAACGCCGTCTCGCCCTGCTCCCGGTAGCGGGCGACCAGCTTGGACACCCAGCCTTTGGAGACGCCGTAGGAGCGGGCGACGTCCGCCTGTGAGCGGCCCTCGACGACGACCGCCGTGATGATGAGTCTGGCCTTCGACACGGGCTGACTCTCGACCGCCCGCAGGCTCTAACCGCCTGTGTTTCCTATCTCCGGAGACATGCGCCTACCGGGTTTCCTATGTCTTGAGACACCCGTTTCTTATGTCCTGAAGCACAACACCTCAGGGCGCGCTCTCCCATCCAGCCCAGTTGCGCCCTGTTCTGGGCTTGATCGTGCCATGCTGGCGCGCGCAGCCGAACGCCGCCGAGAGCCGCCGCTTGTCGCCAGTCACGGGAGGTACGCGGTTGCGAAGGTCATGCTGCGGTGCCGGCGCCGATGCATGACGTGGAAGATCACCGTCTGGCAGCCGCGCGTGATCAGCCCCGAGGGTCCCCTGGTGATCGTCATTGATCACACAGCACAGGGCCGAACCCGGAGGCCGGGTCCGGCCCTGCGGCACTTCTGGTCTCGTCACCTGGCCTGGGAGGCCTCCACGAGCCGTGCGATATCGGGCAGTACGGCCTCCGCCACAGTGATCTTCCGATCGATCAGGCCGCTGGCGTGGAAGAGGTCCGCCGCGCGCTGCTGTTCCGCGACGAAGTCGTCGGTGACGGGCTGCAGCCCGAACGGGCGGGTGCGCAGGGCGTGCTCCCAGGCGTCGACGCTCCCACCGTCGTCGGCGGCGAACAGTTCGGCCGCGGCACGATAGTTCTGCTGGATCCACGCGTCGGACTCCTGAAGCGCGCCGACGATGGCGGCGAGCTCCTCGCGGTGCCCTTCGGCGAAGTCGCGCCGGGTGAACCAGAGCGATCGGTGGCTGAACAATCCGTCGGTAGCGACGAGTTCTCGGATGGCGGCCTCCTGCTCGACGCGGGTGAGGGCAGGGTACGAGCCGACCCACGCGTCCACCTCACGGTCCAGGAACAGCTGGGCGGCGTCGGTGTAGGCGTCGACCGGCTCGATGTCCTTCCACGTCAGCCCGGCCCGGTCGAGTGCGAACAGCAGAAGTGTGGTCTGCCACGAGCCGTGGCCGAGCGCGACCCGCTTGCCCTTCAGGTCCTCCAGGGATTTGATCGGCGAATCCTCGTGCACGACCAGCCGGCCGTTCTCGTGACGGGGCCCGGAGATCGCCACGTACACGATGTCGTGTCCCTTGCCCTGCGCGGTGACCGGCGGCGTGGAACCGGTGCCGATGAAGTCGTACCCACCGTCGAAGAGGTGGTCGCCGTGCACAGTGGGGAGTGCCTTGGTGGCATCGGGGCGCTCGCCCTGCGGGAGGCTGCGCAAATCCACCCATTCGACATCAGGCAGGGAGCGCTCCAGGATGCCCTGGTGGCGCAGTACCCACAGTGAGTTGTTGTTGGGGAAGTAGCCGACACGGACGCTCATCAGATGGTTCCTTTCGCGATAGACAGGGTGTGCGGGTGCAGCGGGGAGGTCTGGCGGATGTCGTGGCCACGCAGCAGAGGAAGTACTTCCTCGCCGACGCGGTAGGCCTCCTCCAGGTGGGGGACGCCGGCGAGGATGAAGGCGTCGACGCCGATTCCGATCAGCTCGTCGAGCCGTTCGGCGACCTGTTCATAGCTCCCCACGAGCCCGAAGGCGGGACCGCCGCGGAGCAGGTGGAAGCCGCCCCAGACGTTCGGCGACACCTCCAGCTCCCGGTAATCGCGAACCGGCCAGGAGATGAACGACTGGCTGCGCAGCCAGCCGACGGAGTCACCGTCCGCGCTGCGTAGCGCCGCCGGGTCGACATGCGCCCAGCCGCGCCTGATCTCGTCCCATGCCGCCTCCTCTGTCTCACGGGCGAGCACGTCGATGCGGACGGCGAACTTGGGAGCCCGTCCGAGCGCGGCGCTGTGCTCGCGGACCTGGGCGAACTTGGCCGCCAACTCGGGGAAGGGTTCCAGCCACGACAGGTAGTAGTCGGCGTGGCGGCCCGCCGCCTCGATGGCGGCCTTGGACGAGCCGGAGAAGTAGATCTCCGGGAAGGGTTGCCGAGCGAGCGGCTCGGGCAGCCCCGCCCCCTCGACCCGGTAGAACCGGCCCTCGTAGTCGAACGGACCACCGTTCCACACGCCCTTGAGCACATCGAGGAACTCCGACGTCCGGGCATACCGATCGTCGTGGTCGACCCGGTCCCCCCACCAGAGCTGGGCAGGGCCGCCACCACCAGAGATGATGTTGTAGACGACTCGTCCGCCGGTCGCCCGCTGCAGGCTCGCCGACATCCGGGCCGCCTGCACCGGGTGGAGGAAACCCGGCTGATAGGCGATCATGAAACGGTACGTCGTGGTCTCGCGGGCCAGTGCCGCGGCCGTGGCCCACGGGTCGTCAGTAAACGGGAACGACGGCAACAGGCCGCCGACGAACCCAGAGCTCTCCGAGGCTCTGGCGACGTCGGCCATGTGATCGACGTACGAGTAACCGTCGCGGCGGCCGTCCCGGATCCCTGGGGTCAGGCTGCCGGGTACCACCGGCGCCCACTCCCCCCGGCTGGACACCCGGCGCCGCAGCGACGGCTGATCACCGTGAGTCCCGATCCGCCAGTAGATGTCAATGGGCATGCTCGATCTCCTTAGCGAACAGCGGCAGCAACCGCTCGCCCAGCCGGTAGGTCTCCTCGATGTGGGGCCGTGCCTCCAGGACGAACGTGGTCACCCCCTGGTCGAGGTAGCCGCGGATGCCGGCTGCGACGGTCTCGTATGAACCGACCAGGCCGGGCGTGGCGGAATCGGCGATGCGGGCGAATCCATGCCACAGACCGGTCCGCGGGTCGGGATCCGGTAGGCCGTCCTCTGCGCCGCCGATGATGTTCCACAGCCGCCGTGCCTCGTCCCACGCCTCATCGTCGTCGTCTCGTGCCAGGACGGGGAGCCGCAGACCGTACTCGAGCTTGCGGCCTGCCTCCGCCGACCGCGCACCCAGCTCGGCGATGCCTGCCGCCACGTCCTGATCTCCGGTGAACAGGTGCACGTCGGCATGCCGCGCCGAGACTGCGAGCGCGTCTGATGAGGTGCCGGTCAGGTATACGCGGGGGAACGGCAGGCCCGAGTTGGGCGGCTGGAATCCGCCCGCGAGCACCTGGTAGAAACGGCCTTCGTAGGTGTAGCCCTCCCCGTTCCACACGCCTCTGGCCACGGTGAGAAACTCCTCTGCCCGGGCGTACCGGTCCGCCCCCTGCAGGAAGTCCCCCTGCGACCGGGCGACGGCCGGGTCGAGATCGATGTCGATCTGCCAGCCGAGCCGGTTGTCGGTGAACCGCTGGAGGGACGCTGAGAACTTGGCCGCGTAGACGGGCGTGGCGATCCCTGGATGAAAACCGGCCACGACCCGAAGGTGCCGGCTCTGTCTCAGCAGGCCGGCGGCCACGACCAGGGACTCCTCGCCGGCGGGGTCGAAGGGCACGAGTGCCCCGCCGAGGCCGGCTATCTCCGCTGCCCTGCCAATCTGAGCGAGGTGTTCGAACGGCCCGAAGGCGCCCGGCCGTAGATCGGTGACGAACGCGGGCAGCGGGCGCCGCGCGGCGGGTTGCCAGTCCCCCCGGTCCCGTCGCAGCGGGTCACGCCCGTCTCCCCGGGTCGGCACTGTGATCAGGAAGTCCGGACTGTCCGTCATCGCGCCACCACCTCGGCGGTCTGCGTCACGCCCGGCAGGCCGTTCCGCCCGGCCTGCGCGTCGAGCCGCTTGCGGGCGAGTTCGAGCGGCTCAGGTGCCGCCCATGCGTCGATGTCCACGTCGGCGTCGAGGAATCCGTGGATCAGCAGGAAGTCCTTCTGAATCCGCAGGAGTTCCAACCGCTCGGGCGAGAGGTCCGGGTGGAGCGAGTGGTGGAAGTCGCCTCGGTAGGCGGTGGTCACGGCATCCGTTCCAGACCGCGTCTCGCCCGCCAGGATCTCGCGCACCCGGCCCAGATTGCCCGGCGCCCAGTCGGCGGCGCGCAGCGTCTGGGCGAGGAATCCGACGACCAGATCGGGATGCTCGTCCAGGAGCCGCTCGTGCACCGTGATCGGCCTCGGGGTGCCGTTGTTGACCCTGGTACGGCGGTCGGGATGCGCGTCGAGGTCGACGGCGACCACGGCACCGATCTCCTTGGCCTGCTCGGCGGCCCGCGCCCCCTTGGCGTACACCGCGTCCACCTCGCCTCGCGCCAACTCGGCGATACCCGGCCAGGAGAACGCCCGGTCACCGGCGTCCCGACCGACCGACGGGCTGGACTGGGCGGCCACCTCGACGAAGATGACGTCGTCGAGGGTCAGTCCGCCCTGGGACAACGCGCCCTTGATTCCATGCAGAGCCATGGCCCGGGGGAAGCTCTTCGCCCGGGTCTCAGCCCATGCGGGCAGGGCGACCCGGGCACCGGCCAGGTCCGCGGCGCCGGTGATGCCCGAGTCGGCCCTGACGAGGATGGACTGCCACTCCTCGATCCAGGTCAGGCCGATCAGCCGGGTCGGGGCACCGGCCGAGCGGGCGGCCAGCGCGGGGACGTTGCCGCCCTCCCTGAACAGCCCGAGAAGCTGATGATCGAAATGATGCTTGGCCAGTTCAGGCCCCGCATCCTGAAGGATGCCGATGTCCAGGCCCGCCACCTGGAACTCCTCTTTCAACCAGCCCTGGTTGTGGGCGAGGCCGCTGGCGGTGGGAACGGGGCACCGGGTGTACCAGATCTTGTCAAGGGAAGACATGTGACTCCTACGTGTGTCTGCGTCCGCCTCGTATTGGGGCCGACGCACCCAGACGGGTGGTGGGCGGGTGAGCTAATGCGAGGCCGGAACCACACCCAGGTGGCTCAGGAAGAGCCGTCGGTAGTCGGCGAACGGGGCGCTGTTGCGGTCCCGGGGATGGGGCAGGTCGATCCTCTGGTCGACGGCCAGCGTCCCTTCTCGCAGCACCACGACCCGGTCCGCCAGCCGTACGGCCTCGTCCACGTCGTGCGTGACGAGGACGACCGCCGGACGGTGCCGCGCGCAGAGCTCCGCGACCAGTTCCTGCATCTGGAGGCGGGTCAGCGCGTCCAGCGCGGCGAACGGCTCATCGAGCAGCAACACCTCGGGATCGCGCACGAGGGCCCTGGCGAGGGCCACCCGCTGCGCCTCTCCTCCGGAGAGGGTCGCGGGCCACGCCCGCCCGTATCCCTCCAGCCCGACCTCGGCCAATGCTCGGCGCCCCGCCTCCCGCGCGGCGGCCGGGAGACCGAGGATGACGTTGGCCAGCACCCGCCTGGCCGGGATCAGCCGCGGCTCCTGATAGACGGTCGTACGGCGGCGCGCCGCCAGCACGGTACCGGCGTCGGGGAGCTCCAGGCCCGCCAGGATGCGCAGCAGGGTGGTCTTCCCGGTACCGCTCGGGCCGAGGAGGGCGAAGAACTCACCCCTGCGAATCTCCAGATCGATTCCGGACAGTACGGTTTTGGCTCCGAATGCCTTGCGTAGCCCGCTGATCCGTACGGCCAGGCCGTCGGTGGCGGCGTCTTCTTCGCCGATCGTCGTCTCGGTCATCGAGTCCTCCCGCGTGCGCTCATCGGGCGACCAGGTGCCGGCGCCAGGGCATGGCCAGGCGCTCGAGCAACCGGATCACGCCGTCGAAGACCAGTCCGAGAACGGCGTAAATGAGGATGCAGAGCACCATGTAGTCGGGACGGAAGTACTGCTGGGCGAGAGTGACCAGATAACCGATGCCCTCGATGGCACCAATCTGTTCGGCGGCGATCAGGCCGGTGAGCGAGACCGACAGGCAGATGCGCAGCGCCATCAGGATGTTGGGCAGCGCGCTCGGGATGATGACTTCGATGGCCAGCCTGTGACCGCCCAGGCCGAAACCGCGCGCCGCCTCGACCACCTTGCGGTCGACGTTCCTGACCCCGAGGTAGGTGTAGGCGTACATAGGGACCGCCGCCGACACCGCAATCAGCACGATCTTGAACGTCTCGCCGACACCGAACCACGAGATGAACAGCGGGACCAGTGCGAGGAAAGGCACCGCCCGCATCATCTGCATGGTCGGGTCGACCAGCTCCTCACCCAGTGCCGAGATGCCGGCGGCGACTCCGAGCACCAGCCCGATCCCGCCGCCGACGAGCACGCCGAGCCCTGCCCTCTGCGCCGAGGCGAGCAGATAGTCGACGAGTTGGCCGGTCGCGATCAGCTCGCGTAGGGCGTCGAAGACGGAAGACGGCGCGGCCAGCACGTCCGGCGGGATGCGTCCGCTGCTCGACCCGTACCACCAGCAGACGAGCAGCAGCAGCGGTACGCCGATCCGCAGGCCGCCCGACAACGCCGGTGGGCGACGTCTGACACCGAGATACTGCGGAGCCTCCAGATCGGAGACCTCGGCGGCAGGCAGGACGCCGGGGCCCGACCGCACGCCCACGTCACTTGATGTGTGCACTCTCTCCACGGTCATGGCAGGTCACCCGGCCGAGGCGGGCGACGAAGCTCCGGTTGCCGCCTTCAGATCGAAGAGCACGTTCGCCGGATCGACAGGCCCGGGCACCACTCCGTACTTCCGGAACAGATCGGCCACCTGCTGGATGTTGGCGCCGTCGTCCTGGGTGACGTAGCGAGGGATGTTGGCGTGCTTGGCCGTTTCGATGTCCAGCGCCAGCCGCGCGCCGCTCACAGCCGTCGGGCCCTGCGTGAGAAACACGTTCTCGAACTTCTCCGGTGTCTTCTTGGCCTCCTCTGTCAGCTCCTGCACCACCTCGAGATAGACGCGGACCGCCTCGGGATGCTGTTCGAGCAGTTCGTTGCGCGCGGCGAGGATGGTCAGGTCCTTGTCATCGAGCTCCCGGCCATGCACGATCACCCGGGCGCCCTTGTTCACCGCCTCCGGGTAGGCCTTGACGATCGCCCACCAGGCGTCCACCTTGCCGGTCGCGAAGGCCGCGGCGCCCTGGTCGGGGTTGAGGTATACGCGCTTGACCTGGTCGACCGGGACTCCGGCCTTCTCCAGGGCGAGCAGGAGCAGGTACTCCCCCTTGCCGCCCTTGTTCACCGCCACCTGCTTGCCGACCAGGTCCTTGACCGACTTGATCGGGCTGTCGGGCCGTACGACCAGCCCGTCGGTGTCCGGCGCGGCCGGGTCAGTGACCGGGTCGGTAACGGAGAAGATCTTGATGTCGGGACTGTTCGCGAGATAGCCGACCGCGGGCGAGATGGCACCCTGGATAACGTTCACCGATCCCGAATGCACCGCATCGATGGTCGCGGTGAAGGAGGCGTAGGAACCGCCCCACTCCACCGAGGCGCCGACGGCCTTGAGCCGCTTTTCCAGGATGCCCTCGCGTTTGGCGTAGGCGAGCGGGCCGGCGTTGCCGGGGTCCTGCAGCTTGAGCACCGCACCGGTCCCGCCCGAGGACGGGGATCCGCCGGCGGTCGAGGATGACGAACCGCAGGCGGCGGTGAGGACCGCGAGCGACACAACCGCAGCGAGGACCGCGACGTGCGCGCTCCGCCGAGATCGCCGATCGGACCGGTGCAATCGAGATTTCCACATGGCGATGACAAGCCCCTAACAGTGGGAGGAAAGCGACTAGACGAGGCCGACCACATGCGGCCACCGGGACGGGACAGAGAACCCCTTGATCAAGGGCGAAGGATCGGAGAACGCCTCCGGCGCAACCGCCCGCGAGGCGGTCCGCGTTCACCTACAGAGGCTGGCGTCCACGTACATGAAGTCGATCGCGCGCCGGGACGTTAGGGCAACACTGGACATATTACCCTTTATTTCAGGTAGGGAATAAATAGGTCAAAGGCATCTCATGATGCGAGATGCACGAGTAGTCCGTCGACACGGGCGCTGGAGTTTCGTCAGGCCGCGCACACGCAGGCCCTGGGCGGCGGCGCGGGACATGCTCGACCACGTGGACGACGGCGTCGTCGCGCAGGTGCAGGCCGAGTCGGCGAAGCAGGAGTCCGTGGGGCAGGCGCGGCAGCTCGCCTTCCACAAGGGCATCAAATCCGGCATTCCTCACAACCGGACCGCGGGGGCCACACTTGCGGGCATGACAACCACCCCCCAGGCGGCGACATGGACCACCGCCGCACGGCGCCACCGTTTCGCCGCTTTCCTGGTCGACAACCTGATCCTTCTCGTGGCCAACGCTCTGATCGGGCTGATGCTGAAGCCGCCCGCCCAGCCCCGGACCGACGAGCCGGGTTATCTCACGACGCTGCTCAACCCGTACGCGGACGCCGACTGGCCGCTGCAGGTCGCGATAACCGTCGTGGGCGCCGCCTACTTCTGGGTGCAACACGCACTGTGGGGCCAGACGCTCGGTAAGCGGCTGTATCGCCTGAAGGTGGTGTCAGCCGCGACGGGAGCGATGCCCGCCCGCCGCCAGATCGGGATCCGGACGCTGGTCCACCCTCTCCTCGGCTCGGCGGTTCCATATCTCGGATCGGTTCTCTACCTCGTCGACGCCCTGTGGATCTTCGGTGATCCCCGGCGGCGCTGCCTGCACGACATCGTCGCCGGGACCGTCGTCGTGGACGTGTCCGCCCCCGGCACGAAGGCATCGGGGACGTCCGGGTTCCTGACCGGGCTCGTGGTCGTCCTCGCCGCGTCCGCCGCGTTCGCACTGATCACCACGCTGCTGGCGGCGTAGGACTCACCGAACAGCCGTGACACCGGGATCGGGGGCCAGGGCGCTTTCCGGTCCCGGGTGGCGGGCGTACGGTCGCCGGTGCATATCGTCGTGTCCGAGGAGCAGGAAGGCCAGGGCATGAAGATCGCCGTCATCGGGGGGACCGGCCTCATCGGATCCCGGTTGGTCAGGATTCTGAACGCGCGCGGGCACGAGGCGGTGCCCCATTCGAGGTCCACCGGTGTGGACCTGCTCACCGGCCGCGGCCTGCCCGAGGCGCTGGCCGGCGCCGACGTGGTCGTCAACCTGACGAAACCGCAGCGCTTCGACGACGCCTCGCCCGCCTTCTTCCGGACGACGATGAACCACCTGCTGACCGAGGCGGCGGCGGCCGGCGTCGGGCATGCGGTCATCCTGTCGATCGTGGGCGCCGACCTGGTGCCGAGCCTGGTCTACTACCAGGCCAAGGTGCTGCAGGAGGACCTGCTCAAGGCGGGCCCGGTGCCCTACTCGATCGTGCGTTCCACGCAGTTCTTCGAGTTCATCGACACGGTGCTGTCCTGGACCTCCGACGAGCACACCGTCCGCCTGCCCGCCACTCTCATGCAGCCCATGGCGGCCGACGACGTCGCCCGGGCCGTGGCCGACATCAGCGTGGGCGTCCCGCTGCGCGGCACCCGCGACATCGCGGGCCCTGAGGTCTTCGCGCTCGACGAGCTGGGCAGGATCACCCTCGCCGCCCGTGGCGACCGCCGTACGGTCGTCACCGACGACGGCGCGGGCATGTACGCCGCCGCGCCGGGCCGCGCCCTCGTCGCCAAGGACGGCGCCGTCATCGCCGAAACCACCTATCGGGAGTGGCTCGCACGCTGACGCCCGCCGTCTCTGTCACAGATCGAACGCCCTGCCCTGTCTTCGAGGCGACCGTACGTTGCCCAGCGACAGGAGCAGGACCTTGCCACCAGCAGGCACCACGATCCGGATCCGGATCCGGGTCCGGATGAGCGCCCGTGCCATCGACGAGCCGCATCGCGTCTCAAGTCAGTTGGAGCTGCTGTTCGACCTCACCTTCGTGGTCGCGGTCGCGGCCGTCACCGCGCAGTTCGCGCACGACATCGCCGAGGGCCGCGGCCTGGCCGGGCTGGTGCCGTTCCTCCAGGTGTTCTTCGCGATCTGGTGGGCGTGGATGAACTTCACGTGGTTCGCCTCGTCCTACGACACCGACGACGTCGCCTACCGGGTGCTCACCATGGTGCAGATGGCCGGCGTGCTGGTCCTCGCCGCCGGGGTGCCCGCCGCGGCGAGCCGCTCCGAGTACGGAGTCATCACCCTGGGCTACCTCGTGATGAGGATCGGGCTCGTCGCCCAGTGGCTGCGGGCCGGTTTCGAAGACCCGGCGAGGCGGCGTACGGCGTTCCGCTACGCCGCCGGCATCGCCGTCCTGCAGCTGGGCTGGCTGTCGCGGCTCGTTCTTGTGGAGACGGAAGTGCTGCCCTCGTCCTCCGGCCTGCCGTACTTCGTCTGCCTCGCCGTCCTGGAGCTCGCCGTGCCGTGGTGGGCGGAGCGGGCCGGGGCCACCAACTGGCATCCGCACCACATCGCCGAGCGGTACGGCCTGTTCACGATCATCCTGCTCGGGGAGAGCGTGCTGGCCGCGAGCAGAGGGGTCGGACGGGCTCTGGAGGCGGACGCCGTCGGCGGCTCCTTCGTCGTGATCTCCATCGCCGGTCTCATCCTGCTCTTCGCTCTGTGGTGGCTGTACTTCCTCGGGCCTGCCGGGGACGGTCTCACCGACCGCCGCCATAGGTCCTACCTGTGGGGATATGGCCACTATGGGATATTCGCGGCCCTGGCGGCCCTCGGCGCCGGGCTTGAGGTGGCGGTGGAGCGGAACGGGCACGACGTGTCGTCATCGGCGCTCGGTTACGCGGTCGCCGTCCCGGTTGGGGTCTGTCTCGCCCTGCTGTGGGCGGTGCACGTGCTCGTCGTCCGAGAGCCCGTCATGTCCCCCGCCGCGGTCGTGGCGTGCGTCCTCGTCGTCCTGTCACTGCCGCTCGCGACGCCCTGGATCGGTGTGGCCGGCACGGTCGCGGCGATCGCGACGGTCTGCGTTCTGCTGGTCGCGGTCACGATCTGGACGGCGGCCGTCAGGTCCCGCTCGCGTGACATGAGTCACCTCGCCGGTGACGAGCCGATGTGAACTTCGCCTCCGCCGTCACAACCCCGGAGGCTGTCCGGTCTTAGCTGGCGACCGGGCGGCGACGAGACCGCCCGGCGGACAGAAAGAGAGCACGATGAAGATCGTCGTTATCGGCGGCACCGGCCTGATCGGGTCGAAGCTGGTGAAGAAGCTGGGCGAGCACGGCCACGAGGCGGTGGCGGCCTCACCGAACACCGGCGTCAACACCCTGACCGGCGAGGGCCTGGCCGAGGTGCTGGAGGGTGCGCACGTGGTGGTCGACGTGTCGAACTCGCCGTCGTTCGAGCGGACCGCGGTGCTGAAGTTCTTCGAGACCTCCACGGGCAACCTGCTCGCGGCCGAGGCCGACGCGGGCGTGGGTCACCACGTCGCGGTGTCGATCGTGGGCACCGAGCGGATGCCGGAGAACGGCTACTTCGCGGCGAAGATCGCCCAGGAGCAGCTCATCGAGAAGTCGGGCATCCCGTTCTCGCTCGTGCACTCGACCCAGTTCTTCGAGTTCGCCCGCGGCATCGCGGACGACGCCACGGTGGACGGCAAGGTGCACATGGCGCCCGTGCTCTTCCAGCCCATCGCGGGTGAGGACGTCGCCGAGGCGGTCGGCCGGGCCGCGATGGGGTCGCCGCTGAACGGCCGGGTCGAGATCGCCGGGCCCGAGCGGTTCCGGATGGACGAGTTCTTCCAGAAGGCGCTGACCGCGTGGGGCGACCCGCGCGAGGTCGTCGTCGACCCGCACGCGCGTTACTTCGGCAGCGAGCTGAGCGAGCACTCCCTCGTTCCGATCGGCGACGCCTCCCTCGGCACCATTCACTACCTCGACTGGCTCGGCGACGCCGCCACCGGCAAGTAGGCAGGCGAGGCCGTTCATTCCCGGGCGCGTACGCGATGACCACCGTCACCCCCCTCGCACCGCCGCGCAGTGCCCCGCCGCGGGCTCCCACCGCGGGCCCCCCGCCACGGGCCCGCGGCGTGCGGGTCGGCGCGGCCATCGCGTCCCGCCCCGGCCGGGCCGCCCCTCACGACACGGAAAGAGGAACGATGACAGCTCCGAGCGACGACGGATTCCTGCACGAGCTCGAACTCGAGGTCGAGGCGGAGGTGGTCCAGGTCGAGCTCAGCCGTCCCGAGGACGCCGCCGACCTGCCGGTCGCCGAGTGGCTGTTCGACCCTGCGGACGCCGAACGCGAGGAGATCGGCCTGCGGGGTCTGCTCGCCGCGGTCGAGGTGCTGGAGGACGACCTCCCGATGGAAGACGACCTCCCGCCCGGCGACCCCGCCGCGTAGCGGGCCCCGGCTATCGGGCGACCCCGGCGGCCGGCCGTTCTTCCAGCTCGGCGAGGTCGCCGGTCTGCGCGGCGGAGAGGAACGTCCGTACGAGGCGCCGGTGCCCGGTGGTGCTCACCGGGTTGCGGCGGCCGGCGGCGAGGTGGTCGCGGGCGCGTCGCACGAGTTGCCGCGCGTGGTCTTCGCCCACGTGGAGAATCTCGGAGATCCGGCGATAGAGATAATCGAAGGCGCAGCCTGGCCCGGGCCCCCATGGACGGCGCGTACGGGCCCGGCTGGGTCAGTCGCCCGCCGCCGAGGTGACGTGCAGGGCGACCGGCCGGAGGACACAGCCGGAACACGCCACGGGCGATCATCGAGGCGGTCGTCTCATAACCGGCCGTGATCAGCGAGAAGACCGTGTTGACCAGCTCGCCCTCCGACAGCCGGTCGTCGGCGTCCCTGGCCTGGATGAGCAGGTCGATGAGGTCGTCGCCGGGCGAGCGGCGATGCTGGGCGACCAGCTCGGCGGCGTAGGCCATGAAGTCGCTGTAGCCCTCATGACGCGCCTGCTCGGTGGCCGTCGAGGTGGTCAGGAACATGTCCGTCCACTGGACGAACCGCTCGTAGTCGTCCACCGGGACACCGAGCATCTCGCAGATGACATGGGCCGGCAGGCGCAGCGCGTACTCCTCGACCAGCTCGAAGCGGTCACCCAGGCCGTCGAGGAGTTCGGCGGCGATCGCCGCGATGCGCGGACGCCACCGCTCGGTCTGGCGCGGTGTGAAGGTGCCCTGCATGATCCGTCGATAGCGCGTGTGCTCCGGCGGATCCTGGTTGATCAGCGCGTCCGGGTCGTCGTCGATGCCGACGCCGCTCACGAAGCGCGGCAGTCCGGGCAGGCGCAGATTGCGGCTGGACGTGGGTGAGGCGAGCAGGACCCGCACGTCCTCATATCGGGCGGCCATCGGGACCTGGTCGCCACTGGGCATGGTCGCCGGATCCAGCGGCCCGCATTCGCGTCTGCGGGCGAACTCCGGTGATGGCGTACCCAGCGGTCCCGGCACGATATCCGGCCCTATGACGGGCTCGGGGGTCGGCTCGGCCCCGTTCGGATCCAGCTCGGCGGTCACTGCAACCCCTTCCGGTCCGGGTCGCCCGGGGCGCGGCCTATGCGGAACGTACGAAATGTGACACGGTCCGTCAACGGGTCAGGCCGAAGGCGGGAACCGGAGCCGGTTCCCGCCTTCTTCGCTCTCGCCGTTCTTCGCTCTCGTCCTTTCCCTGGGCTCGCCCTCCCCCGCTCTCACCGGGCCGTGGTGAACAGGAACGCGCAGTCCTGTACGGCCTCCATGCGGTGGCGGCGTTCCGGCATGACCAGCAGGTCGCCGGGCCGTCCTTCCCACGAGTCGCGCCCGGAGACGAGCCGCACCCGCCCGTACAGCACGTGGACGGTGACCTCGCCGGGATGCTCGTGGACGTGCTCGCCCTGTCGCAGGGCCATGAGGGTCTGCCGCAGCGAACGGTCGTAGCCGCCGTGCACGGTGGTGGCGATGCGGCCGGTGTCCGCCGCACGGGCGAGCGCGAGCAGATCACGGGCGAGCGCGGCGAGCGAGACCCTGGTCATGACCGCGGCGCCCGGCGGTCTCTCCGGGCTTCCAGTTCCTCCGGGCCGACCACGGTCAGCATCGGCTGCCCGGGTGCGCAGAACATCGTCACGACGAACGCCGACTCCTCGTCGGCGAGGTGGTTGCCGTCCTGGTAGTGGATCACGTCCCCGCCGGGCTCCCAGAACGTCTCACCGGCCCGGACGACCCGCGCGGGCTCGCCTTCGAGCTCGAAGTCGATGGCCCCTTTGATCACGTACCCGTACGCGGGTCCGGAGTGCCGGTGCGGCGGCGAGCCGGGGCTGTTCGGCGGCAACGTGACGAGGATCGTCATCGCCTCGGCCCCCTCCGGTGCGGGCGGGGCCTCCGGCACGGTCCCGACGACGTCGATCTTCGGTGGCGGGCCGCTCTTGACGGGGTTCTCCAGGTAGTGGATGTGAGCGTGATCGGTGGTCATCGGGTTTCCTCCGCGAGACGGTGACCGGCTCGATCCGGCCGTACACCAGCTCAGACAAGACAGCGTCCCGATGCGTGACAGCGCCGCACACGATGCGGCCTCCGGAACCCTCATCTTCGTCGCAGGTCAGCCGTCACGACGGCGCTCCTCGCGCCCCTCGGCGGCGCCCGCGCGGCGACGGCGAGGAGCGGCCCCGAGGGGCTACCGCCAGGTGGCGGACTCCGGGTCGACGCCGTGCGCCTCGGCGTTCGCCCAGATCGTGTCGCGCAGCCAGCCGGCCAGGCCCGGCTCCATCGCGTCGTTGTGGGCGGCGAACCGGGGGTCGTCGAGGATCCGGCCGATCTCGGCGAGCGGGAACCCGAGCTCCCGGTAGACGAGGACGCGGTGGATCCGGGCGACGTCGTCGCCCGAATACACCCGATATCCGGCCCAGGTGCGCTCACTCGGGCACACGAGGCCGATCGCGTCCCAGTGATGCAGCGTCTTCACGCTGACGCCGACGAGCGCGGCGGCCCGGCCGACCGTGAGGCCGTCGGCGCCGTCCGGCCCTGCGGCGGCCGGTTCGCGTTCGGGGGCGCTCGTCACCGGCCCAGTATCGCCGATCGGGCCGGAGGCCCACGGTCTGAGACCGGCGTACGGCGTCGTCACTCGGCGGGGATCTCGATCCCGATCTCTCGCAGGCCGGCCGCCCGCGCACTGTGCGGGTCGAGCGGCTGGGCGGCCGTCATCACGACCCGGGCGTTCTCGGGCGTGACCACCGTCAGCTCGATGGAGTTCCACGGCATCTCTCGCGGGCCGGTGGTGCATCCCGGCACGAGTTCCTCACACCCCGCGGCGATCTTGTCGATCTGGCTGAGGACGCAGGCGAAGCTGACGCTCATCGCCGGGACCTCGCTCACCTGTTCCGCGGGCACGAGCAGGACGTCCTGGAAGGCCCAGCGGCGAAGATGGACCAGGCGGTCCGGCACGGTGAACAGGTCGACGAAGCCGAGCCCGCGGGTCCAGAAGTCCGTCGACGCCGCGAGATCCCGGGTGGGGATGGTGACGAACATCGGCATGCCGTAGTAGTCCCGGTAGATCTCCGGGGCGGTCGCGTCGAGCGCGGGCATGGGAACGGGACTGATGTACTCGCTCATGCCCCGATCGTCGAGCCTCCCGCAACGTGAGGGTCAAGCCTGTGCGGACGCGGACAGGCATGGCACGGAGACGGCCCGATCAGCGCGCTACCCCCGTCGCAGCGGGCTCAGCGGCCTCGCGCCGTCCGGGCCTCGTCGGCGGCTCCGTAGCCGGTGGCGCGGAAGAGGAAGGAGGCCCAGGAGCGGTAGGGCCGCCACGCCTCGGCCACCTTCCGGTAGACGGCGGGCGAGGCGTCCTCCGGCAGGCCGTACGCCTCGCGGAGGATCGCGAACAGGCGCGGCTCGTCGCCCGGGAACGCGTCCGGCGCGCCCGCGCCGCGGATCAGGATCAGGCCGGCGGAGAACGGCCCCACGCCGGGCAGCGCCCTGAGCTCCGCCAACGCCTCCTGGGGGTCGAGCGCGCGCAGGTGTTCGGTGGTGAGCACGCCGTCGAGCGCCGCCTGGGCCAGCCCGCGCAGCCACTCCTCCTTCTGCGCGGGCAGGCCGAGACCACCGGCCCGCAGCAGCGTCATGGGCGGAGGGAAGGCGGCGTAGGGTTCCCCGTCCACGATGACCTTCGCACCGTATCGCTCCCCGATGCGCTGTTTGATCCGGGCGGCGACGAGCATCGACGACCGCTGCACGATCACCGCCCAGCACGCCGCCTCCCAGGGGCTCCAGAAGCAGAGCGGGCGCAGGCCGGGACTCTTCCGTTGCAGGTCGCCGAGCACCGGGTCGGCCTCGCCTGCCGCGGCGAAGCCGGAGCCGTCCACGTCGAGGGACAGGATGCGCGCCACCTCGGCCCGGATGCGCGGCCCGGCGGCCCGCGTCGTGGCGACGGCGACCCCGTCGGGTGCGGCGGTCACGGTCACGCCGATCGGCAGCCAGTCGGACTCCGCGCAGTAGGCGAAGCGCAGCGCCCGCCCGTCGGAGGGCAGCCCGCCGGTGACCGGCCAGTCCTCGACGAAGCGCAACGTGGCGCCGAAGTCGTACGGGCCTTCCGCTGTGATGGTGAAACCGTGGCTGGTCATGGGCCTCATCGTACGAGCCCGGACCGACAAACGATCTTCGCGCGCCGGACCGGACCATCGGCAACAGAGGCACTCGAAGCACACGCGGACGGCCGACCCGCCTACACTTCACGGACACGAGGGAGACCGACGCTTCACCCGAAGCGCGTCGAAAAGTTTCGACATGGGACTTTCGACTTTCACTGTCCCCCTTCGACTCTCGTTGCCTATTCTTCCGTTGCACGGCGGCCTTCCGGCGTGACCAAAACCGGACCAACTGGCATTCCTGTGCCGATCATGGAGCGAGCATCGTGTCGAAACCTTTCGGTGACAGTGGGGAGATCCGCCTCGGTGACGGGCCGGCCTTCCGAGGGACGACGCGCGCATGGTGACGGTGGCGTTCAGCGGCACACGGGAGGGCGAGGCGCCGCTGACCTGGGGACAGCGGCTCATGTGGCGTGCGGTCCACCTGATGGGCGACAGCCAGACGTTCCTGAGCTGCCCGTGGGTGCTCCCGGTGTACGGCAGACGCGACCTCGGCAGCGTCCTGGACGCGCTGCGCGTGCTGCTCGAACGCCACGAGAGCCTGCGTACGACCTTCGCCCTCACTCCGGAGGGGCCGGTGCAGCGGGTCGGCCGCGGCGGCGAGCTGACCGTCGACCTGGTGGAGGCGGGAGAGGAACGGGCACTGCGGGTCGCCGAGCGGGTCTCGGCCGAGCTGGGCCGCACGGCCTTCGTCCACGACCGCGACCTGCCGCTGCGCTGCTCCGTCGTTCTCAAGAACGGCCGCCCGACGGCGCTGGCGCTCGCCTTCTCCCATCTGGCCGTTGACTTCCAGGCGTTGAACACGCTGTCGGAGGAGTGGAAGGCCCTGCTGCGCGGCGAGAAGCTGCCGCCCGCCGAGTGGCAGCCGATGGACCAGGCCGCCGCCGAGCGCGAGGAGCCCTACCCCGCCCGCTCGGCCAAGTCCGTCCGCTACTGGCACTCCGTGCTGGCGGACGGACCGCTGGACGTGTTCGACCATCCGCCGCATGAGGCGGAGGACCCGCGGTTCATCGAGGTCGGCATGGAGTCGGTGGCGCTCGCCGTCGCGGCGGAGCGGCTGGCGGAACGCTGGACGATGCGGACGACCAACGTGCTGCTCGCCGCCTGCGCCACCGTGCTGGCCGTCGTGAGCGGCCGCCCGCGCGCCGTCATGCAGCTCGTGCACAGCAACCGCCGCGACGCGCGGACCCGTGCGATGGTCGGCACCGTGGAACAGGACGGCCTGTTCGTGCTCGACCTGCCCGGCACGGACTTCGCCGCCACCTGCCGGGCCGCGCAGCGCGGGGCGCTCAGGGCGTATCGCAACGCGCACTACGACCCGTTCGAGATGCAGGCCATGCGCGAGGAGATCGGCCGCCGCCGCGGCCGGGAGCCCGACCTCGACGCGTTCTTCAACGACAGGCGGACCTCCGGCACCTGGCCGGGCCTGCCTCCCGTCGGCCGCGACGAGGACGTGGCGCCCCTCACCGAGAAGACCCGGACGTACGTGACGAACGCCTGGCCGGGTGTCCGGTTCAAGGCGTTCTTCACGGTCGTCTCGGCGCCCGACACCGGGAAGCTCAGCCTCATCGTCGACACCGCCTATCTGCCGTCGGGCATCGCCGAGTCGATGCTGCGCGGCGTCGAGGCCCTGCTGGTGCGCGCCCTCACCGAGGACGTCCCGATGAGCGCCGTCCCCGAGGTGTGCGGGATCGGCCACTACACCGGACGCCCGGATTAGCCGACGTCCGTCAGCAGGTCCTCCACAGCCGACCGGAGGGACGGCCATTCGTCCCCGAGGACCCATCGGGCACAGGTGAGGGCCTCGAAATTCTCCGCGCGCCCGGCGGCTTCGAGCAACGCGAGCCTGACCGCGACCACGGCCGCCGCGCGCAGCCTCTCGGCACGGTCAGGGTCGTCCCCTTCGGGGATGACGGGCACCCAGCCGTCGTGAAGCTGCAGTTGCGTCTCCAGCAGACCCCACCGCAGTTCCTCCCCGAGCGCTCCCCCGCCCGCGACCACGTCGATCGCGTCCTCGATCGGCGGCTCGTCCAGTCCGAACCGCCCGGTGAGGTCCCGGGCCGGCAGGAGCAGCGCCGCCCGCCGTACGGCCTCGGGGGCGTGCCGCAACCGGGCGTCGAGGTCCGGCTCCACGTGCCCGAACCCCCGCCGTTCGAGCGGCGCGCTGAGCGGAGGGTCGATGAGGATCGCCTGCCGCATGTCGCCGACCCATTCGGCGGTCAGGCGGGCACCGGTGGACGACTCCATGACGGCCATCGCGGCCGTTTTGAGCGCCCATGCCTCCGCCCGGGTCGTCACCGGGCGGCTCGCGACCGCGTCCCGGAGGGGGCCGATCGCGTCCGCGACGGCCTCGGGACGCGGTCCGGTCATCAGCGCGGGATCCAGCCCGGGAACCACTGCGAGGATCTCGCCACCGGCCGCGCACGTCAGCCGCTCTCCGCCGTTGACGTGCCAGGACAGCGACCATACGCGAGCGTCCACGCTGAGCCTGCGTATGACGTCCGGGCCGCTCGTGTACGCCCCGTTCGCTTCGAGCAGCATCATCGACGGCCCGGAAGCGCCGGCGAAGACGACCTCCATGGGATAGAGATCCGTTTCTCGTATCCACAGCTCGGCGATCTCGGGGCTACCACCACCGGTCAGCCTCGACGCGACCACGTCGACCGGTGGTGGCGTTTCGGCCCAGGGGTGCACGACGGTCCAGGTCAGCGCGTTCGCGAGCCATTGGTGGGATTCGAGGAACCGCAGGTAGTGCGCACGCATCTCGTCGGCCGCCATCGGCCTCCTTCCGATTCGCGGTCGATTGTCAGGACTGCTGGACGGCCAGGCGCAGGCCGAAGCCGATGACGATGACGCCGGTGAGCCGGTCGAGGGCGCGCTTGACCGACGGCCTGCGCAGCCAGCCGCGCAGGATCCCGGTGAACCCGATGAGCACGGCGCTCCACACCAGCCCCTCGCAGACGTGGACGCCCGCGAGCAGCACCCCCATCACCGCGTGCGACACCCCCTGCGGCATGAACTGGGGCAGCACCGCGACGTAGAAGGCGCCCACCTTGGGGTTGAGCAGGTTGGTCAGCAGGCCCCGCCGGAACGCCCGCCCCCACCCGGTGTCCGCCGGGTCGGGCGGCGCGGCGTCGTCCGCCCCGCCCGTACGGCTGTGCCAGAGCATCCTGCCGCCCATCCAGATCAGGTAGGCGACGCCCGCCCACCGCACCACCTCGTACGCCACCTGGGAGGCGGTGAGGAGAGCCGACAGGCCGGCGGCGGTGAGCAGGCCCCACAGCAGGGTGCCGAGCTGGATGCCGAGCACCACGGCCCAGGCCGGCCTCCGGCCGGCGAGCAGCGACGTACGCAGGATCAGCGCCGTGTCCAGACCGGGCGTGAGCGTGAGCAGCAGCACGATGGCGGCGAATGAGGCGATGGCGCCATAGACATCCACAACGGTCACCGTAGCGGCCGTTCGACCCGGTCGATCACCGGAACGACCGCATCCGATCAAACCGGCCTGGCATCGAAGTCATGGACGAGCCACAGCCGGTCGCGCTCCCCAACGGCCGCACCCTGAAATGCGACACCTGCGAGAACGAGCTGTTCGAGATGCGCCGGTGGAAACTCCAGACCACGGGCACGACGTTCATGAATCTCGACTGGGCCAACCACGACGCCACCTGCTTCGTGCGCAGCAGTTGCCGGCGCGTTCACTGGTTCCACTGGTGATCGGAAATCACAGGTAGCCCCAGGCGACCGCGATCTCGCGCAGCGCCTCGGGCACCTCGCCGGGGGCGGGCAGCGGGCGGCCCGGCTGCACCCGCCCGCTCCGGATCTTGTCGCGCCAGTCGCCGATGCCCTTGACGAAGTCGCCGTGCTCCTTGTCGCCATAGCGGACCATCGCGGGCTCGTACTCCACACCGAGCCAGGCGCACAGCCGCCGCAGCTCGCCTTCGGTGTCGTCGACGAGCCGCTCGTAGCGGACGTCGATGCCCTCGTGGCGGCGTCTGGCCTCCTCCAGGTGGCGCATGTACTGCAGCGTGTGCCGTACGGCCTCGTCCATCGGCCGCGCCCGCGGATCCGCCTCGTGCCACGACCTCGCGATCGACGCGGGGTGGCGCAGGAGGAAGACGAACCGGGCGTCCGGCCAGCACGTCGTGATGCGGCGGTGGGCGAAGACGTTGCTGGGCGTCTTGTCCACGAGGACCTCCTTGCCGCTCCGGACGAGTTCCCGGTGCAGCAGGCGGTCCCACAGGATGTGCTCGATGTCGCTCGTGCGGTGACCGGCCGCCTCCATGGCCTGCCGTACGGGATCGGTCGTGAGGGTCACGGCGATCCGCCGGACGTGCAGCTCGTGCGGCGCGTGGATCCTGCTGTGGCTGTTCAGCAGCACGCGCAGGAGCGTGGAGCCCGACCTGACGGGCGAGAGCACGAAAACGGGTGCGCGCAGCAGGCGGTCGGCGGCGGGATCGGCAGGCGGGCGCGGCCGGGTCACGCCCGCGCGCGGGCCGGGGTCACGCCCGCGCCCGGGCCGGGGCCGGGAACGCGTTGGACGCGCGGGCCGGGGAGGCGCCGGGCGGGGTCATGCCGGCGACAGGACCAGGACCGCGTGGTCGGGCGCCACGCTCGCGAGCCGCAGGCGGATGTCGCCGATCCTGCCGGGCCGTCCCATGGCCAGCGTCAGCCCGCCCTCGGTGTGGCAGCGGCCGTTGAAGCAGCTCTGGCTGACGCCGGTGTTCATGCCCTCGACGTGGAAGGCGCCCGCGCCCGCTTCGAAGCGCACCCGCACCTCGCCCTGGTCGAGCCCCACGATCGTGATCTCGTCGAGGCCGGTCTTCGGGTCGAGCCGCAGCCGGTCTCCCTGGCGGACCGCCACCTCGCAGTCGGCGTTCCGGCACGCGTCCGGATGGTCGAAGGCCGAGACGACAGACGGGCTGGGCGAGGGCGATGCGAAGACGGTGGCCGCCGGATCGGCGACGGGGTTCAGGGTGGACGCCGGGCCGCCCGTGGCCACCGACCCCGCCGGCGTCTGCGGCTGCGTCTCCGGCTGGGGCGACCCGCACGCCGCGAGCAGCACGGCCACCGGTACGGCGACGAGGCCCGCCCGGCCGATCAAGCGGGACGCGTACGGTCCTCGACGCATGACTCTCCCCGAGACCACGACGGCTGCGCCGGTCCGACGCACCGGCGGCCCGAGCGGCTCAGGCCCAAGCACAAGCCAAGGCACGGGCCCAAGTTCAAGCCCAGGCACACAGCCCAGGCCAAGCCCGAACACAGGCACACGGACAGGCCCTGCCGCTCGACTCGATCAGGCCTTCCCCGAGCCCGGCGACTCCAATCCCCTGATCTGGGGTCACAGGAGGAGGGCGCCGGTGATCTGGTGGGCGGTCCTGCGTACGGCCGCGCCCAGGCGGGGCAGCGCCGCCGCCCCCACCGGAGCGGCGACCCCGACGGCCATATACACCCCGCCGTCCGGGCCGAAGACGGGCGCGGCCACGCAGCACACCCCCTCGGCGAACTCCTCCCGCGCGTACCCGACGCCCTCGCAGCGGATGGCCGCGAGCTCGCGTTCCAGCGCGACCGGCGCGGTCACCGTACGGCCGGTCACCCTCCGCAGGGCCGGGGCGGCGAGGAACGCGGCGCGCAGCCCTGCGTCGTGGGCGAGCAGCACCTTGCCCGTGGCCGTGCAGTGCAGCGGCGCCCGGTCGACGCCGTCCGACGGCGACCTGACCCGGTTGTGCCCGTACAACCGCTCGACGTACACGACCTCGGATCCGTCCGGCACGGCCAGGTTGACCGTCTGCCGGGTCGCCTCGTAGAGCTGGAGCAGGTGCGGCAGGACCACCCTGCGCGAGCCGGGGAGCCGCCGGCCCTGCACCGCCCAGCCGCGCGGTGCCACGAGGTCGGCGAGGCGTCCGCCGACCATGTAGTCGCCGCCCGTACGCGTGACCAGGCCCCGCCGCTGCAGCGTCCCGAGCAGGCGATGCGTGGTGGTCTTGGAGAACCCGGTCGACCGGTGCACCTGGGTCAGGTTCATCGGCCGCATGCCGACGGCCAGGCACAGGAGGATCTCTATCCCGCGTTCCAGGCTGCCCAGGGCGGAGGCCGCCTCCGCTCGGCGGGCACGATCCAACGGTACGAACAATCCCACCCCGCGACGCTCGACGCACATCTTGATCGGCCAGCGGTCACCTTAGCCGCGCCGCGCCGCGCATGAAGGGAGAACGCGGTTGCTAGGCCGAGGCCGCCAGCTCGACCTGGCGGCCGACTCCGTCGCACTCTGCGGCGGCCAGCACGGGCGCGAGCAGGCCGGGAAAGCGGGTCTCCAGGTCGTCCCGGCGGAGCACGACGAAGCAGCGGGTGCCCTCTTGACGGGTGCGCGTGATCCCGGCGTCGCGCAGGACCCGTAAGTGATGGCTGAGCGTCGACTTGGCGACGGGGGCCCGCAGCTCGCCCCACCCGCGCTCCCGCCCGTCGGCCAGCAGCCGGACCAGGCCGACCCGGATCGGATCGCTCAGCGCCGCCATGACCACGGTGAGCGAGATCTCGTCCAGTTCGGGGTGGTGCGCCTGCTTCATGGGCACATGATAGCTTGTTCGCTGTTCATCGAACATCGAACATTGGAGTCACGTTGACCGGACACGCTGATGACCGCTTCACCGGCCGGGTCGTCGTCGTCACCGGTGCGGGCTCGGGCATCGGACGCGCCGCCGCCCTCGCCTTCGCCCGGGCGGGAGCGCGGGTCCTCGGGGTGGGCCGCCGCGCACACGCGCTTGAGGAGACCGCCCGGCAGCACCCGGACATCGCCGTGCTCGTCGCCGACCTGCGCGCCGCCGATTCGCCCGAGACGGTCGTCCGTACGGCCGTCGACCGCTGGGGCCGGCTGGACGTGCTGGTCAACAACGCCGGAGCGACCATGATCATGCCGCTGGCCGAGACGACGGCGGAGCGCGTCACCGACCTGTTCGCCCTCAACGTCACCGCGCCCAGCCTCCTCGCCCGGGAGGTGCTGCCCCACCTTCGCCAGGCGCACGGGTCGATCGTCAACGTCTCCAGCACGTACGGGCACCGGCCGCTGCCCGGCGCGGCGCACTACGCCGCGTCGAAGGCCGCGATCGAGCAGCTCACCCGGAGCTGGGCGCTGGAGCTCGCCGGGGACGGCGTCCGGGTCAACGCTCTCGCGCCCGGGCCGACCGAGAGCGAGGCGCTCGCCTCCGCGGGGCTGTCCGACGCCGCCGTCGAGCAGGTGAAGCAGGACGAGGCACGCAGCATCCCCCTCGGCAGGCGTGGCGCACCCGGAGAGGTCGCCGAGTGGATCCTCCGTCTCGCCGATCCCGGCGCCACGTGGCTCACCGGCCAGGTCCTCACCCTCGACGGCGGCCTTGAGCTCACCTGACGCGGGAAACCGCCCGCGGCCAGGAGCTCTCGGGGAACCCCCGGCCGCGGGCGTGCCTCAGTGCCTCGGTGCCTCGGTGCCTCAGCTCACCTCGACGCTCTCCAGTACGCCGAGGGCGTCGGGGACCAGGACGGCCGCCGAATAGTAGGTGGTCAGCAGGTAGGAGATGATCGCCTTGTCGTCGATGCCCATGAAGCGCACCGACAGGCCCGGCTCGTACTCGTCGGCCAGCCCGGTGCGGCGCAGGCCGACGACGCCCTGTTTCTCCGCCCCGGTGCGCATGACGATGATCGAGCTGAGCCCTCCCTCGGTGATCGGGATCTTGTCGCAGGGCAGGATCGGCACCCCACGCCACGCCATGACCATCGCCCCGTTCACCTCGGTGACGTCCGGGTAGAGCCGACGCCGGGTGCACTGCCGTCCGAAGGCGGCGATGGCCCGGGGATGGGCGAGGAAGTAGTGCGAGCTGCGCCGGCGGGCGAGCAGCTCGTCGAGGTCGTCCGGGGTGGGCGGACCCGAGAGGGTGTGGATGCGGTGCTTGAGGTCGGCGTTGTGCAGCAGGCCGAAGTCGCGGTTGTTGACCAGCTCGTGCTCCTGACGCTCCCGCAACGCCTCGATCGTCAGCCGCAACTGCTGCTCGGTCTGGTTCATCGGCTCGTTGTACAGATCCGCCACCCGCGAATGCACCCGCAGAATCGTCTGCGCCACACTCAGCTCGTACTCACGCGGCCCCAGCTCGTAATCCACGAACGTCCCCGGCAGCGTCGCCTCACCCTCATGCCCCGCCGCCAGCGCGATCTCCGCCTCCCCATACCGGTTCACCGGCCGTGCCACGGGAGGACGGGCGAGATGGTCGCGCAGGCCGCCCGCGAGCGCTGCCAGGTTGTCCAGCGCCGACCTGTCGAGGACGAGAACGATGCACGAGGTGAGGGCCTTGGCGGGCGCGGCCCCCGCTCCGGTGAGGTCTCCCAGGTGGTCTCCGTCGGCCAGCACCTGGAGCAGCGCCTCCCCGCCGTACGGGCCGGGGCCGACGCGGGCGATCTTGCCGTGGGCGACGAGCACGACCTGTCCCCGAGGCACCGGATCGCCCGGGCCCAGCTCGTGCTGGACGAACCGGTCCGCCAGCGCGCCGAGCGTGTCGAGGTCGCCGTAGCCGTGCAGGGAGGGCAGCTCGCACAGCTCGGCCGGGACGACCCGCACCCGCGCGCCGGTGGAGACGAAGCTCACCCGCCCGTCCCCCACCGTGCAGGTGAGCCGGCGGTTGACCCGGTAGACGCCGCCCTGGACCTCCATCCAGGGGAGCACCCGCAGCAGGTGCCTGGGGGTGATCTCCCGCATCTGCGGCGGCGTCTTGGTGGTGGTCGCCAGGTTGCGTGCGGCGGCCGTGCTCAGAGTCAGTCGCGACGCGGTCATGGCGCCCCCACCGTGAGCGCGGGCGAGCCGTGCGCCGGCGGCGCCAGGGAGAGGATGCGCGCGGTGGCCGTGCCGAGGCCGGTCGGGCCCTGGGACCACCGGACGGCCGGGCCCCTGCGCAGCTCCTCCTCGACGTAGCGCCGGGACCGCTGGTGCCAGCGCAGGATCGAGGCCATCCAGTTGCGCAGGTCGGACGCGTATCCCTCGACCGACTCCCGTACGGCCTCGTCCGCCTCGATGCGGTCGAGCAGGATGGGCAGGTCGACGGTGGTGATGTGCTCGAACTGCCGCATCCGGCTGGTCATCAGCGCGTCCACCACACCCACCGCCTCGTCGGGGGCGCAGTCGAGGAAGGTGCCCAGCACCACGACGGCGTTGTGCAGCTCCCCCTCGAACTGGATCTCCTTCTGGCAGGAGAACAGGTCGTTCAGCAGGCACGCGTAATCCTGCGCGGCGTCGGTCATGCCGAGGAACTCGCGGGTGCGATGGATCTCGGCGGGGATGACCCGGCCGGGCGTCAGCCTGGCCAGGCTCATCGTCATCTGCGAGCCGAACGTCCTGCGCCGCATCTCGATGTAGTCGACCGGATCGGGCACGCGGTGCTGGGCCTGGTTGGCCAGCTCCCACACCCAGCTGTCGATCATCTCCTCGACGGCGACGCGGAACGCCCTGCGAGCATCCTCGGGCAGCGGCCCGGCGGTGCGCGCCCACAGGTCGGCCAGCCCGCGTTCCAGCCCCGTCATCGGGGCCAGGCGCGGGACGAGGTCCACCGGCATGAACTCCTTGAGCCGCCGGTTGCCGAGCTTCGCGCCGACCAGGTCGCGCGCCGCGCCGTAGACCCGGGGATAGTAGTCGTCGCCGTACGTCCCCCAGGCCAGCCAGTTGACTGCCAGGATCAGTTCGTCGGCCGTGGCGTCCGGGTCGATGCCGGACGCGCACAACGCGAGGTCGAAGCCGACGAGTTGCGGCTCGTTCCACACGGCGGTCGCCGGGAGGCCGGGGACGCCGTCGAAGAAGCCCATCGCGGCACACCATTCGACGTCCGCCGCGCGCGCCGCGTCGAGGTGCGGATTGTCGCGCACCTCGAACGGCATGTACGGCTGCGGCAGCCGCACCGCCGCCTCCGAGAAGGGCCGGTGGGTGTGGTTGCGCAGCCCGCCGGCACCGGTGAGGTGGGCGCGCGACACGTTCAGGCCCAGGGACCCGGAATGACTTCCGAGCTTGGTGTAGCGGCTGGAGGCGGTGTGCCAGGCGTGGCCTCCCGCCTGCCAGTCCTGCAGTCCCTTGACGTAGCTCAGGACCAGCGCCTGCTCGGGCGGCAGCACCCCGTCGTCGGCGAACAGCGCCGGAAGCTCGGTCAGCGCGGTGTGCTCGAACTGGTGCAGCCGTGAGGTGAGCAGGTCGTTGGTGATCTCCACGGCCCGCGCGGTGTCGCAGCCGAAGAAACGCTCGCAGACCAACACGCAGTTGGACAGTTCGCCCTCCAGCAGCACCTCCCGCTCGTAGGAGAACAGGTCGTTGCGCAGGTGGACGGCGTCGGCGAACGACTCCGTCAGCACCCGGATCGGCCGGGAGCCCGCCAGCCGGGCCGGCAGCTCGGCACCGGCCGCGTGCTCCACGAGCGCGGCCGACCACGGAGCTCCGCCGACCTTCCTGCGTTCCTCGATGTACTCGATCGGGTTGGAGACGGCCTCGCGCTCGATGTGGAACAGCTCCCACATCGACTCCTGCAGCAGGTCGCGGGTCACCCGTACGAACCGGCGCCGCCACGCGTCCGACATGGCGGGCACGGTCCGGGGCCACAGGTCGGCCAGGCCGCGCTCGACGGGGTTGGACGGCTCGGGCGGGTCGTCCGTCATGAACGCGTCGAGCCGGTCCAGGTAGTCCTGGGCGCCGTTCAGGTCCCTGCTGCGTTTGAACGTCTCCAGGAAGTGGTCGTCGAAGAAGAAGACCCACACGTACCAGTCCGTGACCAGGTCGAGTTCGGGGGCGGAGCAGTCGGGATGGGTGTAGGCGCACATCAGGCCGTAGTCCATCGCGTCGAGCGACTCCACGGTCCAGATGTCCGGGTCGTCGAGCATGCCCATGTCCGCCGCCCACCCCCGCGTGTGCGCCCGGGCGGTCTCCACATGCGGGTTCAGCCGGGGCGGATAGGGGAGATAGAAGTCCGGCAGCCGGTAGGACGACATCAGAGGACCTCGACGCTCTCCAGGATGGCGAGGGCGTCGGGGACCAGGACGGCCGCCGAGTAGTAGGTGGTGACCAGGTAGGAGATGATCGCCTTGTCGTCGATGCCCATGAAGCGCACCGACAGGCCGGGCTCGTACTCGTCCACCAGCCCGGTGCGGCGCAGGCCGACGACGCCCTGCTCCTTCTCCCCCAGCCGCATGACCATGATCGAGCTGATGCCCTTGTCGTTGACCGGGATCTTGTTGCACGGCAGCATCGGCACCCCGCGCCAGGCCGGCGCCTTCTGGCCGTTGAACTCCACGGTCTGGGGATAGATGCCCCGGGCGTTGCACTGGCGGGCGAAGGCCGCGATCGCCTTCGGGTGGGCGAACATGACGTGCGGGTTCTTCCAGACCGTGGCGAGCAGCTCGTCGAGGTCGTCCGGGGTGGGCGGGCCCGAACGGGTGTGGATGCGGTGCTTGAGGTCGGCGTTGTGCAGCAGGCCGAAGTCGCGGTTGTTGACCAGCTCGTGCTCCTGACGCTCCCGCAACGCCTCGATCGTCAGCCGCAACTGCTGCTCGGTCTGGTTCATCGGCTCGTTGTACAGATCCGCCACCCGCGAGTGCACCCGCAGAATCGTCTGCGCCACACTCAGCTCGTACTCACGCGGCCCCAGCTCGTAATCCACGAACGTCCCCGGCAGCGTCGCCTCACCCTCATGCCCCGCCGCCAGCGTGATCTCCGCCTCCCCGTACCGGTTCACCGGCCGGTGCGGGTTCTCCCGGTATGCCTGCACGTGCTCACGCAGGCTGTCCGACAGGGTGAGCAGCCGCTCGAACTCCTCCCTGCCGAGCGCGAGCACGGTGCACGGCGTCACGGTCTTGACCGTCCATTCCCACCGCGCGTCCGCGTTCACCAGCATCTGCTCGCCGACGTACTCGCCGTCGGCCAGCACCCCGAGGCGCGTCTCGTTGCCGTACGCGCCCTCGCCGATCCTGTCGACCTTGCCGTGGGCGAGGAGCAGGACCTCGTCCATCGGGGTGCCGGCCCGTGCGATGACCTGGTCGGCCTCGTACTCCCGCTGGGTGAACAGGTCGGCCATGGCGGCGAGCACCTCGGCGTCGCCGAAGCCGTGCAGGGCGGGCAGCTCGCACAGCTCGGCCGAGATGACCCGTACGTCCGCCCCGGTCGAGACGAACGTCACCCGCCCGTCGGCCATCTGGTAGGTCAGCCGCCGGTTGACCCGGTAGGCGCCGCCCACCGCCTCGACCCAGGGCAGCACGCGCAGCAGATGACGGGAGGTGATCTCCTGCATCTGCGGCGGGGTCTTGGTCGTGGTGGCCAGGTTGCGCGCGGCCCTGGTGCTGAGGCTCAACCGGTTGTCGGTCGGCATGGTGTTTTCTGTCACGGCACATCACCCATCTGTGGTCGGCACGGCGGCCGGTTGTTCGGTGACTGGTCACGCTCGTCGCCGAGCGGCGGAGGGGGAGGGAGAAAGTCAGGGTCCTACCGGCCCGCACGGGGCCGCACCGCATCGCCGGCCGTCCGTACGGCCGCGCCCGTACTGCCGCGTGCGAAGGCGGCGTGCGGAGGCGGCCGGAGCGGTTCCCCGGCGACGGGAGTCGCAGGAAAGGCAGCAGCCGGGCAGAAGGCAGGAATCAGAAGAGAGGCGGGCGTACCGATCGCGCGCCTCACCGGACGCGGCGGGTGAGCCGCTCGGTGAGCATCGTGAGCGCCTGGGCCGCCTCCGGGGCGATCGCGCACTCGCGCAGCGCGTCGAGCGCCTGCCCGGCCCGCACGGCGATGAGGTCCTCGACCTCGCCGAGGGCGCCGGTGTCCACGATGATCCGGCGCAGCTCGGCCGCCCGGTGTTCGTCCAGGCCGGACGCGCCGTGCCAGGTCCGCAGCAGGTCGCGTTCGGGCCCGCGCGCCCGCGCGTACGCGTACGCCATGAGCACGGTGCGTTTTCCCTCGCGCAGGTCGTCGAGGACCGGCTTGCCGGTGACGGCGGGGTCGCCGAAGACGCCGAGGACGTCGTCGCGCAGCTGGAACGCCTCCCCGAGCGGCAGGCCGAACCGCGAGTACGCCTCCAGCAGGGCGGGCGGGGCCCCGGCGAGCGCCGCGCCGATCTGCAGCGGACGCTCCACGGTGTATCGGGCCGTCTTGTAGCGGATGACCGTCAGGGCCCGTTCGACGTCCGCGTCGGCGCGGGCGTGCGCCAGGATGTCGAGGTACTGCCCGGTGACGACCTCGGTGCGCATCCGGTTGAACAGCTCGCGCGCCGCCCGCCCCCGCACGTCGCCGCCGGCGGCGTCCGCGAGCAGTTCGTCCGCCCACGCCTGCGCGAGCACGCCGAGCAGGATGGCCGCGGACCGGCCGAACGCCTCCGCCCCCGTCCACCGCGGAGTCCCGGCCAGCCCCCTATGGATGGTCGGGCGCCCGCGGCGCAGCTCGCTGCCGTCCATGACGTCGTCGTGGATCAGCAGGCCCGCGTGGTAGAGCTCCAGCGCCGCGCCGGTGACGACGGCCCGGTCGTCGTGCGCCTCCTCGCCGCCCGCGCCCCGCCAGCCCCAGTAGCACAGCAGCGGCCGGATGCGCTTGCCGCCGTCGACGACGAACTCGCGCAGCAGCCGGTAGCCCTCGGCGACGTCCGGATCTCCGACCGGGGGGCGCCGGGCGTCGAGGAAACCGGCGAGCAGCTCGTCGACCCGTCCCCGGACGGCGCTGGTGACGGCGGCGACGCCGCCGGTGTCACCGACGCCGGTGATCCCCTTGATGGACGTGTCCACGGTGTCCGCGGTCATGCACGGCCTCCTCGCTCGGCGAGCCGATCTCCCTTGCGGAAAGTTACTTAATGAATACGCAAAGTAGAACCGGTCGTTCCGATAGTCGGAACTTCTCGCCGAGCCGGACGAGCGGCGCGCGGGAAGCCACGGGAGGAGCGCAGGATACGGCGCTCCTCAGCCGGCCTCGCCGAGCAGCGCCAATCAGTCGGCTTTGCCGAACTGTGCTCCTTAGTCGGCTTTGCCGAACTGTGCTCCTTAGTCGGCTTTGCCGAACTGTGCTCCTTAGTCGGCTTTGCCGAACTGTGCGATCGCGGTGACGAGCAGGGCGAGCCCGAGGGCCGCGAGCACGGCCACCTCGACGGCGATGGGCACGTGCCACCCGCCCCACGTCAGCCCCGGCGCGAGCCGGGCCTGTACGGCGGGCGCCAGGTCGAGGTGCGAGAAGACGAGCCGCCTGATGGGGTCCACGGCGTACGAGAGGGGGTCGATCCGGTTGAGCACGGTCAGCCACGTGGGCAGGTTCGACGCGGGGAACATCGCGCCCGACATGAAGTACAGCGGCATGATCAGCAGCTGGTTGAGCGCCATGAACGACTGCATCTGCCTGACCCGCACCGACATCGCGACGCCGAAGGCCGTGATGGTGAAGGCCAGCAGCACCTGGATGCCGAACACGCCGAGCATCAGCCCCGGCGCGTACGGCACGCCCACGGGACCGGCGATGCAGATGACGACGAGGCCCTGGAAGGCCGCGACGGTGGCCCCGCCCAGGCACTTGCCGAGGACGATGGACCCCCGGGACACCGGCGCGACCAGCATCTCGCGCAGGAAGCCGAACTCCCGGTCCCACACGATCGAGGCGGCCGACGACATGGCGGTGAAGAGGACGGCCATGGCGAGAATGCCCGGATAGAGGAAGGTCCGCAGGCCGAGCCCGCCGGTGCCGCCCGAGGTGAGCTGGGACAGGCCCGTGCCGAGGACGAACAGGAACAGGAAGGGCTGCACGAGCGAGGTGAGGATGCGCAGCGGGCCGTTGAAGAACCGGATGATCTCGCGCTGCCAGACCACCTTGACCGCGCGCAGCTCGCTCATCGCGCTGCGCCCCGGCACCCGGACCGCCGTGACGGGCAGCGTCATCGCCGGCCTCCTCGCGCCGCCGCGAGCGCGGCCGCACCGCGCGCGGCGCCGGCCGACTCCGAGTCGCGGATCGACCGGCCGGTGTAGGACATGAAGACGTCGTCCAGGCTGGGCCTGGCCACGCTGACGGACCGGATCGGCAGCCCCGACCGGCTGAACAGCTCCGGCACGAACCGCTCTCCCTCCTCCACCTGGAAGACGACGACGTCGCGGGACGCGACGGCCTTGATGCCGAACCGTTCGTCCAGGGCGGCGACGGCCGCCGGGCCGTCGTCGGTCTGGATCTGGATGCGGTCCTTGCCGACGCCGGCCTTCAGCGCGGCGGGGGTGTCGAGCGCGATGATCCGGCCGCCGTCCATGATGGCGATGCGGTCGCAGTGCTCGGCCTCGTCCATGTAGTGGGTGGTCAGGAAGACCGTGATGTCCTCGGCCTCCTTCAGCTCCCGGATGTAGGACCAGATGGAGCTCCTGGTCTGCGGGTCCAGGCCCACGGTGGGCTCGTCGAGGAACAGCACCCGTGGCGAGTGCAGCAGGCCGCGGGCGATCTCCAGTCGCCGCCTCATGCCGCCCGAGAATGTCGCGACCTTGGCCGCGCGCCTGTCCCACAGCCCCACCATGTCGAGCACCCCCTGGAGCCGGGGACCGATGTCCGCGCGGGGCACGCCGTACAGCTCGGCGTGGAAGCGCAGGTTGCGCTCGGCCGTGAGATAGCCGTCGAGCGTCGGGTCCTGGAACACCAGCCCGATCGAGCGCCGCACGCTGTCACGTTCGCGCACCACGTCGTGGCCGGCCACGCGCGCCATGCCGCCCGTGGGCGTGGTCAGGGTGCAGAGCATGCTGATCGTCGTGGACTTCCCCGCGCCGTTCGGGCCGAGGAAGCCGAAGATCTCCCCTCTGTGCACGGTCAGGTCGATGCCGCGTACGGCCTCGACGTCGCCGTAGTTCTTGGTCAGGCCGGTGGTTTCCACCGCCGGATGCGTCATCCCGCCTCCCCCATCACTTACACTTGGTGTAACAGTACACCAGGTGTAACCAAGGAAAGGCCGATACGCTGTGCCCATGAGAGCGGGCGGACTACGGGAGCTGAAGAAGAACCAGACCCGGCAGCTCATCGCCGACACCGCGAACGCGCTCTTCCGGGCCCGGGGCTTCGACGAGGTCACCGTGGACGAGATCGCGGCGGCCGCCCAGGTGTCGAAGAAGACGGTGTTCAACCACTTCCCGACCAAGGAGGACCTGGTCTTCTACCGGGCCGAGGACCGGGAGGCCATGTCGCTTGCGGCGGTGACCGACCGCCCGGCCGGGTTCTCGATCCTCGACTCCTTCCGCGCGATGTGCCTGGCGCAGACCCGGTTCATCCCGGGCATGCGGCGCGACCTCGTCCATCCGCGCAGCTTCTACGACCTCGTCAGCGGCAACCCCTCCTTGGAGCGGAAGATGCACGAGGTCAACGAGCGGATCATCGAGGTGCTCGCCGGCGCGCTGGCGGCCGAGGCGGGCGCGGAGCCCGGCGACCCGCTGCCCCGCGTCGTCGCCTCGACGCTGGTCTCCGCACAGCGGGCGCTCTACCGGCGGCTGCGGCAGCGGGTGCGCGAGGGCGGGCCCGACGAGGAGATCGGGCGCGCCCACCGCGCGGACGTCGAACGGGTCTTCGATCTGCTCGGCAAGGGACTCGGCGGCTACCCGCAGACCTGACCTCTAGTCGGCCACCGCGACCCTGGCCTCCTGGCCGTCCATCGCCCCGCGCTCCCGCCGCCAGGGGCCGTGGAACAGGAAGACGGCGGGCGCGAACAGCGCCAGGCACACCAGCGAGACCACCAGCCAGGTCTGCCAGCTCGTGGCCTCGACCACGTGCGGGATGACCAGCAGGCCGACCACGGCGATCGCCTTGGTGAGGAAGCCGAACAGGCCCCACGCCGTGCCCTGCAGCCGGGGGTCGACGTCCTCGGCGTCCTCGGAGTAGTTGGCCATCCAGGGGGCGTACGCGACGCCGAGCGAGCCGCCGAGCAGCGCACCGACGATCATGAGCGCGCCGCTGGAGACGCCTTCGCCGCCGAGGATGTACGCCAGGTAGGCGGTGACCAGCACGGCCGCGACGGTGCCGGCGAGCGTGATCGGCTTGCGGAGCTGGGTGCGGTCGGAGACGCGGCCGGCGACGATCAGCGTGATCAGGTTGAGGCTCCAGAAGCACGCCATGATCGTGGACGCCTCGGCGGCCGTGATGCCCAGGGCGCCGACCAGCATGGTCTGCCCGAAGAGCGTGAGCGTGATGTAGAGCACCAGCCACAGCGAGATGCCGACCACGTGGGCCCAGATGTTGGGCCGTACGAACAGCGAAGAGACCTTGGCCGGCCGGGTCAGGTCGACGACGCTCCTGGCCTGGCGCTCGGTGTGCTGGATCTGCGCGCGCAGCTCGGGCGACAGGTCGGCGATGTTGAAGGCGATGACGATCGAGATGACCAGCGAGAAGCAGCCCATGATGACGAACTGCGACCGCCAGGAGTCATCGAAGATCGGCAGCGTCCAGCCCGCGACGGCGGCGGCGAGGAAGTTGGCCCCCACCGGGCCCCAGGTCCAGAAGCCGAACGCCTGGGCCCTGCCGAGGCGCGGCGAGAAGTCGCGGACCAGCGGAGCCGTGCTCGCCATCGCCACACCGTCGACGAAGGCCAGCACGATCCTGGCGATCAGCAGGTCACGTGGGCTGTGGACGAGCGTCATGACGAAGCAGCACACGGCGGTCAGCAGCATCAGCGGGACCAGCAGGCGCACCCGGCCGAGCCGGTCGGTGAGCCTGCCGCCGAGCGCCGACGCGACGGCTCCCGCGACCGCCGCCGCCCCGGACACCGCGCCGTACGTCGCGAGTGACATGTCGAGGTCCTTGAGGAGCAGCGGGACCACGGGGGCGATCTGCGCCTCATAGGAGCCGATGAGGACGGCCAGCACGGCCATCGTGAGGATCTTCATGCGACGCGCACCTGTGGGGTACTCGTCGAGCTCGCGTACGTAGGACAGGCCCATTGACACGCCTTTCTCGTCAGCCCCCGTCCCGGCGATGAGTTCTAGAAGCTAGCTCTAGAATTCATTTCCACGAATGCTCCGCCTCCTCACGTCAGGAGTCAAGGGGCTGTGAGCACCTGTTTCTTCGGCACCGGATGATTAGAATCGGATTCTAGGATTTCGATCGAAGGAGGACGGGTGGACATCGCCGAGGAACTGGCCGGGCTTGACGCGACCTTCGACCACACGGCCGTCGCCGCGCCGCGCATCAGGGACCTGCTGCCGATCTACCGCGACCTGCTGGGAGGCGAATACCTCGACGGCAGCGACAACCTGGTGAACGGCTATCGGACGCTCCAGCTCAGGTACGCCAACGGGAGCAAGATCGAGCTGATGGAGCCGCTGGCCGGGTCCACCTTCTTCGACAGCTTCTTCGGCCTCACGCGCGGCAGAGGCGGGGTGCACCACCTCAACTTCCACGTCACCGACATCGAGGCCGCCGTGGCGGCGCTGCGCGAGCGCGGCTATCGGCTGTTCGGCCTCAACCTCGCCGAACCCCGCTGGCGCGAGGTCTTCCTCCACCCGAAGGAGGCGCACGGCGTCCTGGTCCAGCTCGCCCAGCCGGGGCCGCGCAAGCCCGAGCCGACGCCGTCCCTCACCGACGTGCTGGCCGGTCGCGGCCGGCGCGGCAACGGCGTCCCCAGCCCGTGACAACGGACCCTCGCCATCTCTAGATTGGAGTTCTAGAATTCGACTCTAAGACTTCCTCCGCCTCGTAGGAGAACGATGACCGCATCGCACAAACCCGTCCCGAAGCCGACACCGGACACCCAGCCGTTCTGGGACGGCACGGCGGAGGGAGAGCTGCGGATCCAGCGCTGCCGCGCCTGCTCGCGGCACTACTTCTATCCACGGCCCGCCTGCCCGCACTGCGGCTCCGACGACGTCACCTGGGTGACGGCCGGCGGCAGGGCCACCCTCTACTCGTACGTGATCAGCCACCGCCCGGCTCCCGGCTTCGAGCAGGACGGGCCGTACGCGATCGCGGTCGTGGAGCTGGAGGAGGGCGTGCGCATGATGACGAACATCGTGGGCGTCGAGATCACGCCGGAGAACCTGCCCCTCGACATGGAGCTGCGCGTGGTGTTCGAGCAGCGCGGCGACGTGCACGTGCCCCTCTTCGAGCCCGCCGGAGAGCCGGCCGGAGAACCCGCTGGAGAGCCCGCTGGAGGTTCCGTCCGATGAACATCGTCATCGCGGGCGCGGCCGAGACCGACGAGCTCGGCAAGCTGCCCCACATGTCCACCACGCAGCTCCACCTCCAGGCCGCGCGCAACGCGCTCGCCGACGCCGGGATGACCAAGGACGACATCGACGGCGTCGCCACCGTCGGTGTGCCCGGCCCGATCCAGATCGCCCACGCGCTCGGGATCGCCCCGGCCTGGCTCGACGGCACCGGGGTGGGCGGCTCGTCCTTCCTTTTCCACGTACGGCACGCCGCGGCGGCCATCCGGGCCGGGCTGTGCACCACCGTGCTCATCACGCACGGCGAGTCCGGGCGGTCGCGGGTCGGCGCGGCCCGGCCTGCCCTCGGCCCCGACTCGCTGATCGGCCAGTTCGAGCTGCCGTACGGCGTGCTCGGCCCGCCCACCATGTTCACGCTGACGGCGCTGCGCTACATGAAGGAGACCGGGCTCACGCACGAGCAGCTCGCGGAGGTCGCGGTCGCGCAGCGCCGGTGGGCGCACCGCAACCCCCGGGCCATGTATCAGGACCTGATCACCGTCGAGGACGTGCTCGCCTCCCGGATGGTCGCCTACCCCTTCCATTTGCTGGAATGCTGCCTCGTCACCGACGGCGGCGGCGCGCTGATCGTGACGACCGAGGAGCGCGCCCGCAGGTCGCCGGTCCACCTGCTCGGCTCTGGCGAGTCGGCCGAGTCGCCGATCATCTCCCAGATGGAGGACTTCACCACCTCGGCCGCCTTCCGGCGCTCCGGCGAGGCCGCCTTCGCCGAGGCGGGCATCTCGCATGACGACGTGGACCACCTGATGATCTACGACGCCTTCGCGCACGTGCCCATCTACGGCCTGGAAGACCTCGGCTTCGTCAAGCGCGGCGAGGCGGGGCCGTTCATCGCCGAGGGCCACACCTCCCCCGGCGGCCGCCTGCCGCTCAACACCAACGGCGGCGGCCTCTCCTACACCCACACCGGCATGTACGGGATGTTCGCCATCCAGGAGTCCGTACGGCAACTGCGCGGCGAGGCCGCCGCCCAGGTGCCGGACGTCGAGGTCGGCGTCGTCCTCGGCAACGGCGGCATGTTCGCCTCCGCCGCCACCCTCGTCCTGTCGAACCGCCGTCCCTGAGTCACGGCCCTCCGGCGACCCGCCGGAGGGCCGACGGCGGCGTCCGCCGCTGTAATGGCCGACGCCCGCCCGACGACTACATGCCGGAGGCGTTGACGTCCGGCCGGCCGGCCGGACCTTCCGGGGAGCCCGGCAGGCACAGGAACAGCAGATGAGAATCCAGCGGCGACTCGACGATCTCCTCGATCTGATCGATGAAATTCTCAGCGGAGAAGAAGAGATTTCTCCGAACAGAGCGCTCCGGCCGAGACTCCGGCGGCTCCTGAAGAGAATGCTGGTCCAGAAGGAGATCCGAAACTCGATGGCCGATGTGGGCGTCGAGGAAGACCAGCTGTTCGAGATCGCCTCCGGCATGCTCGAGCAGATTCCCTGGCCCTCGGAGTGCAGCCGTCTCCGACCCTCTGACCGCTCCGAGCAATTGTCAAATCCTGTGGATTGCGCGTGATTCACAGAGCTCGAAGCCATTGGTCGAGGGCTGCGAAGTCGTCGTCGGCGAGTCCCCGGTATGACT
>NZ_VJVX01000071.1:0-38213 GCF_008033685.1 Microbispora sp. CSR-4
CGGCCAGGCACACATCCACGTCATCGGGAAGCGGGGTCAGCGCCAGCTCTTGGGCCACCTCACGAACCGACCCCACCACCACCCACGACGACCGCACACCACCCCGCCCACGACCACCCGAATCGGAGGCACCTGCGCCCGCACCCGGGCCGGCCGCGCCAGTGCCGTTCGTGCCAGCAGCGTCCGCGCCATCGGCAGCACCACGCGCGGCACCAAAGCCAGCGCCAGCAGCGCCAGCAGCGTCCGGGCCACTGGTATCTGCACCGTCGGCAGCTCCACGCGCGGCATTCGCGCCAGCGCCGTTCGTGCCACCCACATTCGCACCGGCGGGAGCCGCGTCCTCGGCAGTCTCACGGGCGGCATTCGCGCCAGCGCCGTTAGCGCCACCCACATTCGCACCGGCGAATGCCGCACTGTCGGCGGCCCCACGCGCGGCGTGCGCGCGAGCGCCATCCGCGCCAGCGGCGTCCGCACCGGCGGCAGCCGCACGATCGGCAACCCCACAGGCGGCACGCGCGTCAGATCCCGCGCTGTCGGCGGTCCAACGCGCGGCGTTCGCGCCAGCGCCGTTCGTGCCAGCGGCATTCGCGCCGGCGGCGTCGGGGCCTGGGACGTCCACGCCGTCCGTGGTCTCGGTGCTGGGCGCGTTGGCGGGCTGCCGGGGCCCGAAGTTGATGATCGGGAAGGGCTCGCGGGCGGATGAGCCGTCGGACGACCACAGCGGCGAATTGGCGATCAGCCGGTCCCACCACTCACCGTCGTCAGGGCCATTCGAATGACGAAGGAGCTCAGGATCGATGTCGAACAGATCCATCACACCTCCTCACTCGATTCGAAATCCTGTTTGAATTATCTCTTACTCTCCTCACTCTTAGCAACCGGACGACCCGGTTCAGTTGGGGCCACAGACTTGCGGCGCAGCGGGCGTGGGAGAGCCCGGATGCGATGAGGACGGGGTAGAGCAGCCGGGATCGGCGGGGTCGCGCTGAGCACGCTCACCGCACCGCCGCACACTTACCGCAGCGGCCCGCACTCCCGCCCCGCGCTCACTGCGGCGCCTCGTAATCGCCACACCGCCCGCATTCCCGCCCCGCACCGACCGCACCGCCGCGTCGCCGCACTGTCCCGCGCCGACTACGACGCCGCGAGCTGAGCCCTGCGCACTCTCCGGAGCGCCCTGCTGCGGCATGACGAGCGGCGGCGCGCGTACGCGGAGCTTTGTGAACGCCACCGCGCTGCGGGAGAGAGAACGGCTACAGCGGTCGGCTATAGCCGGTCTTGGCGGGGCAGCACCACCTCGCGGGCCAGGAGGAGCAGGGCCGCCGCGAGCGGGATGCCGAGCAGGGCCCCGACGATGCCGAGGAGCGCCCCGCCGAGCAAAGCCCCGACGATGGTCGCCACGGGCGGCACGTCGACGGACGACTTGAACACCTTCGGGGAGATCCAGTAGTTCTCGACCTGCTGGTAGACGACGAAGAAGACCACGCAGGCGATGCCGACCTGTACGGAGGAGAGGAAGCCCACCCCGGAGGCCACGACCGCGCCGATGACCGCGCCGACCAGCGGGATCAGGTCGGTGACCGCGACGAAGATGGCCAGGGCGAGCGCGTACGGCACGTTCAGCATGGCCAGGAACAGGTAGGTCACCACACCGGCGATCAGCGAGATGATCAGGTTGCCCGCGACGTAGCCGCCGATCTGGTTGATGATCTCGTCCCCGAGCAGGCGGACCCGAGTGCGGCGTGAGCGGGGCACGAACCGGTAGGCCGTCTCCTTCATGGAGTTGAGCGACCCGAGGAAGTAGAGCGTGAGCACGAGCACGGTGAAGGCGCTGAACAGCGCGCTGATCACGACGCTCGCCACGCCGAGGAGGCCGCCGAACATCTGGGTGGCCAGCCCGCCGCCCGCGACGTACTGCTGGATCTTGTCGAGGATCTGGTAGCGCTCGTCCACCGAGCGGATGAGCGGGTGGTTCTGGAGCTGCTGCACGTAGTCGGGCAGGTGCCGGGCGAACCCGGTGGTCTGTTCGGTGAGGGGCGGCACGACCGCGAGCCCGAAGACCACGAAGAACGCGATGACCGACCCGAACACGATCGTGATCGCGAGGCGGCGGGACAGGTTGCTTCGCTGGAGCGCCTCGACCGCGGGATTGAGTCCGATGGCCAGGAACAGCGAGACCACGATCAGCACGATCGCCGAGCCCGCGCCGGCGATCGCCTGCACCAGGAGCCATGCGGTGAGCACGCCGAGCGCGCCGGTCAGGCCGAACATGAACGGGTTGCTGCGCAGCGGACGTCCCGGGAGGCCGAACGGCCGGTCGGACGCCACGGCACCGGCGGCACGGCCGACAACATCAGCACGGTCGGCGAAATCAGCACCGTCGGCACGATCGGCATGATCGGTGCGGTCGACGCCGGTCGGCTCCGGCGCCGGATCGGGCGTCATTTCCCCCTGGCCGGGGAGCGAGGGGAACACACTGGAGATGCCGCTTCCTGGGGACAGACCGCTGTCGGACACGCCTCTCCTGCTGCCCTATGAAGGTCACTTGACACGGATTTATCCGGACAAGTCCCGCAGATGGCGCTCGATCGCTCCGTTGACCTCGGCGCCCAGCAGCACGATCAGCGAAATACGGCCAGAGCGTGAGTACGGCCGCGACCGCGCCGTACGTCCAGCCGAAGCGGCCAAAGCGGCCGAAGCGGCCGAAGCCGGTCACGAAGATCGACAGACCGGCCGAGACCAGCACCAGGGCGGGCATGGCGAGCCCCAGGCCCCAGGCGACCGACCGCCACTGCGACTCGCGACGACTGCCGGGGACATGCCGCTAGAGCAGCGCCGGCCCCACCCCGATGAACAGGACGAGCGCCGCCCAGCGCGCCACAGAGACGGCGGCCCTGGCCACCCGGCCGCGGCCGAGGTGTTCCAGCACGACCGGGAACGCGGCGACGAGCGCGAGCAACACCGGCACTCCGGCGATCGCCGCGAGCGTGTAGAGCAGCGCCGGCAGGCGGGTGCCGATCGGGCCGTGGCTCTCCCTGCCTCCGAGCACCGCGTTCAGGCACCGCATGAGCGCCTGGACGGCCCTCGACGATGCCCACAGCAGGGCGACCAGCAGGTGGGCGACGGCCGCACCCGCCCGGCGATCGTCTTCCAGTGTTCCGCCGGCACTCTCATGACGCGAGGCGCCGATGCGACGCCCGGGCGGCCCACAGCAGCGCGGCGCCCGCGAAGTAGACGGCGAACCACACGGCGAAGCGGGCGGGGAGCATCGGCGCGGGCAGGCCCTGCGAGCCGGTGAGCGCCACACCGAGCAGGCCCGCGACGACCAGACCGGCTCCCGCCAGGGTCGCGGCCGACGTCGAGGCCCCCGCCCTCCCGGCGCTCGACGCCGGCAAAGCACCCCCGCGCCTCTCAACCGCGTGCCGTTCGAACCGGGCGAACACGGCGACGAGCACCGCGAGGGTCGCCGTCAGGAAAGCGATCCAGGGCACGCGCAGCAGCAGCCAGGCGGCCGATCCGGGAGGCGGCTGCGGCAGCAGGCCGGTGACATAGAGCGCGAGCACGGCGATCACGACGGCCGTCATGTGCCAGAGGAACACCGTCATGATCACGGAGTTGGCCGCGACGACGGCCGCCCACGGGCGCGTACGGCGCAGCAGGCGACCATCATGCTCGTGCAGGAGCAGTGCGACCCCCGTCTGCGCGACCGCGAGGGCGAGCAGCGCGAGCGTCGGCGGCGAGGTGTTCTGCAGGCGGGCGCCGGGGTCGGTCACCATGCTGACCGCGTACGGCCCCGGGACGGTGAGCAGCACCAGCGCCGCCAGGCCGCCCACGATCATGGGTACGGCCACGCGGGGCCGGGCGGACAGGGCTCCCTCCCGCCAGGCGATGCCGAGCTGGTAGACCGCCGCCCAGGCCAGCAGATAGTTGGCCGCGCCGAACACGCCGGGACCGCCGAGCAACCGGGCCGCGTCGCCGAACGCCACCGCCACCGCGAGAACCACGGGCACCGCGAGGCCCGCCCTGCGGTGCAGCGCGAGCAGGATCGGGGTGAGCAGGACGACCGTGACGTACGCGATGAGGAACCACAACGGCAGGCAGGCGAGCCAGACCGCCATGCCCACGGTGGCGGGGTCGGCGCCGAGGAGGAGCGCGAGCAGGGCCGCGCCGCCCAGCGTGAGCAGGAACGCCGTCGTCGGGCGGATCAGCCGGTCGGTGCGGGACAGGAACCATCCGATCGCGTCGCCGCCCCGCCGCCGGCAGGAGTCGAGCGAGGCGGCTCCCGCGAAGCCACCCACCAGGAAGAACACCGGCATGACCTGGAACAGCCAGGTGAGCGGCCTGGCCCAGGGGACGTACGCGAGGACCGTGTCGCCGCCGATGCGGTCGCGGTAGGTCACCACCACGGCAAGCCAGTGCCCGAGCACCACCAGCGCGATGGCGACGGCGCGCAGCAGGTCGATGTGACGGTCGCGGCCGGGCGGCGTGCGCTCCGCCGCACGTCGCAGGGGCGCGGACATCTAGTCGCTCTGGTGCTGCGGCTCGCTGATCTCCTTGACCACCGGCGTGAGCAGGTCGGCGCCGAGCTGGTGCATCTGGAGGAGCAGGTCGTCGACCGTCACCATGCCGACCACGCTCCCCTCGGCGGCCACCGGCAGCCTGCGGAAGGAGTGGCGGCGGAACACGTCGAAGGCCACCTCGACCTCGTCGTCCGCCTCCGCCATGACCACCTGCTCCGACATCACCTCGCCCACCGGCGTGTCCCCGCCCCTGTCCTGGGCGAGCACGCGTACGGCGAGGTCGCGGTCGGTCACCACGCCGGCGATGCCGGGCCCCTCCGACACCACGACGCAGCCGACGCCCGAGTAGTCCATGTGCCGCGCGACGTCCCGCACCGGCGTGATCGGCGGGACGACGACCACCGGCGTGGACATGACATCTTTGATCTTCATGCCGGCTCTCCCCTTCATACGGAAGTCCGCCCCGCTTAGTGACCTAATGCCCTATTTATCCCTCCAAGTCCGAATAAACGTGTAGGTGGAGGTGAACCATATGATCACGCTGAGCATCATCAAGGCAGACACAGGCGGGTTCGTCGGCCATTCCGCCGTCCATCCCCGGCTGATGGCCGAAGCACGGCGGGAGATCGAGCGGGCGAAGTCGTCCGGGCTCCTCATCGACGGCCACGCGGAAAGCTGCGGCGACGACATCTCGCTCATCCTGACCCACACGTACGGCCAGGAGGCGGGGCTGATCCACTCCTTCGCCTGGGACACCTTCCAGGCGACGACCCACCTCGCCAAGGAGCTCGGCCTGTACGGCGCCGGCCAGGACCTGCTGTCGGACGCCTTCTCCGGCAACCTGCGCGGCATGGGCCCGGGCTACGCGGAGCTGGAGTTCGAGGAGCGGCCGTCGGAACCGGTGCTGTGCTTCCTGGCGGACAAGACCGAGCCGGGCGCGTGGAACCTCCCGCTGTACAAGATGTTCGCCGACCCGTCCAACACCCCCGGGCTGGTGATCGACGAGAAGATGCACGCCGGGTTCGCGTTCGAGGTGTACGACCTGCGCGAGGACCGGCGCATCGTCTTCGACTGCCCGGCGGACCTGTACGACATGCTGATGTACATCGGCGCCCCGGCGCGCTACGTGATCCACAGCGTCCGTTCGAAGACGCTCGGCATGACCGCTGCGGCGACCAGCACCCAGCGGCTGTCGCTGATCGCCGGCAAGTACGTCGGCAAGGACGATCCCGTGATGATCGTGCGCTGCCAGTCGGGCCTGCCGGCCGTGGGCGAGGCGCTGGAGCCGTTCGCCTTCGCCCACTCGGTGGCGGGGTGCATGCGCGGCTCGCACCACGCGCCGCTGATGCCGGTGGCCACCGGGCAGGCGCACCCGTCGCGGTTCGACGGCCCGCCGCGGGTGGTCGCGCTCGGGTTCCAGATCAAGGACGGCAGGCTGATCGGCCCGCGTGACATGTTCGCCGACCCGGCGTTCGACGGAGCCCGGCGGCAGGCGAACGAGATCATGGACTACCTGCGCCGCCATGGGCCGTTCGAGCCGCACCGGCTGCCGCTGGAGGACCTGGAGTACACGACGATGACCTCTCTCACCAGGCGCCTGGCCCACCGCTGGACGCCGATCACGACCGAGGTCGCGACCCCGGTCGGATCCCGGCAGTGAAAAGGCCGGCGCCATGAAAGCCTCGGTCGGCGACCGTCTCATCGTCGAGAGCATCCACCGGGGGAAGGCGGGCCGCATCGGGATCGTGGTGGCGCTCTACCACACCGACGGCTCGCCCCCCTACCTGGTGAGATGGCTCGACGAGGAGCGGGAGACGCCGTGCTTCTACCCGGGACCGGACGCCCGGATCGAGCACCACGCGGAGCGGACGCCGGAAAGCCCTTAATCCTCCTCCGCGGCCCGCCGCAGGCACTCGACGACGTCCTCGTCGCTCGCCTGGGTGAAGTCCTCGTACCACGCGCCGATCGCGTAGAAGTGCTCCGGCGTCTCCAGGCAGACGACCTCGTCGGCGTCCCCGCGCATGCTCGCGATCGTCTCGGGGGCGCCCACCGGCACCGCGAGCACCACCCGGGAGGCCCCGTGCGCGCGGGCCACCTGACAGGCGGCGCGGGCCGTCCCGCCGGTCGCGATCCCGTCGTCCACCACGATCACCGTACGGCCTGCCAGGTCCACCGGCTTGCGGTCGCCCCGGAAGCGGCGGGCGCGCCGCTCCAGCTCGGCCCGTTCGCGCCGCTCCACCTCGGCCATCTCGTCGCGGGTGATGTTGGCGAGCCGTACGACGTCGGGGTTCAGCACCCGCACCCCGCCCTCGCCGATCGCGCCGAAGCCCAGCTCCGGCTGGTAGGGCACGCCCAGCTTGCGTACGACGATCACGTCCAGCGGGGCGCCGAGGGCCTTGGCGACCTCGTACGCCACGATCACGCCTCCCCTGGGCAGGCCGACGACGACCGCGTCCTCCATCCCGGGAAGTTTCCGTAACCGCTCACCCAGGCGCCGCCCGGCGTCATGACGATCGACGAACACGACATTCCCCCTGATTGTCGCCGCTGTCTTTCACCGTCGGCCACCTCCGCCGCTCGCGGTAGGGCCGAAGGACCCGGGGAAGACTTGAGGCATGTCCCAACCCGGAGAGATCGACGAGCTCAAAGCCAGACTCGACGCGACCGAACGGCAGGTGAGCACGCTCGCCGAGGCCGTACGGGTGCTCGCGGGCGGCCTGGAGGGCGGGCCGCTCGAGGATCCCGCGCAGTCCAGGCCCGAGCACGCCGCCCGGCTCGCCCACGAACTCCTGCTCGCGGCAGGACTGATCCGGCCCGAGGAGAGGGAAGGCCCATAGACTGTCGCCGTGACCTCGACCGACCGGGCCCTCGACGGAAACATTCCGCCTCAGAGGCTGACCGTGGCCGAGATCGCCCATCTGGCGGGAGTGTCCGCACCGACCGTGTCGCGGGTGCTCAACGGGCATGCGGGAGTCGCCCTGGCCACCCGGCAACGGGTGGAGGCGGTGTTACGGGAGCACGGATACCGGCGCCGTGACAGCGAGCCCGCGGCGATCATCGAGCTCGTCTTCCACGCCCTGGAGAGCCTGTGGGCGCTGGAGATCATCCAGGGCGTCGAGCAGGTCGCCAGGGAGCACGAGCTGGCCGTGGTGCTGACCGAGATGCAGGGCCGGCTCACCCCGGGCAGGGCGTGGACCGAACAGGTGCTGGCCCGCCGCCCCACCGGCGTCGTGGCGGTCTTCTCCGAGCTCACGGTGCAGCAGCAGTCGCAGCTCGCCACCCGCTCGATCCCTCTCGTCGTGCTCGACCCGACCGGCGAGCCGCTGCACGAGACCCCGTCGGTCGGCGCGACCAACTGGACCGGCGGGATGGCCGCGACCCGCCACCTGCTCGACCTCGGCCACCGCCGCATCGCGATGCTGAGCGGGCCGACGCAGTGGCCGTGCTGCCGGGCGCGGCTCGACGGCTACCGCGCCGCGATGGACGCGGCGGGCGTGCCCGTGGACCCCGCCCTCGTGCGGACCAGCACTCTTTATGTGGAGGGCGGCCTGCGCGACGGGACCGAGCTGCTGCGCCTGCCCGATCCCCCGACCGCCGTCTTCTGCTCCAACGACCTGCAGGCGCTCGGCATGTACGAGGCCGCCAGGCGGGCGGGGGTGCGCATCCCCGACGATCTGAGCGTGGTCGGGTTCGACGACCTGTCGTTCACCCAGTGGGCCGGGCCGCCCATGACGACCGTACGGCAGCCGCTCGTGCAGATGGGGGCGGCCGCCGCGCGGATGGTCCTGGCCCTCTCGGAGGGCGAGCGGCTCGAACAGCACCGGGTCGAGCTCGCCACCACCCTCGTCGTGCGGGACAGCACCGCACCACCGCGCCCAGGCGTGTAAGGCCGATGCGGGTAAGGCGATGGGCGGCCGACGCCGCACTCGGCGTGATCTTCGCCGTGGTGCTGGCCTTCTGGGCCGTCCGGATCGCCGACAGCTGGGGCGGCGGCTACTGGCGGTTCGACTGCGCCGCCGGTGCCGTGGTGTGCGCGATCGCCCTGGCCCGCCGGTTCGACCCGGCCCGGACGGCCGTGGCCGGTCTGGCCGTCGCCGCGACCGCCGTCCTGGCCGCGAGGTTCGCCGATCTGCCCAGTGAACCAGGTCCCGCGATGGCCCTCGGCCTGGCGGTGCTGGTCGGCACGGCGGTCAAAACGCTGCCGGTCCGTACGGCCTGTGCCGTGGCGGGCGGCGGGCTGGCCGTGGCCGCCGGGAGCCTGGTGACGGCGCACACGCTCGCCGCCGGGGTGCCCTCGGTCACCCTGATGAACGTCCTGGCCTGGGCCGCCGCCGTCGTGGCCGGGCTGTGCCCGCGGCTGCTCGACGCCCGCAGGCGGGCCGTGGCCGAGGGGGTGCGCCGGGCGGAACGGCTGCGGCTCGCCCGTGAGCTGCACGATGTCGTCGCCCATCACGTCACCGGCATCGTGCTGCAGGCCCAGGCCGCCCGGCTGGTCTCGCGGAAGAGCCCGGAGAAGGCGGGCGACGCGCTGGCCGACATCGAGGCCGCCGGGTCCGACGCGCTGGCCGCGATGCGCCGCGTCGTCGGCCTGCTGCGCGATCCGGACGAGCCGGCGGAAACGACCATGCCCGGCCGGCCGGGCGAGCTGGGCGAGCTGGTCGAGCGCTTCGAGGCGGGCGGCCGCACGGTGCGGCTGCGGCTGCCGGACGAGGAGGAGACGGCGGCGTGGCCGCCCGAGGTGGCCGCCACGGTCTATCGGGTCGTGCAGGAGTCGCTGACCAACATCTCCCGCCACGCCCCGCAGGCCCGCTCGGTCACGGTCGAGGTGGAACGCGACCGCGAGACGCTCACCGTCGAGGTCGCCGACGACTCGCCGCAGTGCCCCTCGCGGCACCACCAGCGCGGCGGATATGGCCTCAGCGGATATGGCCTCATCGGTATGCGTGAACGGGTCGAGGCGCTCGGCGGCACGCTGCGCGCCGGGCCGCGTCCCGGGTCCGGGTGGTCGGTGCTCGCCACGCTGCCCGTGCCCGTGTCCCCGCCGCGGCCCCGGCCTGCACGGGAGCGGGCCCGCTGATGACGATCAGGGTGCTGGTGGCCGACGACCAGGCGATGGTCCGCGGCGGCCTGCGGCTGATCCTGGAGGACCAGCCCGACATCGAGGTGGTGGCCGAGGCGGCCGACGGCGCGGAGGCCGTGGAGGCGGCCCGGCGGCTGCGGCCCGACGTCTGCCTGGTGGACGTGCGGATGCCCAAGCTCGACGGCATCGAGGTGACCCGGGCGCTGGCCGGGCCGGGCGTGCCCGACCCGCTGCGGGTGGTCGTGGTCACCACGTTCGACCTGGACGAGTACGTCTACGGCGCGTTGCGGGCGGGCGCGACCGGCTTCGTGCTGAAGGACTGCGGCCCCACCCTGCTCGTGGAGGCCGTGCGGGCCGCCCACCAGGGGGACGCGCTGGTCTCCCCTTCGGTCACCCTGCGGCTGCTGCGCCACCTGACGGCCCGGATGCCTGCCCCCGGCGGGGCGGACCACCCGCTCTCCAACCGGGAGCTCGAGGTCGTCAGGGCCGTGGCCCGGGGCCGTACGAACCAGGAGATCGCGGCCGAGCTGTTCATCTCACTGAGCACGGTCAAGGGCCACGTGGCCGGCATCCAGGCCAAGCTCGGCCTGCGCAACCGGGTCGAGATCGCGGCCTGGGCCTGGGAGAACCGCATCGCAGGCTCCTAATCCTCCGGTTTTGTCGCGTTTTGTCCCGTTTTGCCGGGGCAGAAGGGAGGCAGCCGAACACAAGGAGGGTGGCAGCATGGCCGTCAGCGGCATCATCTCCGCCATAATCATCGGACTCATCATCGGCGCTCTCGGCCGGCTGGTCGTGCCCGGGCGCCAGGCCATTCCCATCTGGATGACCATGATCATCGGTATCATCGCCGCTCTCATCGGCTCGGCGATCGCCAGGGGCCTGGGAGTCGCCAACACTCCCGGGATCGACTGGATCGAACTGATCATCCAGGTGGCCCTCGCCGCCGTCGGCGTCATGGCCGCCGTGGCGCTGTACCGCCGCAAAAGCGTCGGGTAGTTAGTCGGATAGTCAGCAGTCGATGGCCCCGGCATGGCCGGGGCCATCGACATGCCCGTACTGTCGTGGTCTTTGCGAAATCACCGACATCTGTTGATTCCCCCCGTCAGGGCGCGGCGTACGGTCGGTAACCAGGGGCTTCCCAGAGGGAAGACGCGAGACGGGGGAAGTGGTCCGCGATGGACCAGGCGGTCCTTGCACGTGTTCCGGAGGTGTTCGCCCGCCGCGTGGGGCCGGTGCTCGGCCTCGCCGACGAGGCCGACGTGGTGGCCAGGGCCTGCCACGCGATGGCGACGCGCTTCCACGGCGGCGGCAGGCTCATCGTCTTCGGCAACGGTGAGGCCGCCACCGACGCCCAGCACATCTCGGTGGAGTTCGTCCACCCGGTGATCGTGGGCAAGCGGGCGCTACCGTCGTTCTCCCTCACCAGCGACGTGGCGACGATCACGGGGGTGGCCGCGACGGCGGGCCTGGAAGAGGTCTTCGCGCACCAGCTCCGCCGTCTCGCCGCGCCGCGGGACATCGCACTCGGCATCTCCTGCGACGGCCGCTGCGCGAACGTGCTCAGGGGCCTGGAGACGGCGCATCGGCTCGGCCTGCTCACGCTGGCGCTGACCGGCGGCGACGACGGCGGCCCGATCGGGCGCAGCCCGGCCGTCGACCACGTCCTGATCGCGCGCTCCGCCGACCCCCGCGTGGTCAAGGAAGTGCACGTCACCACCTATCACGTCCTCTGGGAGCTGGTGCACGTCTTCTTCGAGCAGCCCGGCGTGCTGGATCCACGGGTCGTCGCATGAGCCGTCGCGTGAGTCGTCGCATGAGCTGCCATGACGAGACGTGCGTCACCTGCTCGGACGCGGCGGTCGCGGTGACCGTCGTACGGCTCCTGGAGCGCGACCTCGCCCTGGTCGACACCGGCCCCGGCAGGGAGCACCGCCGGGAGGTGGTCAGCGTCGCCCTGGTGGAGGCCGCGCCCGGCGACACCGTCCTGGTGCACGCCAAGGAGGCCATCGCAGTCGTGAGCGAGACGTGAGGGGGACCGGGCCGTGACCGAGGACATGGAGGCGCTCTACCCGTTCCTCTACTCCCAGTCCACCGACCTCGACGCGGTGATGTCATCCGTACGCCAGTCGACGGTGGAGAAGGTCGACGAGATCGTCACCCTGCGCCGTACGGTGCTCGAGCGCGACGGCGACCGGATCGCCGCCTGCGCGGAGGCGATGGCGGAGTCGTTCGCGGCGGGAGGCCGGCTGTTCGCGTTCGGCAACGGAGGCAGCTCGACCGACGCCCAGGACGTCGCCACGCTCTTCATGAACCCGGGCCGCATGAACGGGGGCGACGGGCGCCCGTTGCCGGCGTTCGCCCTCACGGCCGACATCGCGGTCGTGACGGCGCTGGCGAACGACATCGGTTTCGAGGTGGTCTTCGCCCGGCAGCTCGCGGCGTCCGCCTTCGCGGGGGACATCGCGCTCGGCCTGTCGACCAGCGGGAACTCGCGCAACCTCGTCGCCGCGTTCGAGGAGGCCGACCGGCGCGGCATGCTCACGGTCGGGCTGGCCGGCTACAGCGGCGGCCAGATGGCCGAGCTCGGCACCATCGACCACCTGTTCGTGGTGCCCTCGGCCTCGGTCCACCGGATCCAGGAGGCCCAGACGACCGTCTATCACGCGCTCTGGGAGCTCACCCAGCACGCCCTTGGCGAAGGCCGGTGACGACGATGACGGCTGACCAACAGCGAGAGCCCGTCCACATCCTGTGGATAAACGCCGGGCTGAGCTGCGACGGCGACTCGGTCGCGCTCACGGCCGCGACCCAGCCGAGCATCGAGGAGATCGTGCTCGGCGCGCTGCCCGGCCTGCCCAAGGTGGCGGTGCACTGGCCGCTGATCGACTTCGAGTGCGGCCCGACGCAGGGCGCCGACACCTTCATCGAGTGGTACTTCAAGGCCGACCGCGGTGAGCTGGAGCCGTTCGTGCTGGTCATCGAGGGTTCGATCCCCAACGAGTCGATCAAGCGCGAAGGCTACTGGTGCGGGTTCGGCAACAACCCCGACACCGGTCAGCCGATGACGACCAGCGAGTGGCTCGACCGCCTCGCGCCCAAGGCGACCGCCGTGCTCGCCGCCGGCACCTGCGCGACGTACGGCGGCATCCACGCGATGGCGGGCAACCCGACCGGGGCGATGGGCGTGGCCGACTACCTGGGCTGGGACTGGCGGTCGAAGGCCGGGCTGCCCATCGTCAACGTGCCCGGCTGCCCGGTCCACCCCGACAACCTGTCGGAGACGATCCTCTATCTGCTCTATCAGCTCGCCGGGCAGGCGCCGATGATCCCGCTGGACGACAAGCTGCGCCCTGCCTGGCTGTTCGGCCAGACCGTGCACGAGGGCTGCGACCGGGCGGGCTACTACGAGCAGGGCCAGTTCGCCACCGAGTACGGCTCGCCGACGTGCCTGGTGAAGATCGGTTGCTGGGGGCCGGTCGTGAAGTGCAACGTGCCCAAGCGCGGCTGGATCAACGGCGTCGGCGGCTGCCCCAACGTGGGCGGCATCTGCATCGCGTGCACGATGCCGGGCTTCCCCGACAAGTTCATGCCGTTCATGGACGAACCACCCGGTGCCCGCGTCTCGTCGACCGCGAGCACGGCGTACGGCACGGTGATCCGGACGCTGCGCGGCATCACGTTCAGGACGGTCGACAAAGAGCCGAAGTGGCGCACGAAGGGCCGCGAGCTGCTCACCGGTTACCAGGCCCCCTGGAGTGGATCATGACCCAGGAACGCGAACTGGTCGAGATGGCCTGGGACCCGATCACCCGGATCGTCGGGAGCCTCGGCATCTACGCGAAGGTCGACTTCGCCAACCGCGAGGTCGCCGAGTGTTACAGCACCTCGTCGGTGTTCCGCGGCTACAGCATCTTCATGAAGGGCAAGGACCCGCGCGACGCCCACTTCATCACCAGCCGCATCTGCGGGATCTGCGGCGACAACCACGCGACCTGCTCGGTGTACGCCCAGAACATGGCGTACGGCGTGTGCCCGCCGCCCATCGGCGAGTGGATCATCAATCTCGGCGAGGCGGCCGAGTACATGTTCGACCACAACATCTTCCAGGAGAACCTGGTCGGGGTCGACTACTGCGAGAAGATGGTCCGCGAGACCAACCCCGGCGTGCTGGCGCGGGCCGAACGCACCGAGGCCCCGCACGCGGCCGACCACGGCTATCGCACGATCGCCGACATCATGCGCTCGCTGAACCCGCTCGAGGGCGAGTTCTACCGCGAGGCGCTGGCGATGAGCCGCACCACCCGCGAGATGTTCTGCCTGATGGAGGGCAGGCACGTGCATCCCTCCACGCTCTACCCCGGAGGGGTGGGGACCGCGGCGACCGTGCAGGTCTTCACCGACTACCTCACCCGGCTGATGCGGTACGTCGAGTTCATGAAGCGGGTCGTCCCGATGCACGACGACCTGTTCGACTTCGTCTACGAGGCGATGCCCGGCTACGAGCAGGTGGGCCGGCGGCGCGTGCTGCTCGGCTGCTGGGGCAGCTTCCAGGATCCCGAGCACTGCACCTTCGAATACCGCACCATGAACGCCTGGGGCCGGAAGATGTTCGTCACCCCGGGCATCGTGGTGGACGGGAAGCTCGTCACCAACGACCTGGTGGACATCAACCTCGGCATCCGCATCCTGCTGGGCAGCTCCTACTACGACGACTGGGCCGGCCAGGAGCCGTTCGTCACCGAAGACCCGCTGGGCAACCCGGTGGACATCCGCCACCCGTGGAACCAGCACACGATCCCGCACCCGCAGAAGCGGGACTTCGGCGACAAGTACAGCTGGGTGATGTCGCCGCGCTGGTTCGACGGGCGCGACCTGCTCGCGCTCGACACCGGCGGCGGCCCGCTCGCCCGCCTGTGGGTCACCGCCCTGTCGGGCCTCGTGGACATCGGCTACGTCAGGTCCACCGGCCACAGCGTGGAGATCAACCTGCCGAAGACGGCTACCCGGCCGGAGCGGACGTTCGAGTGGCGCATTCCGCAGTGGAACGGCGAGCCGCTGTCCAACGCGATCGAGCGCAACCGGGCCAGGACGTACTTCCAGGCGTACGCCGCCGCGTGCGCACTGCACTTCGCGGAGCGGGCGCTGGGCGAGGTCCGCCAGGGGCACACCCAGACCTGGTCGCCGTTCACCGTGCCCGACGACGCGATCTCCTGCGGCTTCACCGAGGCCGTGCGGGGCGTGCTGTCGCACCACATGGTGATCAGGGACGGGAAGATCGCCAACTATCACCCGTACCCGCCGACGCCGTGGAACGCCAGCGTGCGCGACTCGTACGGCACGCCGGGGCCGTACGAGGACGCGGTGCAGAACACGCCGATCTTCGAGGAGAACCCGCCGGAGAGCTTCAAGGGCATCGACATCATGCGCACCGTCCGCAGCTTCGACCCGTGCCTGCCCTGCGGCGTCCACATGTATCTCGGCCGGGGAAAGCAGTTGCGCGTGGTGCACAGCCCGCACGCGTTCCCGGGGACGCCATGACCCACAAGGCCATGACGTACGACGTCGCCGCCACCGGGGAGCGCATCGAGCTGTTGCTCGGCGCGCTGACGGACGGCGGGGCCCGCACCACCGCCGAGGAGCTCGTGCGGGAGATCGTCGGCCTGTACGGCGCGGGCCTCGAACGGGTCATGGCGATCGTCACCGAGACCGGGGCGGCCGGCACGCTGCGCGCGCTGGTGGACGACCCGCTGGTCTCGGGCCTGCTCGTGCTGCACGACCTGCACCCGCTAACCACCGCCGAGCGGGTGCGGGCCGCACTCGACGGCCACCCGCATGGTCGCGGGGCCGAGCTGCTGGGCGTGGAGGACGGCGTCGTACGGCTGCGCCTGGAGGGGGCCTGCGGCTGCCCCTCGTCACGGGCGGCCGTCACCGAGTCGATCGAGCGCGCCATCGCCCGGGTGGCCCCCGAGGTGACGCGGGTCGACGTGGAGAGCGCCGAGGCCAGGCCGCTGCTGCAGATCGGCAGGCGCCCGTCATGAGCACCGGCCTGCGCCGCTTCCGCTCCTCCCGGGCCGAGACGGCCCGAGCCAAGGCGGTGGAGCGGTGCGAGATGTGCGCCGAACCCCTGGAGGCCGGGCACGGGCACGTCGTCGACCTGGAGACCCGGGCCTTGGTGTGCGCCTGCCGGGGCTGCCGCCTGCTGTTCGTCCGCCGGGGGCGCTATCGCGCCGTGCCCGATCGCTTCCGCTACGCGCCGTCCTTCCGGGTCTCCCCCGCCGACTGGGACGAGCTGGGCATCCCGGTGCGTACGGCGTTCTTCTTCCGCAACTCCTCACTCGGCCGGACCGTGGCCTTCTATCCCAGCCCTGCCGGGGCGACCGAATCGCTGCTCCCACTCGCCACCTGGGAACGGGTGCTCGCGGCCAACCCGGAGCTGGCGGACGCCGAGCCCGACGTCGAGGCCCTGCTGGTGGACCGGGCCCCCGACGGCTCGTTCTCCTGCCATCTCGTGCCGATCGACGCCTGCTATCGGCTCGTCGGCCTCGTGAGGCTGCACTGGAAGGGCTTCGACGGCGGGCGGGAGGCGTGGGAGGCCATCGACGGCTTCTTCGCCGCCCTGCGCCGGCGGGCCCGTGTTCTGAAGGAGGTTTGACCTTGCACGACGGTCTCCGCTTCGACTGCCTGGACGCCCGGCCCGAGCCGTACGCGGCCTCGCCCACGCTCGTCTTCCGCCTGCGCGTCACCGACCCCGCCCCCGAGGGCGTCCACGCCATCGCGCTGCGCTGCCAGATCAGGATCGAGCCGCACCGCAGGCCGTACGGGCCGAGGGAGGCGGCGCTGCTTGCGGACCTGTTCGGCGCGCCGTCCCGGTGGGGTGACACGTTGCGGCCGGTGCAGTTCGCCATGGCGCAGGCGATGGTGCCCGCCTTCACCACGAGCACCGAGATCGACCTGCCCGTGCCGTGCGGATATGACCTGGAGGTGGCCGCGGGCCGATATTTCGCCTCGCTGGACGACGGCGAGATCCCGCTGCTGCTGCTGTTCAGCGGCACCGTGCTGGCCCGCTCGGGCGGCGGGGTGAGCATGCGGCAGATCCCCTGGGACTGCGAGACCCGCCACCGCCTGCCGGTCGCGGTGTGGCGCGAGACGATCGACACCGCCTTCCCCGGCTCGGGGTGGCTGCGGCTGCGCCGCGACACCGTACGCGAACTTCTCCGCTTCAAGTCCGAACGGGTCCTCGCCACGGTGGACGAAGCGGTCGATGCCCTCCTGAAGGAAGCGCGCATGAAGGAGGGAGCACGGTGACCGTGCCGATGGAGGCGGCCCGCCGCGTCGCGGACGCCGTGCTGTACGAGGGCTACCTGCTCTATCCCTATCGCGCCTCGGCCGCCAAGAACCGCATGCGCTGGCAGTTCGGCGTGCTCGTGCCGCCGAACTACCCCGGCGAGCCGTCGGGCAGCGCGACCGAGTGCCTTCTCGAGGCCCCCGGAGACGCCCGGATCGACGTGCGGCTGCGGTTCCTGCACGTCAGGAGCAGGACGGTCGAGCGGGAGGAGGACGACGGCTACTGGCCCGTGCCGAAGCTGACCGTCGGCGGACGCGACTACCTCAGCTTCGACGAGGCCACCGAGCGGGAGGCCCGCACCACGGTGTCCCTGGCCCGCGTGACGGCCAGGCCCTGCACGATCGAGGTCCAGGTGCTGGCCGACCGCGTCATCGAGAACATCGCGGGCCCCGGCGGCGAGCGGACCGGCCGGATCGTCTGCGAGCACCAGCCGCTCGACGCGGAGCTGCGGATCTCCGCCGAGCGGCTGCCCGGGCCGTACGGGCTGGTGCGGCTGCGGGTCGAGGTGGAGAACACCTCCCACTGGGAGCGGGCGGACGCGCCGCGCGAGGAGGCCCTGCGCCGTTCGCTGGTCGCCGCCCACCTGCTGATCGGGGTGAGCGGAGGGGCGTTCGTCTCGCTGCTCGACCCGCCGATGTGGGCCGAGGCGGCGGCGCGGCAGTGCCGCAACGAGAACACCTGGCCGGTGCTGGTGGGCGAGGCCGGCCGCCGCGACGTCGTGCTGTCCTCGCCGATCATCCTGTACGACCACCCGGCCATCGCGCCGGAGAGCCCGGGCGACCTGTTCGACTCGACGGAGATCGACGAGCTGCTCACGCTGCGCACGCTGACCCTGACCGAGGAGGAGAAGCGGGAGGCGCGGGTCACCGACCCGCGTGCCGCCGAGATCCTCGAACGGGCCGCCGACCTGCCGCCGGAGCTGCTCGAACGGCTCCACGGCGCCATCCGTCACCTGGAGGTCCCCGCGCGGACGACGCCCGACGACGAGTCCGTGACCGTGGGCGGGGTGCGGATCGCCAGGGGCAGCCGGGTGCGGCTGCGGCCGGGCCACCGCCGCGCCGACGCGCAGGACATGTTCCTGGCCGGGCGGACCGCCCTGGTCGAGGCGGTGTTCCTCGATGTGGACGGCGTGCGCCACCTGGCCGTCACGCTGGAGGACGATCCCGGCTCCGACCTGCAGCGCGAGCAGCGGCGGTTCTTCTATTTCGCGCCGGCCGAGGGGGAACCCCATGAAGACCGGCATGAGAACACTGGTGGCCGGCGTGGGGAACGTCTTCCTCGGCGACGACGGCTTCGGCGTGGCGGTGGCCCGCCGCCTCACCGCCGCCGGGGTGCCCGACGGGGTGCGGGTCGGCGACTTCGGCATCCGCGGCATCCACCTCGCCTACGAGCTGACCTCGGGATACGACCTCACGATCCTCGTCGACGCGGTGCCGTCGGGGCTGGCCCCCGGCACGCTCAGCGTCGTGGCGCCGGCCTGCCCGGACGCGGAGCGGGCCTTCGTGGACGCGCACGCGATGACGCCCGAGGCGGTGCTCACCCTGGCCTCCGGGCTCGATCTCCCGTGGGGCGGCAGGGTCCTGCTCGTCGGCTGCGAGCCTGCCGACGTGACGCCGGGGATGGACCTGAGCCCGCCGGTCGCGGCGGCCGTCCCCGAGGCCGCCGACCTCGTGCTCGCACTCATCACGCACGAGTTCGCGAAGGAGGCGGGGAGATGAAGGGGTTGGAGGGATGAAGGGGTTGGGGGGATGAAGGGGTTGGGGAAATGCTGAAACGCCTGGTCCTCATGTTGGTGGCAGCCCTGGTGGCCGCGCTGGTCGTCCAGTCGCTGCCCGACATCCGGCGCTATCTGCGGATCAGAAGGATGTGACCCTGATGCACGAGTTCGGGATCGCCGAGGCCGTGCTCGAGGCCGTGGAGCGCCGGGCCAAGGGCAGGCGGGTGCGCCGGGCCCGGGTGCGGGCGGGCGCGCTGCTGCGCATCGCCCCGCAGGCCCTCGACCAGGCGTTCTGCCTGGCCTCCGCGGGCACGGTCGCCGAGGGTGCGGCGCTCGACCTGGTCGTCGAGCCCGTACGGCTCATCTGCCGGGGCTGCGGGCACTCCGCCCTGTGCGCCGACCCGCTCACGATCTGCGGCCTGTGCGGCGGGATCGACATCGACAGCGAGGGCGGGGACAGCCTCGTCCTCGAATCCGTCCAGCTCGACCCCGGCGCCACTGCGGAGGTGTCCTATGTGCCTGGGCATTCCGGGCGAGATCGTGGAGATCCCGCCCGGTCAGACTGACCTCGCCAGGGTCGACGTGAGCGGGGTGCGGCGGGTCGTCAACATCGGCCTGCTGGACGGTCAGCCGCTGCGGCCAGGCGACTGGGTCCTGATCCACGTCGGCTTCGCGCTGTCGAAGATCGACGAGGCCGAGGCCAGGGCCGCGCTGGAGTTCCTGGAGGGCATCGGCCAGGCGTACGAGGACGAGCTGGCGGCGCTGCGTGACTCGTCCATAGAGAGGTGAAGGACCCATGCGCTTCGTCGACGAGTATCGCGACGCGGACAAGGCGCGGGCGCTGTCCGCCAGGATCGCGAGCCTGTGCGAGCCGGGCCGCACCTACAAGTTCATGGAGGTGTGCGGCGGTCACACCCACACCATCTACAAGCACGGGCTGGAGGACTACCTGCCCGAGACGATCACGCTGGTGCACGGCCCCGGGTGCCCGGTCTGCGTGATCCCGATGGGCCGCGTGGACGACGCGATCCACATCGCCGAGCAGCCCGACGTGATCATGACGTCGTTCGGGGACATGATGCGGGTGCCGGGCGGGCGGGGATCGTTCTTCGACTCCACGGCCCAGGGCGCCGACATCCGCATGGTCTACTCGCCGCTGGACGCGCTGAAGATCGCCCGCCGCGAGCCGGACCGCCGGGTGGTCTTCATGGCCATCGGGTTCGAGACCACCACGCCGTCGACCGCCATGACCGTGCTGCGGGCCGCGGCCGAGGACGTGCGGAACTTCTCGGTCTTCTGCAACCACGTGACGATCATTCCCGCGATCAAGGCGATCCTGGACTCGCCCGACCTGCGTCTCGACGGCTTCATCGGCCCCGGCCACGTCTCCACGATCATCGGCTGCCGGCCGTACGAGTTCATCGCCCGCGACTACGGCAGGCCGCTGGTCGTGGCGGGGGTCGAGCCGCTGGACATCCTCCAGTCGGTCTACATGCTGCTGCTCCAGCTCGCCGAGGGCCGGTCGGAGGTGGAGAACCAGTACGCCCGGGTCGTGCCGTGGGCGGGCAACGGCAAAGCCCTGCGGGCCATCACCGAGGTGATGGAGCTGCGGCCCTACTTCGAGTGGCGGGGCCTCGGCTTCATCTCGCACTCGGCGCTGCGCATGCGGGAGAAGTACGCGGCGTACGACGCGGAGCGGCTGTTCGACATCCCCGGCAACCGGGTGGCCGACCCCAAGGCGTGCCAGTGCGGCGAGGTGCTCAAGGGCGTGCTCAAACCGTGGGAGTGCAAGGTGTTCGGCACGGCCTGCACGCCGGAGACGCCGATCGGCACCTGCATGGTGTCATCCGAGGGCGCCTGCGCGGCCTACTACAACTTCGGCCGCTTCTCCCGGCAGCGGGTGAGGGAGGCCACGAGGTGACCGAGACCCGGGCGACCCGCGAGGAACAGGTCCTCGAACGCATCGACCGCGCCCGGCAGCGGAAGGCCCGCGTGCGCGAGGAGCACATCACGATGGCCCACGGCGCGGGCGGCAAGGCGACCCAGACGCTGATCGAGGCGGTGTTCCTCGACGCGTTCCGCAACCCGCTGCTCGAACCGCTGGAGGACGGCGCGGTCTTCGCCGCGGGCGGCGCGCGGCTCGCGTTCACGACCGACTCCTACGTGGTCTCCCCGCTGTTCTTCCCCGGCGGCGACATCGGCGACCTCGCCGTCAACGGCACCGTGAACGACCTTGCGGTGTGCGGGGCCCGGCCGCTGTACCTGTCGGCCGGTTTCGTCCTGGAGGAGGGCTTCCCGGTCGAGGACCTGCGGCGGATCAGCGCGTCGATGGCGCGGGCCGCCGCGGCGGCGGAGGTGTCGATCGTGACCGGGGACACCAAGGTGGTGCAGCGCGGCAAGGCCGACGGCTGCTACGTCACCACGGCCGGGGTCGGACTGCTGGAGCGGGATGCGCCTCTCGGTGTCGCGCACGCCCGGCCCGGCGACGCCGTCCTCGTGTCCGGCCCGATCGGCGAGCACGGCGTCACGATCATGCTGGCCCGGGGCGAGCTGGACATCGAGGCCGACGTGACGTCGGACACCGCCCCGCTCAACGGCCTGGTCACCGCCCTCCTGGCCGCCGTGGGCGGAAAGGTGCGGTGCCTGCGGGACGCGACCCGGGGCGGCGTGGCGACGATTTTGAACGAGATCGCCCGCGCCTCCGGCGTCGCCGTCGTGGTCGAGGAGGACGCGGTGCCCGTACGGCCCGCCGTACGCGGGGCCTGCGAGCTGCTGGGCATCGACCCGCTCTACGTGGCCTGCGAGGGCCGGATGGTCGTGGTCGTAGCCGGGGACGGAGACGGGGACGGGGACGGGGACGGGGACGGGGACGGGGACGGGGACGCGGAGGGGGGCGTTGCCGACGCCGCGCTCGCCGCGCTGCGGAGCCATCCGCTCGGCGAGGGCGCCGCGATCATCGGCCGCGTCCAGGACGACCCCCCGGGTCTGGTGCTGCTCAAGACCGCCTTCGGCGGCACCCGGATCGTCGACGTTCTGGTCGGCGACCCACTGCCCCGCATTTGTTAGACGGGCACGTTTGTCAGACGAGCACGTTGCCGCCGTCCACGGTCAGGACGGTTCCGGTGGCGAACGGCTCCGTCATCAGGAACAGATAGGCGCGGGCGATGTCCTCGACCTCGCCGACCCGCCCCGCCGGGATCGAGGCGCCGATGCCGGCGTACATCCGCTCGCGCTCCTCCTCTCCCATCGCCGACCACAGCGGCGACCGCACGAAGCCGGGCGACACGACGTTCACCCTGACGGGCGCGAGCTCGACGGCCAGCGCCTTCGTCAGCGCCTCCATGGCGCCGCAGATGCTCGCCGCGACCGCCCAGCCCGGGCCCGGCCGGTCCTTGGCGATGCCGGTCGTGAGGGTGATCGAGCCGTCCTTGCGCAGGTACGGCAGGGCGGCGCGGACCGCCCCCAGCGCGCCGAAGTAACGCAGCCCGAAGAAGTCGCGTGCCGCGTCGAGGTCGAGCGTGTCCACCGGCATCATCGGCAGCGGCTCACCGGCCGTGTAGACGAGGTGGGAGAACTCGCCCAGGTCCTCGAAGAGCCGGCCCACGGCCCGCGCGTCGGTGAGGTCGGCGACCCGGCCCTCGCAGCCGTCCGGCAGCAGGCTCAGCGCCCGCTCGACGCTGGAAGGCCTGCTGGAGGCGACCGTGACCACGGCGCCCTGTCGCGCGGCCGACTCCGCGGTGGCCAGTCCGATGCCCGATGTGCCGCCGAGCACGACGACGCGCTGCCCCTGCAGATCCATGACTCGTCCTTGTGGTTAGGGGATCTCGACCCCTTCAGGATGGGCCCGCCCCGGCGCCGCCGTCCAAGACCCTCTGCCTCGCCTGTAATACCCTGAGGGCATCAGAGCCGAGAGGATGCGCTGGTGGACGTCGATCTACGAAAGCTGCGATATTTCGTCGCGGTGGCCGAGCGGCTGCACTTCGGACGGGCGGCCGAGGCGTTGCACATCGCGCAGCCCGTGCTGTCGCGCCAGATCCGGGCGCTGGAGAGCGAGCTGAAGGTGCAGCTCTTCGTGCGCGACAGGCGGGCCACCGAGCTCACCCGCGCGGGCGAGCAACTGCTCGCCGACGCCCGCCCGCTGCTGGCCTCGGCCGAGGCGCTGCGCCGGCGGGTCGGCCGCGCCGCACGCGGCGCCGACACCTTCACCGTGGGGTTCATGCCCGGGCTGATCGTCACTCCGGCGGTCCGGGCGCTGCGCGAACGCCACCCCGGCCTGACGGTGGAGGTCGTCCGTACGACCTGGGACGACCAGGCCGACGCCATCCGCGACGGGCGGGTGGACATCGGCTATGTGCGCCTGCCGATCGACCAGCGCGGGCTGCGCGTGCGGCCGCTGATGGACGAGCCGCGCGTCGCCGTGCTGCCCTCCGGTCACCGTCTGGCGGGCAAGGACGCGATCGGCATCGCCGACCTCGCCGACGAGCACCTCCTCCAGCACCCCGACGCCGTGCCCGAGTGGCGCGACGTCGCGACCGAGCTGCGGGGCTCGGCTCCGCGTCGCCCCGCGCCGGTCTTCCACGCCGTGGAGGAGAAGCTCGAACACGTCGCCGCGGGCCACGGCATCATCGTCCTGCCGCTGTCGGTGGTGACCTTCTACACCCGGCCCGACGTCACCTACGTGCCGGTCGCCGACATCCCGCCCAACCAGGTGTGCCTGGCCTGGGACAGCTCCCGCCGCACCCCGCTGATCGGCGAGTTCGCCGCCATCGCGGCGGCGACGGCGGCCTGACCGAGGCTGACGCCGCCGTCGTTCGGGGGGACGCGGTGGTGGGTGAGCACCGTGAAGCCGCGCTCCTCCAGCAGGGTCACGGCCCGGCCGAGCAGCAGCAGGTTCTGGAACACCCCGCCGGACAGCGCGACCGTGGACAGGCCGCAGGCCGTCCTGATCAGCGCGCAGCCGTCGGCGACGACGCGGGCCACGGCGTTGTGGAACCGCGCGGCGACGACGTCGCGGGGCACGCCCGCCCGCAGATCGTCGGCGACCGCGCGGACCAGCTCCGCGCCCGGCACGGTGAACCCCGCTCCCGTCTCGACGAGGCGGCAGGGGTAGGCGTCGTCCACCCCGGGATCGGCGAGCTGCTCGAACTCGACCGCGGCCTGGCCCTCGTAGGTGATCGCGTCGCGGACCCCCGCGACCGCCGCCACCGCGTCGAACAGGCGGCCCATGCTGGAGGTGAGAGGCGAGTTGACGCCCCGGCGGGCCAGCGCGACGACGGCCGCCCACTGCCCGGCGTTGCGCCGTACGACGTCCAGGTCTTCGGGGACGTCGCCGTCGTAGGCGAGATCGAGGTAGGTGGCGGCCATGCGCCAGGGCTGCCGGATCGCGGTCACGCCCCCGGGCATCGGCACCGGCGCGAGGTGGCCCGCCCGTTCGAAGCCGGTCAGGTCGGCGACGAGGAACTCGCCGCCCCACAGTGTGCCGTCCGCGCCGTAGCCGAGGCCGTCGAAGGCCACTCCCGCGACCGGGCCCGCGACCGTGCAATCGACGCCGTTGTCGGCCAGGCAGGACGCGATGTGGGCGTGGTGGTGCTGCACGCCGACGAGGTCCGCGTCCTGGTCGAGCGCCCACTTGGTGGACAGATAGTCGGGGTGCAGGTCGTGCGCGACGACCTCGGGCGTGATGTCGAACAGCCGCCGGAAATGCTCGACTCCCTCGGTGAACGACCGCAGGGTCTCGTAGTTCTCCAGGTCGCCGATGTGGTGGGAGACGAACGCACGGTCACCCTTGACCAGGCAGAACGTGTGCTTCAGCTCGGCGCCGCAGGCGAGCACGGGCCGGGCCGCCGCGACGGCGAGCGGCAGCGGGTGGGGCACGTATCCCCGCGACCGCCTGATCGGCAGGTCACGGCCCCGGAAGACCCGTACGACCGAGTCGTCCGTACGGATGTGGATGGGGCGGTCGTGGGTCAGGAAGGCGTCGGCGATGCCGCCGAGCCGTTCCAGGGCGTCGTCGTCCCGGTAGGCGATCGGCTCGTCGGACACGTTTCCGCTGGTCAGCACGATCGGCTCACCAACCCCCCGGAGCAGCAGGTGGTGCAGCGGGGTGTACGGCAGCAGCACCCCCAGCCACCGGTTGCCGGGTGCCACGGACGGCGCCACGAGTAAGTCATCGAGCCGCCGCAGCAGCACGACGGGGCGGGCGGGGCCGGTCAGCAGGCGCTCCTCGGCCGGGTCCACCACGCACAGCCGCCGCGCCGCGGCCAGGTCGCCGGTCATCACCGCGAACGGCTTGTCCTCGCGGTGCTTGCGCGACCGCAGCGCTGCCACGGCGGGTTCGTCCGCCGCGAGCGCCGCCAGGTGATAGCCGCCGAGTCCCTTGACCGCCAGCACGCCGCCCTCCCGCAGCAGCCGTACTGCCCGCGCGAGCGGATCACCGGGTCCCTCGGGACCCACGAACCGCAGCAGGGGGCCGCAGGCGGGGCAGCACACGGGCTGGGCGTGGAAGCGCCGGTCGCCGGGGTCGTGATATTCGCGGGCGCAGTCCGCGCACATCCGGAAGCCCGCCATCGTGGTGGTGGCCCGGTCGTAGGGCACGTCGCGGACGATGGTGAAGCGCGGGCCGCAGCCGGTGCAGTTGGTGAAGGCGTAGCCGCACCTGCGGTCGGCCGGGTCGCTCAGGTCGCGCACGCAGGCGTCGCAGGTCGCCACGTCCGGCGAGACGAGCGCGTGCCGGTCCCCACCGGCCGCGCTCGGCGCGATCACGAATGTGCCGCGGCCGGTGACGGGCGCCGGGGCCGTGCTGATCCGCTCGATGACCGCCAGCGGCGGCGGGTCGCCGGTCAGCGCGGCCAGGAACTCCTCGACCGGCGCGCTGCCGCCCTCGACCTCGATGAAGACCCCGCGTTCGTCGTTGCCGACCACCCCGGCGAGGCCGAGCCGCGTGGCGAGGCCGTACACGAAGGGCCGGAAGCCGACCCCCTGCACGATCCCCTCGATCCGGACGGCGACGGCACGCCTGCTCACCCGCCCATTGTCTCAGCCCGGACATCAGGCGGGCAGGTCGAGCACGTCGTCGAGGGCGACGACCTCGATCAGGTGGCGCAGATAGGGGGTGAGGGCGACGATCCGGAAGGCCGTCCCGCGCTCCTGCGCGCCGGTGTAGGCGTTCATCACCACCGCCATGCCCGACGAGTCGATGAACTTCAGCCCCGCCAGGTCGAGTTCGAGCACGCCGACGCCCTCCGCGAGCGCCTTGGCCACCCCCGCGGACGCCTCGTCCGCCGTGGTGAAGTCGAGCTCGCCGGTCATCACCAGGCGCGCCGTGCCGGGCTCGGGAGTGAGCGACTCGACCCGGAACGCGGGCGTGTCCTGCATCAGACCCTCGTCTCTGCTCGTTGATCGGCACATGCCGCGGCGACGCCCTCGTCCAGCACCAGGCGGGTGTCGGGGCAGTCCGTCAGCACATCATGGAGAGCACGCAGCCCGCGCACGACGGACTCCGCGGGCACGTTCCTGGCCGCCAGGACCTGGCAGGTCCAGGTGACGAAGCCGGTGAACAGCGCGGGGTCGTGGACGTACATCGCGGCGATCAGATAGTCGGCGATGTGACCGAGATCCTCGCCGGTGTCGTCCCCGAGCCTGTCCATGACGCGGGACAGCAGTTCGGCGCGGTGCCGGGCCAGATAGGCGTACTCCTCGCCGCCGAGACGGGCCGCGGCGGCGCCGTCGTGGGCGGCGGGAAACGACGGCAGCCCGGCGGCGAGCCGGTCGGCCGCGGCGTCGGCGCTGGGCGCCCAGGCGTCCGCGCCGAGCAGGCGGGCGTAGCGGCCGTCGGCGCCGAACCCCGCCCCACCGGCCAGCACGGGAACGCCCACGGCCTGGCAGGCCGAGATGGTGGCGTGCGCGCGGGGCAGCCGGGTGGCCAGCGTGCAGCCGAGCGCGACCACGTCGGGCCCGGTCTGGTGCAGGTGGGTGATCAGGTGCGGGCCGGGCACGCTGGCCCCCAGGAAGTCGACCCGCCATCCCCGCAGACGCAGCACCTCCGCCATGATGCGGGCGGGCAGCGCGTGATATTCGCCGTCGGCGCAGGCCACGGCCACCCGGCCGCGGGTCGCCGCGGGCCGTACGCGCCCGCTGACGGCGGCCACGACGCGCTCGCTGACCGCGGTCGCGCCGTGCTCGCGCGCGACCGTCCACTCGTTCGACGCCCACAGCTCGCCCACCCGGCGCTGGCCGGCGGCGACGACCCGCAGCAGCGCGTCCTCGGCGGGCACGCCCTCGTCGATCAGGCCCAGGACCAGGTCGACCGCGCCGTACTCGTCGGCCCGGCCGATCAGGTCCAGGTAGTGCTCCGTCGCCGCCGCCAGGTCCGTCGTCACCATGTCGTCATCCCTGCCGTCACCCCTGTCTCCCCGCACGTACGGCGAGCAGGGCGCGGTCGTCCTGCAAGCCGGTGGCAGGAGCGCCGCCCAGCCATTCCGTGCTGAGTTGTTCCAGCCGTTCCACCAGGGCCTCGACCGGCATTCCCGCGCAGGTGGCGAGCGCCGCCTTCAGCCGTTCCTCACCGAACATTTCCCGGCCGCTCGGGCCGCCGAACGCCTCGGTGATGCCGTCGCTGTACAGCAGGCACACCTCGCCGGGTGCGAGATCGAGTGTGACGGGCCACAGGCTGATCTGCTTCAACGCGCCGAGGATGGACCCCCGCGCGGCGACCTCCTCCACCGTGCCGTCCCGGCGCAGGACCAGCGGTGGCGGGTGCCCGGCCACAGCCAGGTCCACCAGCACGTGATCGCCGGGTGCGGCCCGCAGCGCGGCCAGGATCATCGTCACGTACGAGTGCGGCGACGGGGAGGCGAGCAGCGACCGGTTCAGCAGTTCGAGCAGCCGGTCGGTGCGGCTTTCCAGCAGCAGCAGCGTGCGCAGGCTGTGGCGGACCTGACCGGCCAGGACCGCCGCGCGGGCGCCCTTGCCGCAGACGTCGCCCAGGATGACCAGCGGCGGCCGCTCCACGATCCCGTCGCCGGTAGCCGCGTCGGGCAGGTAGACGTCGTAGAAGTCGCCGCCGATGGCGCCGGCCTGCTGCGAGGCCCGCAGCCGGCCCGCCACCCGCATGCCCTCGATCTCCGGCAGGTCCGGCGGCAGCAGATCACCGGTCAGGATGGCGTTGATCGTGCTCTGCTCCCGGAACAGGGAGGCCGCGGAGATCGCGGCACCGGCCCGGATCGCGAGGTCGCGCGCCATCCTCTGGTCGTCGTCGCAGAACGGCGGCCGCCCAGCACGGCGGGCGAGCACGATCGCCCCGGCGGGCACGCCGTTGCCGGGCAGCGGGAGCACCAGCAGGTGGCCCAGGGGCCCGAACCCCTCCGGCAGCAGCCACTCCGGCGCGCCGCCCGGATCCTGCAGCCCTGTGTCTCCTGGGGCATGCAGCCCTGTGCCACCGTGCCGCAGGCCCGCGAGCGCGTCGGTCAGGCCGGGCACCTCCGCCGCCTCGGCGGCCGGCAGGGTGCCCTCCTCCGCGCCGGGCCGGCCGGAGACGGCGCGCACCCACTCCATCCGGCGGCGGGCGGTGGACGGCAGCAGCACGACCGCCATGTCGCACAGGAAGTCGGCGGCCAGCTCCGTCGCGGCCCTGGCGCACCGGTGCGGGTTGAGCGAGGCGGACAGGCGGCGGCCGGCCTCCAGCAGGAACTCGGTCCGCGGCGCCGCGTCCAGATCGGAGAGATACCAGGCGAGGCGGCCGTCGCCGACCGCTTCGGCGCGAATCCGGATCGCCCGGCCGCCGTGGATCATGGTCCGGCCTTCGGGGGCGGACGGGACGGGCCCGAGCGGCGCGGGCGCGGGCAGGCCCGGCTCGACTCCGGGCATCAGGCGGACCGCCGCCGCGTTGACCAGCGTCACGACGCCGTCAGCGTCGCACAGCACGACGCCCTCGGCGCTGCCGTCGAGCAGCGCCGTCAGGAGGTCGGGAGCCGGCCTGACCGCCCCATGTGGCGGGCCTGCCGAACCGGTGGCGCCTTTCACCTGTGCGTTCCCGTCATGGTGGCCCCCGATTCCTGTCAGTTACTCCAGGGTACCTTTGCCCCTCCTCTGCCCGGATGCGCCGATGTGGAAGGTGCCCGCGCTCACTCGGAGGGGTCGTCCTGTAGCAGGACGAGGGCGGCGGCGCCGAACAGCCCGGCGTCGCGTCCCAGGGAGGTCGGGTCCACCCGCAGGCGTCGCAGGAAGCCGAGCCCGGCGTTCCTCTCGATCGCCCGCCTGAGCGGGCCGAACAGAATCGGCCCCGCGGCGGCCACGCCCCCTCCGATGACGACGTGGTCGAGGTCGAACAGGGCGGACGCCGTGAGCACGGCGGTGGCCAGCGCGTCGGCCGCGCGCCGGAAGGCGGTCACGGCGGTGGGGTGCCCGGTCCGGGCGTCGGCGGCCAGCGCCCTGGCATCCGCACCGGTCCAGCCGTTCGCGGTGGCCCAGCGGACCATGCCGGGCCCGCTCGCGATGGTCTCGACGCAGCCGGCGCCGCCGCAGGGGCACGGCTCGCCGCCGGGATCGACGGTGATGTGGCCGATGTGCCCGGCGTTGCCGGTCGGGCCGACGTACGGCACGCCGTCGAGGACGAGGCCGCCGCCGACGCCGGTGGAGACCACCATGCCGAGCATGGCCCGGCTCCGCGCCGCGCCGTCGCCGCCCAGGCCGCGCCACCACTCCCCGAGTGCCATGCACTGGGCGTCTCCGGCGAGCCGTACGGGCCGGCCGGGCAGCACCTCGCGGAGCGTGTCGACCAGCGGGAACTCGCGCCAGGCCGGGATGTTCACCGGGCTGACCGTGCCCTTGCGGGGGTCGAGCGGCCCGGCCGAGCCCACTCCGATGCCGTCGAGCCGGGCGGGCGGCACGCGCTCGGTGATCCGGCCCACGACCTCGGACAGCGTACGGTCGGCCGACCCGGGGCCGCCCAGCGGCACCTCGGCGCGGGCCAGCATCTCGCCGTCGGGCGCGACGGCCGCGGCGGCGAACTTCGTGCCGCCGATGTCCACCGCGAGGACGGTCATCGCCGCATCCCCAGCCCCTCCATCGCCATACTTAACCGGATAAGGTGCGGCCAAGGTATTGGGTGGGCCACCACCACGTCAACGGCTGATCACCTGTGTGATCCCTACGGTACTCCCGCGAGTCTCCGCCTCCGCGAGAAGGCCCGGCCAGCGCGGGTGACCGGCCCGTCGCGGGGTACGCCGCGAGTGATCGGCCGAACCGGTTAAGCACGAAGGTTCACCACAAGATGGGGGTATCCGTAATTCCGATGGGTTAGGTAGGGTTAGCGGGTGCATTTCGACTACACCATGGCGATCGGCTCGTTCCTGGTCGCCGTCGTCGTCGGCCTGACCGGTATGGGCGGCGGGGCCCTGATGACGCCCATGCTCGTGACGTTCTTCGGCGTGCCGCCCCTCGCCGCCGTCTCCAGCGACCTCGTCGCCGCCGCCGTCATGAAACCGGTGGGCAGTCTCGTGCACCTGCGCCGGGGGACGGTCAACCTACGGCTCGTCGCCTGGCTGTGCGTGGGCTCGGTCCCCGCGGCGTTCTGCGGGGTGCTCATCGCCCGCGCGCTGGGCCGGGGCGAGGCCGTGCAGGAGGTGATCGAGAAGGGTCTCGGCATCGCCCTGCTCATCGCGGCCGGGGGCCTGGCCGTACGCGGTTATCTCGCGATGCGCGACCGCGCCGAGGGCCGCACCCCGGAGACCGGCCGCCGCACCGCCGCTCCCGGCGAACCGGCCGCGACCGAGATGCCCTCCGTCGCCGTACGGCCGCTGCCGACCGCACTGGTGGGAGCCGTCGGCGGGCTCGTGGTCGGGATCACCTCGGTCGGCTCCGGCTCCCTGATCATCGTGGCCCTGCTGGCGCTCTATCCCGCCCTGAAGGCCAACCAGCTCGTCGGCACCGACCTTGTGCAGGCCGTGCCGCTCGTCATGTCGGCCGCGCTCGGGCACCTGCTGTTCGGCGAGTTCACGCTGTCGATCACGGTCGCGCTGCTGGTGGGGTCAATCCCCGGCGTCTACCTCGGCTCGCGGATCTCCTCACGCGCCCCCGGCGGGCTGATCCGCCGCGTCCTGGCGTTCGTGCTGCTCGCCTCGGCGCTGAAGATGTTCGGCGCCGGCAACACCCAGACCATCTGGGCGCTGGTCGCCGTGCTGCTGCTCGCCCCGGCGTTCTGGATGGTCCTGCGGGTGCGGTGCGGCCTGCCCGCGCTCCCCTGGAGGCGGGAGGCCCAGACCTCGTCTCACGTCTGAAGATCACGCAGGGCGGGCAGGAGCTCCTTCTCCGACCACTCGAAGAACTCCCGCTGGCGCTCCCGTCCGATCTGCACGAGCGCGATGTGGGTGAAACCGGCCTCGGCGTACTTCCGTACGGCCTCGACCACGGCCCCGGGATCCGCGCCGCAGGGCACCTTCTCCGCCACGTCCTCCGGCCGCACGGTCTCGGTGGCGGCGGCGAAGTTGACCGGCGCGGGCAGCTCCGACATGACCTTCCAGCCGGCCACCGACCAGCGCCACAGGCGGTGCGCGCGTTCGACCGCGGCGTCCCTGTCGGGGTCGTAGCAGACGGCGAGCTGGCCGTAGACGGGCTTGCCCTCGCCGCCGGACGCCGCGAACCTCTCCACCAGCGACCCGTCCGGGTCCGTCGCCACGAGGCCGTCGCCGAGCTCGGCCGCGATGTCCACCGACTGGTCGCCGGACGCGGCGACCGCGACGGGCACCGGCCGTTCCGGCAGATCGAACAGGCGGGCCGAGTCGATGTCGAAATACTCGCCGCGATAGTTGCGGTAGCCGCCCTGGAAGAGCTCCTTGATGACCTCGATGGCCTCGCGGAACATCTCGTGCCTGGTGTTGACCGGCGGCCAGCCGTGCCCGATCACGTGCTCGTTCAGGTTCTCGCCCGCGCCCACGCCGAGGGTGAAGCGGCCGTCGCTGAGCACCCCCATCGTGGCGGCCTTCTGCGCCACCACCGCCGGGTGATACCGCATGATCGGGCACGTCACGTACGTCATCAGCGGCAGCCGCTCGGTGGTCTGCGCCACCGCGCCCAGCACCGACCAGGCGTACGGAGAGTGGCCCATCTCCTCCAGCCACGGGAAGTAGTGGTCGGAGACGACCGCGTAGCCGAAGCCCGCCCGCTCGGCGGCGACCGCGTCCTCCACCAGCTCCTTGGCGGGCGACTGCTCGGACATGAGGGTGAATCCGATCTCTGCCATACGACGACCCCTACCCATGTCCGTACGGCCGATGACTCGAACAGCGAGGCGCCCGGCCGAGCCCGTTCAGAGCGCCCGGTGGTACTGGACCGGCCAGCGCCCACGCGCGCCGAGCTCGCCCGCCGCGTCGTTCGGCCAGTAGGGGTTGCGCAGCAGCTCACGCCCGAGCATCACCGCGTCGGCCTGCCCGGAGGCCACGATCTCCTCCGCGTGGCGCGGCTCGGTGATGAGCCCGACGGCCGAGGCGGCGATGTCCGTCTCCGCCTTCACCCGGGCCGCGAACGGCACCTGATAACCCGGTTCCAGGGGGATGCGGGCACCCGGCACGTTGCCGCCCGTCGAGACGTCGAGTAGATCCACCCCGTGGGCGAGCAGCTCCTTGGCCAGCCGTACGGTGTCGCCGGCCGTCCAGCCCTCGCGGGGGTCCTCGGGGTTCTCGCTCAGCCAGTCGGTGGCCGAGATCCGGAAGAACACCGGCAGCTCGTCCGGCCACACGGCGCGCACCGCGTCGGCCACCTCGAGCGCGAGGCGAGCCCGGTTCTCGAAAGTGCCGCCGTACGCGTCGGTGCGCCGGTTGCTGAACGGCGACAGGAACTCGTGGATCAGGTAGCCGTGGGCGCCGTGGATCTCCACCACCGTGAAGCCCGCCGCGAGCGCGCGGCGGGCGGCCGCGGCGAAGGCGTCCACCAGCCGCCGGATCTCCGCCTCGCTCAGCTCCTCCGGCACCGGATAGCCCTCGTCGAAGGGGATGGGGCTGGGCGCGACCGGCCGCCACCCGTGGTCATCGGGGCCGACCGGCCCGCCGCCCCGCCACGGGAGGCCGGTGGACGCCTTGCGCCCGGCGTGGGCGAGCTGGATGCCGGGCACCGCGCCCTGCTCGGTGACGAACCGGGTGATGCGGCCGAACGCCTCCTGCTGGCGCTCGTTCCACAGCCCGAGATCGGCGGGGCTGATCCGGCCCTCCGGGGAGACGGCCGTGGCCTCGACGATGATCAAACCGGCCCCGCCCGCCGCCCGGGAGCCGAGGTGGGCGAGATGCCAGTCGGTGGGGACGCCCTGCCCGGGCCCCTCCATCGCCGCGCTGTACTGGCACATCGGCGGCATCCAGACGCGGTTGGGAATGGTCAGGTCCCGCAGTTTCAGGGGCTCGAACAACGCGCTCACGCCGCTCTCCTCTCGTCACGGTCCTCATCACGGCGACCTTTGTACGATAACCTTCGTAGTACGAGAGATGTCAAACTACGACGAACGTCGTACAAGGAGGGCCGCGATGACGCCCCAGCCCCGGACGCTCGACCACCCGGATCCCTCCGAGATCCGGCTGGAGGCCGTCCTGCACGCGCTGTCCGATCCCGTACGCCTCCAGGTGGTGCGCTTCCTCGCCGGCAACGGCGAATCCTCCTGCTCGGCGATCGACCTCGCGGTCAGCAAGTCGACGACCACCCACCACTTCCGCGTGCTCCGCGAGGCGGGCGTGATCAGGCAGGTCTACCGGGGGACCGCGAAGATGAGCTCGCTGCGCCGGGAGGATCTCGACGCCCTCTTCCCCGGCCTGCTCGACACCGTCGTCCGCGCGTACGACGCCCAGGCCGCCGGGGCGACGTAACCGTCCAAACCAACTTGACCAGTTACGCACTTTGCCGTACCTTTGTGACTGGCTAAGAAATCTAAGACAGTTACAACGGCGAGCTGGACGGTAATGATGTTCTACGACTACTCCCTGGCCACCGAGCGCCTCACGGAGTTGCACCGCGAGGCCGACGACGCCCGCGTCGCCAACCGCCTGGTCGCGGCCCGGCGCTGGTCACGCCTCGCGTCCTGGGCACAGCGTCACGCCCACAGGGCGAGCCGCGGCCTCGGCTGACGGCCGTCACCGCATCGGCCGGGAGAGGAAAGGCCGATGCGTACGACACGCGACATCCGCACGGCGGTGGTGAAGCCGATCAGCGCCGACCTCATGGAGGACGCCGGCACCGGCCTCGACTACGGCACCCGGCCCGACCGCCTGCCGGGCCTGATCACCCCCATCGACCGCTTCTTCGTCCGCAACCACGCCCCGACCCCCCGCGTCGACCCGAAGACCTGGACGCTGCGCGTGGAGGGCGGCGGCGTGCGCCGGACCATCGACTACACCTACGACGACCTGTGGCGCCGGTTCCCGCTCGTGTCCGTCGTCCGCACCCTGGAGTGCGCGGGCAACCGGCGCGCCCTGTTCGGCGCCGAGCACGGCCACCGGTTCGAGGGCGTGCAGTGGCACCGCGGCGCCATCGGCACGGCCGAGTGGACCGGGATTCCGCTGCGCGACCTGCTCGAACCCGCCGGCCTCACGGACGCCGCCGTCGAGGTGATGCCGGAAGGGCTCGACGAGGCGCGCGGACGCCGCCCGATGCCCCTCGCCAAGGCCCTCGCCCCCGACACCCTGCTCGCGCTCGCCATGAACGGCGAGATCCTGCCGCCCGACCACGGCTTTCCGGCCCGCGTGGTGGTCTCCGGCTGGCTCGGCGCGGCGAGCATCAAGTGGGTGGGCCGGATCGAGGTGTCCGACCGGCCGCTGAGCGTGCCGTGGAACACCGACGACTACGTGATCGTCGGCCCCGGACGTCCGGCCGTGCCGATCACCTCCACGCCGGTAGCGAGCCTGGTCGAGCTGCCCTGGCCCGCGCGGCTGCACCCAGGACCGCAGACGATCCGCGGCCGGGCGTACGCCGGGGAGGACCGGGTGACCGCCGTCGACTACCGGATCGACGACGGCCCCTGGCGGCCCGCCGTCCTCGACAGGCCCGGCCTCGCGGGCGTCTGGACCCGCTGGCGGTTCACCTGGGACCCCGCCCCCGGCGCCCATGTCGTACGGGTGCGGGCCACCGACGAGCACGGCCGCACCCAGCCCGAGGTCACCCCCATGAACGACCTCGGCTACTGCCACACCTCGGTGCTCCCCCACCCCGTCCTGGTCGCCTAGGGAACGAGGACGACCTTGCCCGTGGTGGCGCGGGTCTCCAGCGCGGCGTGCGCGGCGGCGGCGTCCTTGAGCGGGAAGCTCTGCACCAGCGGGACCAGCTCACCCGACCCCGCGGCGGCCAGCGCCCGCTCCTCCAGACCCCGCAGGCCGCCCGGCCGCTTCAGCCCCCGCGGGCCGATCCCCACCGCCGCGGTGATGCCGCGCTGGTAGAGGTCCTCCGTGGTCAGCGCGGTCGGGCCGCCCTCGGCGTCCGACCAGCCGAACAGCACGATCCTGCCGCCGACGCCGAGCAGCTCCAGCGTCGCCCGTCCGATGGTCCCGCCGACGCCGTCGAGCGCCAGCGTGACCTCCCGGTCGCCGAGGAGCGCCCGCACCTCGTCGGGCCAGCCGGGAGCGGTGTAGTCCACGGCGTGGTGCGCGCCCAGCTCCCGCACCCGGCTCACCTTGGCCGGGCCGCCGGCGAGCCCCACGACCGTGGCGCCGGCCCGCACCCCCGCCTGCACCAGCAGGTTGCCGATGCCCCCGGCGGCCGCCGTCACCACCATGACGTCGTCCGCCCGGATCTCCGCGACGTCGAGGATGCCCATCGTGGTCCGGCCGGTGCCGATCATCGCCACCGCCTCGCCGTACCCCAGGCCGTCCGGGATCTCGTGGATCGCCGCGGCGTCCCGTACGGCCAGCTCGGCGTATCCGCCGGGCACCATGCCGAGGTGGGTCACGACCCGCCTGCCGATCAGGCCCGGATCGACCTCTGGGCCGACGGCGTCGACGACCCCGGCGACCTCACGGCCGGGAATCGTGGGCAAATCAGGGACGGGGATCGGGCCGCCTCCGTACTTCCCGGCCCGCAACACGGTGTCGACGAGGTGCACCCCCGCCGCCCGTACGGCCACGCGCACCTGGCCGGGCCCGGGCTCGGGATCCTCGGTCTCCTCGTAGACGAGACTCTCGGCGGGGCCGAAAGCGTGCAATCTGATCGCGTACATGCGTCCGTTATAGGTTTCCCGGCCGCGTCTCCACATCGGGCGCTGGTCCTAGGTCTCCCGGCGTGAACCGATCGGCGAGCTCGCCTTCACGCTCTTCCCGACCGCCGAGCTGCCGCTGCCCGTGGCGTGTCTCGCTTTCGCGCACGGAAATCCGGCGAAAAAGTGGAGTCACAGAGTTATGGCGTTCTTCGTTGGGTTTTCCCTCGGAGACCCTTATGCTCGCACCAAGTCCTCTTTACTACCATGAGTGAGGAGACATTGCGTGGCTGATGACGCGCCGCCACCCGGTATCGATGCGGGCGTCCCCAATCCCGCACGCATGTACAACTATTTCCTCGGCGGAAAGGACAACTTCGCGGCAGATCGGGAAGCCGCGGAGCGGATCATGAAGGTCGCGCCCGAGGCCCCCGCGCTGGCCCGCCGCAACCGCGCGTTCCTGCGCCGGGCCGTACGCCATCTGGTTGCCGAGGCAGGGATCCGGCAGTTCGTGGACATCGGCACCGGGCTGCCGACCGAGGGCAGCGTCCACGAGGTGGCGCACGAGATGGACCCCGGCGTCCGGGTGGCGTACGTGGACAACGACCCGGTGGTGCTCGCGCACTCCCAGGCGCTGTTGTCGGGCACCACCGCCACCACCGTCACCGTGCACGGGGACCTGCGGCGTCCCGAGGAGATCCTCGCCGACCCGGAGCTGCGGTCGCTGATCGACGTCTCGGAGCCGGTCGCCATCCTGCTCGTGGCCGTGGTGCACTTCCTGACCGACGACGACAAACCGGCCGAGCTCGTCGCCCGCCTGCGGGAGTGCGTCGCCCCGGGAAGCCACCTCGTGCTGTCGCACGTCACGGACGAGGAACGGGCGGGCGACGCCCGCGAGGGGGCGGCCGTCTACCGGCAGGCCAGCAGTGGTGTCACGCTGCGGAGCCGCGAGCAGATCCACGAGCTGTTCGGCGGCTTCCGGCTCATCGAGCCGGGCCTCGTGCCGCTGGACGAGTGGCGGCCCGACGACGAGAACCTGCTCGCCCGCCAGGCCGGCCGCCACCTGCCCACGTGGTTCCTCTGCGGGGTCGGCCGCACGCCCTGAAAAGGCCGTGAATATTGTGTTACGTCCTGCGTGTACCTATTTCTTCCTTTAGGGGCAATACGCCAGGCTATGCGACATGCTCAAACGCACCAGGTTGTTCGGGCAGAAGACCCGCGTCACCTTCGCCCTGCCCATTGACGAGCCCTCCGGGACGGTCAGCGTCGTGGGCGACTTCAACGACTGGCTGCCCGGCCGCCACGAACTGCTGCCGCGCAGGAACGGCACCCGCACCGTGTCGGTGATCCTCCCGCCCGGCGCGCACCGGTTCCGCTACCTCGCCACGGGCGGCGTGTGGTTCGACGACGACAGCGCCGATCAGGTGGACGAGCAGGGCAGCGTGCTGCACCTCTGACTCTCACGCCGGGTTGGCGGCCACGGCCCGTCTGGCCCGGTCGCGTACGGCGGTGCCGAGGAAGACCACCCCGAACACCAGGCCCACGAACAGGGCGATGGAGGCCCCGGTCGCGACGTTCCACCGTGTGGAGACCCACACACCCGCCAGGGCGCACGCGATCCCGATCCCGGCGGCGAGCGGGAACAGCGGCGCGAGCCTGTCGGTGATCAGGCGGGCGGTCGCGGCCGGGCCCACGATCAGCGCCACGGCGAGGATCGTCCCCAGCGCGGGCACGGTGGCGACGACGGTCACCTCCACGACGGCGAGCAGCGCGAAGTCGAGCAGCACGAGGGGCAGCCCGAGCGCCGCCGCCCCCACCGGGTCGAACGCCGCGAGCAGCAGTTCCTTGCCCACCAGGACGAGCACGAGCAGCACGCCCGCGGCGACGGCGGTGGTCGCCACCAGGTCGCCCGCGCCGACGGCGAGGACGTCGCCCACCGTGTAGGCCGCCAGGTCCTTGGTGAAGCCGTCCTGCGACGACACCAGCACCACGCCGAGCGCGAAGCCGCCCGACAGCGCGATGCCGGTGGCCGTGGTGAAGTCCTGCCCGCGGCCCCGGCCGAACGCCAGGACGGCGGCGACCACCAGCAGCCCGAACAGCCCGCCGCCGAGGTAGAGGTTCACCCCGAGCAGGGCGGCGACGACGATGCCGGGGAACGTCGCGTGCGTGAGTGCCATCGTGAAGAACGGCAGCCGCCGCGCGGTCACGAAGACGCCGACCACCCCGCCCAGCGCGCCGACCAGGACGGCCTCTGCGAGGGCCCGGTGGACGGTGGAGTCGAGCCAGCTCACGCCGCCCTACCTTCTTGAGTGCGAGCGCGCTCCGGTTGGTGTAGAAGATCGGGGTGTGCGAACGAGGCAGGGATGGCTCTCACGCTGGCTGCCCTCGATGGC